>VGYR01000009.1 GCA_016872925.1 Planctomycetota bacterium
AACCTCAAGAGCGTGCGGGCTCACCTGCTGCGGGAGTTGTTTCAGCAGTTCTGGGACTACGTGAGGCCGGCGTGGGCCGGAAAGTTCCTCGATGCCTGGTGCACCAAGGCCATGCGGAGCAAGCTCAGGCCGATGAAGAAGGTCGCCAAGAGCCTGCGGCGTCATCGGCACCTGATCCTCAACTGGTTCCGGGCCAAAGGCACCATTTCGGCGGGAGTTGTCGAGGGTTTGAACGGCGTCGTAAAACTGACCACCAGAAAAGCGTTCGGCTTTCGGACCGCGAAAGGCATTGAAATCGCGTTGTTTCATGTCCTTGGCAAACTACCGGAGCCAGAATCAACCCACAGATTCTGCTGAGGAGGCCGAAAAATGGGCCGATCGGAGGTGATCGCGACGGCCGCATGCCCCAACGGCATCGCCATCGACGTCGCAGTGAAGGCTCCGCGTGTGAGCGTTTCGTGACGACACGATGAGAAACTGGTGAATGGGACGAATCGGGCGCCAGCTGGGACGAATCGGGCGCGCTGGCACCCAGGCCCCTCCCACCCACGGCGCCTCGATAGGATGAAGGCAGTCATGCCCGCCAGCATCCACACCGCCGTTCTGCCCGCCGAGGTGCTCGCGCTGCTTGCCGTCGAGCCGGGCATGACGGTCGTCGACGGCACACTCGGCGGCGGTGGCCACACGCGGTTGCTCCTCGATGCCGTGGGGCCTGGGGGACGGGTGATCGCCCTCGACCGCGACCCGGCTGCGATCGAACGCGGGGCGCGCGAGTTGGCCGGACGGCCCATCCGCTTCGCCCAGGCCAACTTCTGCGACCTGCCCGAAGCCCTCGATGCCCTGGGGATCGACCGCGTCGACCGCGTGCTGCTCGACGTCGGCCTGTCGAGCGACCAGCTCGCTGACGACACCCGCGGGTTCTCGTTCGACTCCGACGGCCCGCTCGACCTGCGCTTCGACCCCACCGAGGGCGAGCCCGCCTGGCGGATGGTGAATCGGCTCCGGCCCGAGACGCTCGCCGACATCATCTACGAGTTCGGCGAGGAGCGGTTCAGCCGACGGATCGCCCGGCGGATCGCCGACGTGCGCGAGCGGGAGCCGATCCGCACCTCACGCGACCTGGCCCGCGTGGTCGCGGCCGCGGTGCCCCGGCAGAAGCCGCCGCCGCGGATCCACCCCGCCACCCGGACGTTCCAGGCCCTGCGGATCGCCGTCAACCAGGAACTCAAGAGCCTGCGGATCGCCCTCGAGCGGATCCCCACGCGACTCGCCCCGGGCGGCCGGCTGGCGGTGATCTCGTTTCACTCGCTCGAAGACCGGCTCGTGAAGGAGGCCTTTCGCAACCGCCAGGTCTGGGAGAGCCTGACGCGATCCCCGCTCGAAGCCACGCCGGAGGAGGTCGCGCGAAATCCCCGCAGCCGCTCGGCAAAACTCCGCGGCGCACGGCTCGCGGCCCCCACCGTGGCGGCAGACTAGGCAGTCTCGGCAAGCGGCCGGCGGCCGGCGGCGATCTGGCGACGGAGCCCGGCATTCACGACACTCCCGCCCTTCCACCGGGCTCCCGAAGCGCGCGCATGGGACGTGAAGCGAAACTCCTCCTCGGCCTGCTGGCCACGCTGATGGGCGTGTTCGTCGGCGTGCTGTCGATGAAACTGCTCGTCCCCCGCCCTCCGGCCGGTGCCGGCCCCGACATCCACGCGGATGTCGCCGAGACGGACTCACGGGATCTGGTGGAGCCTCCGCACCTCGCCGTCGACCCGGTTTCGCCATCCGAACCGCCACCGCCGGCCGTCCTCCGCGCACCCGACGGCGTCCGGGTGGTGCAGGCGTCGGCCGCCGGGCCTGCCCGCGATCCGTTTGTTTCGCGAACCGCATTCGCGCAGCCTGCGGTCGATGAACTGCCGACCGAAGCAGCAGGTGCCTCGCCTCCCCCGGCCTTCCGCACCGCGCTGCCTGAGCCCGTGGCCATCCCCGCCCCGGTGCCGGGGTCGGCCTATGTGGCCGCCGCCGGCGACTCGTGGTGGTCGCTCGCGGAACGCGTGTACGGCGACGGCCGCATGTACCGGGCGCTCTTCGCCTGGAACCGGGGCCTCGACCCGCGGGTATCGTTGGTGCCGGGCACGCCGATCGATCTTCCCACCCGGGACCGGCTCGACGCCGCGTGGCCGGCCCTCCTTCCCCGGCCGTGACGTGCCCGCACCACCCCCATGAAGCACAAAGCCGACATCGTCCGCGACTGGCTGCCCCGGTACACCGGCCGGGAGATCCGGGACTTCGGGTCGTACGTGCTGCTCGTCAACTTCTCACAGTACGTCGAGGCCTTCGCCGAGCGGTTCGGCGTTCCCGTCGATGGCGACGGCTTCGCGATCCAGTCGGCCACGTTCGACAACGTCACGATCCTCAACTTCGGCATGGGAAGCGCGATGGCGGCCACCGTCATGGACCTGCTGTCCGCGGTGAACCCGCAGGCCGTGCTGTTTCTCGGCAAGTGCGGGGGTCTCAAGAAGACGAAGGTCGGCGACTTCATCCTCCCGATCGCCGCCATCCGCGGCGAGGGGACGAGCAACGAGTATTTTCCGCCGGAGATCCCCGCGCTGCCGTCGTTTCGGCTGCAGGCCGCCGTGTCGACGGCGATCGCCCGTCACGGCTACGACTACTGGACCGGCACGGTCTACACCACCAACCGCCGCGTCTGGGAGCACGACGAGACCTTCAAGGACTACCTCGTGAGGACGCGGGCGATCGGCATCGACATGGAGACGGCCACCCTGTTCGTGGTCGGGTTCGCGAACCACATCCCCAAGGGCGCCCTGCTGCTCGTCTCCGACAATCCGATGAGCCCCGAGGGAGTGAAGACGTCGGCGAGCGACCGCGACGTCAGCCGCCGGTTCGTCGAGAAGCATCTCGCGATCGGCATCGACGCGCTGCTGGAGCTCCGCGACTCGGGGGAGTCGGTGAAGCACATGCGGTTCGAGGACCGCCCGCGGAGCTGATTCGTCCGGCCGCGAGGCTGATTCGCCGGCACCGTGGGCCCGCGGCTCGGGTCACTTCGTCGCGGTGAACTTGTACGACGTGTTCTTGGTGTCGAAGTCCGCGTCGGTGAAGCCGTTGTTGACCTTCACGTTCATGTAGGTGTACTCCTCCATGAGCAGCGGCTGCCCTCCCGGCTCCTGCGGCCAGTCGTAGGCCTCGTAACGGATCGGGATCAGGTATTCGTCGTCGATGAACACCCGGGCCAGGTGGAAGCGGAAGTTCCGCCGCGGCACGGGGTGCACGACCTGCACGCACGTGCAGATCCGCCCGTTGACCTTCGCGGCGGGGAAGAAGTTGACCTCGCATTCGCCGAACTGCTTGTCGTGCTCGGCGACCTCGACGAGCCGCTTGGCCAGGTTCTCGACGCCGATCTCGGTGACCGGATAGCGGTTGCCCTGCATCGCCAGGGCCCCGTCGGGCTTGAGCGTGACCGTGCCCACCATCGCCCGCACGCCGCTGCCGGCGTGGGCGAGCATGTTGCCCTCGTTCTGGCCGTCGACCCAGATCACCTCCTGCCCCTTCACGTCGTCCGGGGCCAGGAAGTACAGGTACACGCTGAAGGGCTCGTGCCGGATCTTGGCGAACACGTACTCGGCATCCTTGAGCTTGCCGTCGATCCGCTCGCGCTTGACCATCGTGCACGAGTAGTCGCGGATCGTGGAGCGGAGCTGCGAGAGCCCCTTCTGTGCGAGCTCCAGGGCCGGCTGCAGCGGGTGTGCGCCGGGGGTCGCAACCGCCTGCGCCTCGGCGGCGGTGGCATTGCCCTTGGCGACGTCGCCGTTGGGGACGAGACCGGGCCCCTGCCCGGGTGCCGCGGCCGCGGCGAGAACGACGACGGCCACGCCGGCGGCGCCGCGAAACCCCGCCGAGAGAAACCTTCCGCCCCACGGGCTGCGAGCCATCGATCCCTCCATGGATCATCGGGCAAACGACCGGACCTTCCCCGGACATCGGCCGAGGGGCGGGAAGTCTAAAGATGGTTCGCCGCAGCCGCCATGCCAGTTACGACCCCGAAATGCGGTCTTTCCTGCCGGAAATCCTGCGTCCTTGTGGGCGACGGCCCCCGCAACCATGCTCGGGATCCTGCCTCGTCCCCCGCGGCTGCCTCCGCCCATGGCCTCGACGACCCTGTTTTCGCCCGCCGAACCGCTCCAGGTGGCCTGCATCGAGTCGCAGCCCTTCGGACAGAACACCTACGTGGCGTTCCGCCGGGGCGACGACCGCTGCCTCGTGGTCGATCCCGGCTTCGAGCCGGCGGCGATCCTCGCCTGGATCGACGCCCGGCGGCTGCGGCCCGAGGCGATCCTGCTCACCCACGGGCACTCCGACCACATCGCCGGCAACGCGGCCGTCCGCAACCGCTGGCTCGCGCTGCCGATCTTGATCGGCCGGCACGATGCGACCAAGCTCACGAGCCCGGCGGAGAACCTCTCCGCCGCCTTCGGGGCCAGCCTCGTCAGCCCGCCGGCCGACCGGCTGCTCGACGACGGCGACCGCGTCGACCTCGCCGGCCTCCGCCTCGGGGTCGTCGAGATCCCCGGCCACTGCCGCGGGCACGTCGTCTACGTCGTGGACGAGGTCGCGCCGGTGGTCGTGTTCGGCGGCGACGTGCTGTTCCGGGAAGGCGTGGGACGCAGCGACTTCGCCGACGGCGATGCCGCCACCCTGGCGGCGGGCATCCGCGGCCGGCTGTACACGCTGCCCGACGACACGGTCGTGTTTCCGGGCCACGGCGAACCGACAACGGTCGGCCACGAGAAGCGGCACAACCCCTTCGTCGCCGCGGGGACCGCACGTTGACCGCCTCCGCTCTCCCGGTCGAAGATGACGTGATGCTCTCGCCCGCCGACATCGCCGCCAAGGAGCCCGCGCCCCCGCCGCGGCCGTCGGGCAGGTCGCCGTTGTGCCGGGTGGCGGGGCTCGGACTCGCCGGGTTGGCGCGGCTGCTCGCCGGGGCGAGCGCCCGCTGGATCGCCAGCCAGCCCGACACCTGCCAGCGGGTCTACTTCGCCAACCACACCAGCCATCTCGACGCGCTGGTCGTCTGGGCTTCGCTGCCCCAGGCGGTCCGCGAGCTCACCCGCCCCGTCGCCGCCAAGGACTACTGGTCGCGGGGCTTCGTCCGCCGCTGGCTCGCCGAGGAGGTGTTCGACGCAATCCTCATCGACCGGACCGACATCAAGGTCCACCAGAGTCCGGTCGACATGATGCTCCGCGAGGCCGGCACGACGCATTCGCTGATCGTGTTCCCCGAGGGAGGGCGGAGCGTGACGGGTGAGGTGGGGGAGTTCAAGAGCGGCCTCTATTACCTGGCGAAGAAGAGGCCCGACCTCGAGCTGATCCCCGTCCACATCGACAACCTGAACCGCGTGCTGCCCCGCGGCGAGTTCCTGCCCGTGCCGCTGCTCTCCTGCATCAGCTTCGGACCGCCGATGTGGCTGGAGCGGGGCGAGGCCAAGCTCGACTTCCTGGCCCGGGCGCGGCGTGCCCTGCTCGCCCTGAAGGAGTGAGCGGGGCATGAACGACAACCGCACCGTCGCGCTGGTCGCCGGCGTGCTGGCGCTGCTCACCGCGGCCACGGCCGTGGGGCAGTTCCTCAAGCGGCATCCGGACCGGGGGCTCGACCCTGCCGCGATCCGCGCCTTCAACAACCGCCTTCGTGGCTGGTGGATCCTCTGCACCGTGCTTGCCGCCGCCTTCTGGCTGGGCACGACCGCGACCGTGGTGCTGTTCGGGTTCGTCTCCTTCTGGGCGCTCCGCGAGTTCATCACGCTGACGCCGACGCGGAAGGGGGACCACCGGGCGCTGTTCTGGGTGTTCTTCCTGTTCACGCCGCTGCACTACGTGCTCGTGGGGCTCAACCGCTACGACGTGTTCAGCGTGTTCCTGCCGGTCTACGCGACGCTGTTCGTGCTGGCCCGAGTCGCCTTCGCCGGCGACTACAAGCGGTTCCTGGAGCGGACCGCGAAGATCCAGGCGGGCCTCGTGGTCTGCGTCTACTGCCTGTCGTTCGCCCCGGCCCTGCTGCAGATCCCGATCGCGGGCGCGTCCGACGCCGACCGCACGGGCAACTTCCGGCTGCTGTTTTTCCTGATCCTGCTCGTGCAGTTCGCCGACTGCATGCAGTATGTCTGGAGCCGGATGCTCGGCCAGCGGCTGGTGGCCTCAGCGGTGAGCTCGAACCGCACCTGGGAGGGCCTGCTGGGCAGCGCCACCAGCACCGCCCTGCTCGCGGCCGCGCTCTGGTGGGCGGCGCCCCCCTTCCAGCTCTGGCAGGCCACGCTCGCCGGCCTCGTGATCGCGGTGATGGGCTTCGCCGGCGGGATGACGATGAGCGCGATCAAGCGCGACCGCGGGGTCAAGGACTACGGCACGCTGGTGGTCGGCCACGGCGGCGTGCTCGACCGGATCGATTCGATGTGCTTCGCCGCGCCGGTCTTCTACCACATCACGCTGTTGGTGACGGGCGTGAGGCCGGGCTGACGGGGCCGTCAGCGGTCCGACTGGGCTGACGGTCCGGCAACGCGGGCCTGGGCGTAGACCGACGTGCGGGCGGCGCTCGTGGCCACCGGCGCCGTGGCCGCGGGCCCGGAGCGGGCCGCTGGCGCGTCGGGACTCTGGCCGCGGGTGGTGGCCGCCCACGCGGCCGCCGGGGGCGGCGCCGCGGCGGCCAACGACGCCGGCGGCGCGGGGCAGCCCTGCTTCACCCAGTCGAGCCAGACCTGCTGCATCTGCGCGACGGTCGGCACGCCGTAGTGCGTCTCCAGGGCCCGCGACCAGTTCTCGTTCGCCAGCCCGTCGGCGACGAACGACATGTACTTGTGCCGGCCGCCCCGCTCGATGAGGTAGCGGGCCAGCGAATAGCCCTGCGAGTAGAGGGGGAGCACGTCGGCCGGGTATTCCTTCATGGCGAACATCTGCGGAAACGCGATTCCCCGCCCGGTCGTCAGGAACTCGATCAGCATCCGGTGCTGCCGGGCCCGCTCCACGGGATGCTCGACGGTCGTGCACGCGCCCTCGTCGGCCCAGCGGGGGAGCGGCCGGCGGAAGTGGCTCGCGAAGATCGTGTGCGTGATCTCGTGCGGCAGCACCGAGTCGAGGATCCGCTCCTCGCTCCCCTGGATCGTCATCGTCCAGTTGAACACCTCGCCGCGGTCGAACACGAAGCTCGTGGCGCCGCCGGCCCCCAGGTGCGGGGCGACCTGCGCCGTGATCGGGCAGGGGCGGCTCCAGCGCGGCAGGGGGCTCCCCGTCCACTCGATCGCCAGGGTGTGCCGATACTGCTCGGCCGCGTCGCCGATCTTGCGGGCCAGGGCCTCGGTCGGGGCTTCCACGAGGAAGTTCGCCGTCCGGTGGCCGGCCGCCGCCGCCATCCCGCCGGACGCCAGCCCGGGAAGGCAGGCGATCACCACCAGGATCAGCCGGCCGCAGGCGGGCAGCCGTCGGCCCGCTCGTGAGAGTCCCTTCGCCATGCCTGCCGTGCCTCCATGCACCAGTCGCACGCCCCGGAATCCGTTCCAGGCCATCGACGGGGGGCGGACGGTAGCGGCGGGTCGGGCAGGCGGAAATACCGCTTTCAACCGTTGCCAGGTCAGCCCTGTTTGCCGCCCTGTTTGCCGCCCCGGCGGCGCGTCAGCCGCGCAGGAGCGTGCGCGTCGAGGCTTCCGCCGCGAGCACCCCCGACGGGGGCCGCGACGGCGGCCACAGCCGCGCCATGAGGGCCACGGCCGCGACGAGGAGCATCGCGCCGCCGGGGAGCGCCGGGCGCAGCGTCGCGCACCACAGGCCTCCGGCGCACGCCAGGCCCCAGGGCCACGCGGACCGGACGGCCGCGCGACACCACTCCGGCCACCGCAGGACCGCGACGCCGGCCAGGGCCAGGCCCGCGAGCAGCGCCACGGTGGCGGCGGCCCGCGCGCCGGTCGTCGGATCGACCGCCGGCGCGGCCCGCACGGTCAGGCTGCCGTCACCGGACGTGGCGACGAACAGCCGAGCCCGCGTCGTGACGGCCGAGTTGAAGCCGCGATCCCACGACGACTCCAGCGTCGGCATCTCTCCGGCACTGCGGCGGCGGGCGAAGGCCGCGAGCCTGTCGCTCTCGGGACCCGCCACGTTCTCGAGGGCCGCGTCGAATGCCTCCGTCAGCCGCCGCCGCGCCTCGTCACGCCGCGCCGCCCACTGCGTGCCGTCGAGCGGCACGGCGGGAGCGACGGCGCGGAGCCGCATGCCGTCCGGAGCATCGATCGCCCAGAGCACCTCGCCACCGGTTGCGGCGTCGATCCGCGGCGGATCGAGCCTCACGGCGTCGCCCCGCTCCAGGCGGCCGCCGACGTCGCCGGCAAACACCACGAGCAGGGTTCGCGGCCAGCGGATGTCGTGCACCGCCACCTCCCAGGTGTCGCCGGCACCGGGAACGACCCGGGCCTCCCGGCCGTCGACGAGGATGTCGAACGGCCGGATGCCGGCCGGCATCCGCAGCGTGACCAGCGGCCGACTTGCCGCGATCTCGAACCGGGCCAGCCCCCACGCCCGGCCGCGTCCGTCGAGGGCCACCTGGATCGTGGCGTCGTCGAGGCGGCGGCCCAGCGGCGTGTCGGGGGCCGACGGCGCAGGGCCCGGCTCACGCACCTCCGCCCGCTCGTCGTTCGGCTCCCGGGCGGTCACCGTGACCAACGGACCCGCCGCTCCCGCCGACACCTGACGGGCGTCTCCATCGACGCCGGCGGCGGAGGTCACGTCGAGCCGCACGTCCCCGGTCGACCGCCAGGTCAGCGCCAGCGGTGCGGCCGGGGAGGCGCAGCGGATCAGGGGCATCGCCCCCCCCGGGCCCGGCGGCGCAGGAATGTGCGACGTGAGGCGGAGTTGGAATCGTCCCGGCCGCGGCCGCTGCACCATCATGAGCAGCCGATCGGCCGCCGGGCGGGTGGCGACGGCATCCACCGGCCGATCCTCCTCCCCGGCCCGCTCCCACAGCGAGCACCCGTCGACGATCGCGTCTGCCGGCAGTTCGATCGCAACGGTCGTCAGCGGCCCCGCGAGCGACTCGATCTCCGCCTCGAGTTCAGCACCCACCTGGTCGGCGGCGAACTCGAGGTCGAGCCGCTGCGACACCGCGCTGGAGACTGGCCGCCGCCGGACGGCGATCCGGGGCCGGGTGATCGGCCCGGCCACCGCGCCGGCGGGCAGCCCCTTCGCCTGGTCGCCCACCTCGCTCCTCGGCCCGGCGGTCGCATCGGAGCGCCACGTCACGGCGTCCCTCGAATCGCCCTCGCGCGGCCTCACCAGCGCGAGGCCGGCGGGAAACTCGGGCACCGCCTCGAACTCCGCGTCTGCCCGCAGCCGCACCGTCCTCGAATCGCCCGCCGTCCGCTCGAGCCACGCGAACGGCACGTCGAACAGCCCCACCGGACTTGCCAGCGGCATCTCGAAATCGACGTCGATCGCGACGCGGCCCGGCCGCGGCTCGGGAACCTCGACGAGCCACCGGTCTTCCGACAGTCGGGTCGCCGGCGCTGCGGCCGTGGGTGCCAGGCCGGGAGCGGCCTGCACGACGACCGCGCGGACGATCGACCGGCCGCCGTCGAGGTCGAAGCGGGCCCGGAGCCGCGCCCGATCCCGGGACCAGGTCACCTCGTTGAGGCTCACCACCTCACCCGCGTCGCCGGCGAGCGCGTGCCGCGGGTCGGTGCCGCGCACGAGTCGCGCGGCGCGGGCGTGCGAGACGTCGAAGCCGTCGGGGCCGGCATTCACGGGTGTCCAGGGGCCGTCGGCTTCGGCGCGATCGCACTGGCAATCACCACCGGACACCACGGTCGCGGCCGCGGCCATCGGCAGCGTCACCCGCCGGGACTCGACCATCCCGCGCCGCTCGATCGCGGGCACGATCTCGAGCACCACGCGGCGGCGGCCCGGAGTCGACGCCACGAGGCGGGCCTCGACGCCGTCGGCACCGACCGCGACGGCGACGCCCGCAGGGAGGTCGCGGGGGGGCGACCAGCGTCCGCCGTCCTCCTGCCGCATCACGAGCACTCCCCCCTGATCGGTTTCCACGTCCAGGGAGAGCGACCAGGGCTCGTCGAACCGCGGGGCCTCCACCCGGCAGGCTCGCACCCCCACCGCCGCGGCGGCCGCCGCGTCATCGCTCGCCAGCATCCGAAACAGCGGCTCCGGCACGAGCACCGTGCCCGAGCCGCCGTCTTCCGTCACGTAGACGCGATACGGCTCCGGCTCCGCCGCGCGGCCACCGGAGCCGACGAGGCCCGCGGTCGCGACCAGCAGCGGCGCTGCCCGCCGCACGGGTCGCGCGAGCCCGAGCGCGGCGCCCGCGAGCACGCCCCACCAGGCACCACGGGCCAGCGCGAGCAACGGGGCATCCAGCCACAGCGCGGCCACGGCCGCGGCGCCGCCGGCCACCGACACGGCGAGCAGCCGCCGCGGCGCGAGCCAGGCCGCCAGCGCTGCGGTCGCGAGCCCCGCGAGGATCGCCAGCGACGCCAGCAGGTCGCGGCGCACCACGCAGACCCGCCGCCCACGCCCCCACGACGACGCCTCGACACGGCGAAAGCCGACGCGCTCCTGGCGGGGGAGTTCGGCGGCCGACGCGGACGAAAAGCCCGCGTTGAACAGCCGTGTCGTCCAGCCCGGTGAGGGTCCACCGCCCGACTCCGCGTCCACGACCTCGAGTTCCGCCGGCACCATCACGGCGGCCGTTCGCCCGAGCACCGGCGCGTCGATCGCGAACGGCGCCGGGTCGACCCACCAGAAGCCGGCGCGGCCACTGGTGGCAGCCACGCCGCGGACGACGACCTCGCAGCGGACGCGATCCTGCGGCACCTCGATCCGCAGCTCGGCGGCCGACGTCGGCCCGCCGTCGAAGGCGGCCGGCTCGCCCGCCACGACCACCTCCTGCACCCGCACCCCGCGCGGCACGCTCAGGGTCAGCCCCCCGCGGCCACGATTCTCGATGTCGAACACGGTCTCCAGCTCGGTGCCCCCCGACTCGTGACACCAGGCCGTCGTCCGTTCCATCCACGCCCAGGCCCGCGCCTCTGCGGACGGCACGGGCACGATCTCCGCCGCCGGGTCGGCGGCGAGCAGTGGGTCGGGGCCGGCGTAGCGAAACTCGGCCACCACCCCCGCGGCGTCGCGGGCATCGGCCGACTCGGGGGGCAGTTCCCAGAGCCGGCGATTGAGCACCGCGGGCCGCACGCCCCCCGCACCACGAACCAACAGCGTGCCCCGCTCCTCGGTCGCCCCCTCGACCCAGGCGAGCGTCGCGGGCACCGCATCGAGGAAGGGCAGCGTCCGGGATGCCCGGAACGTCACCGCTCCTTCCACCGCCGGCCGAAACTCGATCACCCACGACTCGGCGACCTCCGGCCGCAGCCCGGCGTCGGACGCCGCGTCGAGCCGTCGTGGCACCGCGGTCGTCGCCGTGGGCTCCAGCAGCGTCCATTCCACCGCGTCGCCCAGGGGCTCCGAAAAGTGGACCACGATCGCGTCGATCGCACCGGCAGCGGAGCGGCAGACGAAGGTCGAGGATTCGGCGAACTGCCCGTCGCGAGCCACGACCTGAACCTGCACGTCGGCGTCGAGCGGCGGCCTCCTGCGGACCAGGCGGGCGTCGCGGGCGGCGGACCTGACGCCCCCGCGGATCCGCCCCCGCGAGCCACCGGGTTCGATCAGCCGCCCCAGCCGACCCTCGGCCGCCAGGATCCCGATCGGGTCGCCGCCGACTTCGATCACCGCCTCCGGACCCACCCGGAAGTCGACGAGTACCTCGTCGGCCGACTCGCCCGCGAACCGGACCATCTCCATGTCGGAGGTCACGAACCGCTCGCCGAGCGGAACGCCCCGCCGGTGTCCGATGATGCGGAGGCCGAGGCCCCGATTCCGCGTCGCGGCCTCGGCGAGGTCGATCCGCAGTTCGGCCGCCTCGGGCCCGCGTTCCACGCGCCACTCGATCCGCCGCGTCGGATCGGCGACGGCTCCGCGGCCCGCGGCGGGGGATTCGCTGGCGGCCGGCGGCGGTGGGTCCGCCTCCCAGTCGACCGCTTCGACCGCATCGATGAACCAGCCGGGGGCGATTCGCGCGGCCAGGCCGAACGTCTCCCCCGCGCGGATCCTGATGTCGCACGCCGCCCGGCCGACCACCGCGCCGGGCGAGACGTCCACCGTGGTCACGCGGGCCACGTCGACCTCGGCCGGCCGGTGCATCAGCCGCAGCGCGACCGTGGCGCTGGCCGACTGGGATTCGACATGCAGCAGCGCGGGCCGGGCGCCATCGTCCGACAGGGAGGGCGGCGCCACGGTGTCGGCCGGGACCGGCACGGGCCACTCGGCGGCATCCGCCGGATCCACGATCCTGCCGTTCAGAAGGGTCACGTCCTCGATCGCCAGGCTCGGGTCGACGACGACCGTCGTGCCGGCCCCCGCCCAGGCGGTGGCCGCCGCCGCGAGCATCGGCAGCCGCTGCTCGCGGCCGATCTCGATCGGCGCCGAGGCGAACAGGTCGATCGGCTCCCGGGTGCCGACGACGCACGGCGGAACGGCGATCGTGACCACCTCCCCGGCGGATCGATCGCGCCGCCGCGACGCTCCCGGGGCGTCGGCTTCCGCGACCGTCAGTCCGGCACCCGCGACCAGCGCGATCGCACCGTCGAGCCACGGCTCGTCCGGCACGAGCCGCGCCGCGACGTCGGCCCGGCGGCCGGCGATCGCCGCACGGGTCCAGACCCGAAACCGGGGCTGCCCGGCATCCTCGGGCACCACCCGCACCAGCAGCGCGGCGGCGGGGCCGGTCCTGGCGAGCCACGCCTCGCCGGCGCGCTCGAGCGTCACCGCGCCGCCGGCGGGAAGCGTCGCGACGACGGGCCGCATCCCGCTCGGCACGGCCAGCCTCACGGTCGATGACAGCGCCGGGACGAGGGCGAGCCGCCGGGCCGACGTGCCCGCGGCATCGGCCGGACAGACGAACCGGCACGAGTAGCGGCCGGCGCCGGCGACCCGCAGGGCCACGTCTCCACCGGGCACGCCGAACACCTCGGCGTGCCGCGCGCCGGCGGCGGTCCGCACGGTCGCCTCGCGGACGTCGAGCCTGCCGAGCGGCACCTGCGTGAGGAGCATCGCTTCCAGCGCGTCGAGTTCGAACTCGAGCCCGCCGGCGAGCCGCCCCTGGGGGTCGATCGCCGCGTCGTAGCCGGCCAGCGCCACCACCGGCCGCGGCGCCGGCGTCCGATCGGCTCCCAGCCGGAGCACCGCGCGATCGAAGGCGGCGGCCGACATGGGCACGTGGCGGGTGCCATCGAGGGGCACTTGGTCCATCCGTCCGGCCGGCACGCGGACGCGCGTGAACTCCGCCGGCCCGCCCGCCGGAGGTGCGGCGCCGGCCGTGGCGGCCACCAGACACGCCAGGAGCCCTGGCCTGAGACTCATGGCGACCTCGGTCGCGCCACGGACGAGCCGCCGACGGCCGCCGGGTCGACGATCAGCGCCGCTCCCCCCCGGGTCCGCGCGAACGAACTGGCGGGCTGCGGCTCGGTGCCGACCATGAGCGACGGGCCACCGCGGCGCTCCGTGACGCGGCGCAGCGCCCACGCCGCGACTGCCAGGCCGACGCCCGGCACGGCGGCCTGCAGCACCAGCGGCGCGACCGCCGGCACGAGGGCCGCGAGCAGGCCGGCGGTCGCCGCGGCGAGGATCACGACGGGCAGGCGGCGGAACGCGGGCCGGTAGACCACGGCCAGGCCCAGCCCCAGCGCCGCGCCCGACGACGCGAGCAGCACGAGCCAGTCGGGAACCAGCCACGCGACGGCGGGTGCCGGCAGGCCGATGCCCGCGAAGGTGCAGCTGCGGCCCGCGAGGGGTGGATCGATCCGAGGCGGCTCACCGTCGCCGCCCAGCGCCACCGCGTCGATCCACGCCGCGAGTTCGGCGTCTCCGACGGCTGACTCCTGCGTCCAGCCGATGGCGGCCGGCCGCCAGCGTTGCTGCGAGGTCCACGTCCGCGGGATGCCGAACACCCGCTCGTCGGACCGGGTGTGGATCGTCCAGTAGAACCGGCGCTCGATCACCGGCGGGTCGAACGCGGCAGCGGCGAGCGGCAGCGGTTCCGGCAGTCCGAAGCGGGCGGCGAGGCCAGCCCAGCCGCGATCCCGCGGGCTCACGCGGCGGATGTCGAGCCGCCAGCGACGCCGCGGATCCGACTCCGGAGTCTCGACGACCACCCGGCCGCCAGGACGCACGGCGCCGGGCACGGGCTCGCCCCCCAGGAGCACCTCCCGCACGACGCGGGCGTCGGCGGCGTCGGGCTCGTCGGGCAGCGTGCAGGAGATCGGTCCGGTGGCGCCGGAGATCACGTACGTGGCCACGTCCTCCCGCTGCCCCGGCAGCAGCCGCGTCCGCAGCCACGCCGCTTCCACCACGAGGCTCCGGGCGACGTCGTCGACGCGCGTGGAGAGGACGAGCGGGACGATCGGCTGCCGCTCGACCGTGGACCAGACCTGAGCCGCGGAACCTCCCGCCGAGCCGACGTCGCGCCGCCACTCGTCTCCGCGCACGCCGATCGTGAGCGGCTCGACCGCGGCCACGGTCACGGTCTGACGGCCGAGCGAGGCGTCCAGCGGCATGACGAGGGGCACGTCGAGGACGACGGTCGCCTGGGGGGGCACCAGGGGCGCAGGCAGGCGATGACGGACCACGATTTCCCCCGTGCCGAGGAGCGGCTCCGGAAGGATCACGCGGAAGGCCTGCCCGCCGGCGTCCGGATCGGCGCCGGAGACGGCCGCCGCATCGAGCAGTTCGTCGCCGCGCCGGACTTCGAATCCGGCATCGACGAGCGCCGCGGGGATCGCCAGATCGACGACCTCGAGCGGCACGTGCAGCACGTCGAGGCGGATCTCCTGCTCGACGGTGACCTCCGACGAGCCGATCGTCGCCTGGGCCGCCATGTCGGCCTCGACCCGGCGCGGCAGAAACCGCCTGGCCGCGACGAAGTCTCCCTCCGCCGCGTCGAGCCGGTAGACCAGCGCGTTGCGATCGGCGTCGTCGACCGCCGCGGCGGTCTGCCGCACCAGGCCGCTGATCGCATCGGCGTCCGGCACCAGTTCGATGTCGCTCCGCGAACTCACCACGACCAGCGCGGGGCCGACCACGTCGGCCCGCGGCGCCGGCAGCCGCCACGCCACCTGCTCGGCGGCCGGTGGCAACGGACGGCTCGCCCGCAGTTCGATCACGCCGTCACCCGCCAGGGCCTGCACGAAGGGGATGATGATGCCGTCACCGCCGGCATCCACCGCGGCGACGTCGACGACGCCGGGCGGCCCCGTCCCGTCGATGCTCCAGGCGGGGTCGAGCGCGACGGTGATGCCGTTGATCGCTCCCCCCTGCACCGCCACGCGAAAGCGGGCGTCGAGGGTGACCCACGCCCCGCCCACCTCGTAGCGGTACTCGGGCTCGACCACCACGCGGCTGCGTCGCGGCCGCACCCGCATCGAGACCGCGGCGGGCACGGAGTCGTAGGCGAAGGCGGCCACGAAGCCGGGCCGCCGCGCGGCGGCCGGCGGGTCGACGCGGCGCACGTCGGGCGTGTCGTTCCACGACACCTGCCACTCGCCCTCGACCAGCAGGCTCAGTCGGCCCCACTGCCGCCACGGCGGAATCCCGTCGACGGTGAAGCCGATCGGCTCGAAGGTGGCCGCTCCCGTGGGATCGACCGGCCGCTCGCACGCCAGCGACACGCTGGCGTTGCCCGACGCATCGACCGGGGCGGCCACGTCGACGGTGGGCCGGTCGGCGGTGGCTCCCCGCGCGACGATGGCGGCCGGGGGCCGCACCTCGCGGAGCGTCGACCCCGGGGGCAGGGCGATCCGCAGCGGGCCCGCCTCCCCCGCGAGCTTGGTCAGCGAGATCGTCGCCTCGGTGAGGGCGTTGCGGCCGTCGATCCGCACCGCCGACTCGGTGAACGCCTCGGTCGCGGCCGCGGTGGCCCGCTCGCGATTCGGGGAGGCGATCATCACCCGCACGTTGCCGGCCAGCCCGGCCAGCGAGGCGCGGGATCCTCCCGCGATGGACTCGACCGCGAACTCGGCGGCGGCCGGCTCCGACCGCACGTCCGGTTCGCTCCGCGCACTGGCCACTTCGACCCGCGACGCCACGGCGGGGGGCACCGCGAGCCTGAACGACTCCCACGACCCGCCGGCCTCGACGGGCAGGCGACCCTCGAGCACCACCACGTGCCGCGCGACGGCATCGGCCTCGGGACGCGCGTCGAACCAGGCGCGGTAGCCGCCGCCGGCCGCGGTGTCGATCACCATCCTGCCGGGGCCGTCGTGCCGCGGAGGCTGCCCGAGCAAGAGGCCCCGCGACTCCAGCGACACCAACGCCCAGCCGGGGCCGGTCTGCGCGATCGTGAACTCGACGGTCGCCGGGCAGGTCACGACCGATTGGCCGCCGGTCGCATCCGCGGGTGGTCGCAGGCCGCTGGCATCGATCCGCACCACGACCTGCTCGAGCACCGCCGCGGGGGGCTCCAGCGGGCCGGCGATGCCGTCTCGCACCCGGACGAGGTCCATGAAGTCCCGGTAGGTGAATCCCGGCACCGGCACGAGGCCGCCGCGGTCGCCCTCCATATAGAAGAGTTCGGGCTCGACCTCGCGGACGGTCGGAGCCGGGGGCGCGGCGGCGGCGCCCGCCGCGACCACGAGCATGAGCAGCGTCGCCGGCGCGCACCTCGAACCCGACCGCCGAGAACGGCTGCTTGGCACGAGCAAATCACGACTGGACATGGAGACTCCGCCGAGTCGGTCACCTCTGATGAAATCTAGCCCGAAACACGCCGCAGAGCGCGCATCTTCCGCATCCCGTGCGACCGGCACGATCGGCACGATCGGCACGATCGTCCGCGGATCGGGGCCCGTTGCGGACGCGAAGGCCGCCCACATTCCCGGCGTCCGGCCCCACGCCCGGGTCGGAGGCCGACCGGTCAGCCCATCGTGGTCCGCAGCGCGGCCAGCAGTTCCGGCGTGCTGGCCACGATGAACCCCGGCCGGTCGAGGTCGAGGGCGTCGCCGGCGCCGGCGAAGCCTCCGAGCGCGCAGCCCGCCTCGCGGGCGATGAGCGCGCCGGCCGCCACGTCCCAGCAGGCGATCCGCCGCACCCAAAACGCGTGCAGCCGGCCGCAGGCGAGGTAGGCGAGGTTGAGCGCCGTCGAACCGGTTCGCCGGATCGCCTGCACGTGGGGCAGCACCGCCAGGAAGTCCCTCACCGCCTGGCAGTCGAGCGTGACGTGCGCCGGAAAGCTCACGGCCGCCACCGCCTGATCGGGATCGGTCACCAGAGGCGGTCCGATCCGCGTGCCGTTGAGAAACGCGCCGCCGCCGCGGCGGGCCGTGAAGCACTCATCCCGCAAGGGGTCGTAGATCGTCGCCACGACGAGCTCGGCGCCATCCGCCAGCGCCACCGAAACGCAGTAGGCGGGGAAGCCGTGCACGTAGTTCGTGGTCCCGTCGAGCGGATCGACGATCCAGCGGAGGCCTGATCCCGAGTGGCCCGGCTGGCCCGGAGCCGCAGCGGGGGATCCGGCGTCGGTCTCCTCGCCCACGAAACCATGCTGCGGGAACGCCCCCAGCACGATCCCGCGGACCTCCCGCTGGGCGGCGTGGTCGGCCTCGGTCACCAGGTCCCGCGGCCCCTTCGACGTCGCGGTGAATCGACCACGCCAGTCGGCCAGCACGCGGCCCGCCGCCCGGGCGGCGATCTCGCAGATCTCGAGCGGATCGGTGTCGGGCATAGCCGGAGTCTAGCAATCCTCCGCGGTTCGCCACGCTACAATCCCGCCCCGCGGATGATTCCGCGCCCCGCGCCGGAGCAGCCATGCCCGATCCAACCACGTCGCCGTCTCCCTTCGCAGGCTGGGGCCGCGTGCCGGATGGCCGCGCCGCCCGCATCGACGCGACGGCGCCGCTGCGTGGCATCCAACTCGACGGCCCGGGCGGCCGCGACCGGCTGCTCGCCCTCGATCTCGGGGAGCGTGGATCGGCCCCCGTCGTCGACCACTGGGTGCGCGGCCCGGATCTGACGGTCGTCTGCGAGCCCCGCGACGGCCGGCTCCTGCGGGCCACGGTGATGTGGCGGCGGTCGACGCCAACCGGCGGAATCGACGCCTGGGAGGCGATCGTCTCGGCGCAGACGGCGCTGCTCGACTGCGATGCCACGCTGTCGGTCGTGTCGGATGTCGAGGTCGGCGAGTTGCTCGTGGCCGACGCCGCGTTCTCATGGACGCATTCGGCGGGCGGCCGTCCGCTGCCGGCGGGCGTCACGGCGACGCTGGCACGCCGGCCGGCGACCAGCGTGCTGGTGGCCGTGCATCCGGTCGACCTGCGGCGGATCGACGCCGAGATCCGGGACTCGGTGGCGCGGATCGAGTGCCGTCTGTTCGCCTCGGCCGTCGAGAAGGGAGTGCTGCTCCGCAGCCGGGTCCTCGCGGCGATCGGCCCACGGAGCGGCGACGAGGCGTGGGCCGCGGCGTTGCTGGCTGCGTTCGCCGAGTCGCCGGCCCCGCTGACGACCTGAAGACGCCGGCCCGACGAGTGGTGAAAACCGCTTGTTTTTGGCGTGGCGTGAATCCGCCGCGCGACGTTACATTGCCCCCATCTTTCCTGTGTTCCCGTTCGCCAAGGACCGGCGACCGCGGCGGCGTCCGCGGATTCCCGGAGCGGCTGCCCGCAGGCGGCGGCTCCGGCGCCGGCCCGGCGTGGAGGAGGTGCGACCGTGGCCGACATCGTGTTCGCGTTCGATCCGGCGCTGCATCGTCCGATCCCGGCGCCCGAGGCCGCGCCGCCGGAAGTCGTCGAGGCGGTGACGACCGCCGCCGTGGCTGCCCTCGAGGACGCCGCCGACGTCGCCAGCCGCGGAGAGGCCGCGGTGCTCGCAATCTGCGGGCGACTGCTCGACCCGTCGCGGGCCAGCCCCGCGCAGGCCGCCCGCTTGAGAAAGCTGGTCGTCGCGCTGGCGGATCACGGCTGCCGCACCCTCGTGTTCATCGACGACATGGCGGCCTGCCACGAGCTGTCGCGGATGCTGGGGGAGCCCCGCGGGCTCGCCTTCGTCACGCCAGCCGCCCCGTTCACGCTCGACATCCGCGGGCTGTCGGTGGAGCTGGTCTCGGCGCACGGTCCCGCCGGCGCCGCCGGCGCCGACGCCGACGCCCTGCCCCCCGCGGCCTCGCCGCTGCACCGCCGCGTGGTGCTGGGCTGGGACAACGCGCTGTGGTCGCCCGACCGCTGGGTGGCCGACGAACCGACCTTCGGCGTCGTGCCGCAGCCCCGGCTCTCGTCCTCGGCGGCGGCGTTCGCCGCCGCCGCCACGGCTTCGGCCGCCTGGTCGCAGCCCGGCACCTTCTGGGTTTGGGCCTCGCGCCAGCCACAGACGCTGCCTCCGGGAGTGCACTTCCTGCCGCCGCTGCAGCCGCGGTCGCCCGCGGAGCCGGCCGTCGGAGCCTGCTGCACGCTCACGCTGCTGGACCGCCCCGCCTCGGAGGAGGCCCGGACCGACCTGGTTTCCGCGCCGAATGCCGACTGGCGCGGCAGCTGGCGGGAGGTGCCGACCCGCCGCGTCGCCTGGCGCACGGTGTCGGTGGAGTCGCCCACGGGCGGCGACGAGGAGCTGGCGACCACGATCTGGTCGGCGCTCGAGAAGCTGCCGCGGGAGCGTTCTGCCGCGGTGGAACTGCTCCGCTGCTCGGTGGCCTGCGGCACCAGCGTCGCCCGCCGCGTCCGCGTCGGCGAGATCGCGGCCGAGACGCTGGCGCGGCTCCGCGGCCTCCACGATCCCCGGTCCTTCCCCTGGTGGTGCATCGATCTGGTGGCCGAGCCCACCGAGTCGCTCGCCCCGCTGGGCCACGCGCGGTCGGGGGGCCGCCCCGGCTCGACGACGTCGTTCTCCTCGGCGCTGGCCGACATCGTGACCATGGTCGAGCAATCCCAGACGCTGCCCGCGGCCGAGGCCCGCGAGGCGGGCTGGCTGGCGCTCGAGCTCATCGAGTCGGTCTGAGGCCATCCCTTTCGGTTCGTCACCAGCGGAGTCCGCAGGATGTTCATCGAACGCATCGCCGTCGAGAAGTTCGGCGCCCTGGAAGGCACCGAGATCGACCGGCTCGGCCCGGGCGTCCAGGTGCTCTACGGCACCAACGAGACCGGCAAGACCACCCTCCTGGAGTTCGTCCGCGCGGTGTTCTTCGGCTTCGAGGGACTGTTCCGCCGGGGCGTGCTCGACGCCAGCCGCC
This sequence comes from Planctomycetota bacterium, assembly GCA_016872925.1. Classification (GTDB taxonomy): domain Bacteria; phylum Planctomycetota; class Planctomycetia; order Pirellulales; family UBA1268; genus QWPN01. Next base: position 20,315 of record VGYR01000009.1, read on the forward strand.
CGTGCGCCGGCAGGCTGCTGGTCCGCATGCCGCCGGAGCAGACCCTGATCGCCATCGAGCGGCGGCACGAGGGGCCCGAACTCGCCGGAGTGACCAACGAGAGCTATGCCGACGACGTCGTCGGCCTGGGCGGAGATGCCGGCGACCTGGTCCGCATCGCCGACGTCGATCCCCGGCACGACGCCGCGGCCCGCCATCGGATCTACCTCCAGGACCTGGTGGGCGACATCGACGAGACGACCTTCACCAGCGTGATGGCCTTCGGCCTCGACGAACTTCACGAGCTCCGCACCCTCGAGCCCGAGGGCTGCGGCCGCCGGCTCTACGAACTCGCCGCCGGGCTCGACCGTTCGACGGTGGCGCGGGTGCTGAGCCACCTCCGCGAGGCGATGCGGCGGCTGGATGCCTCCGATCCCGCGGTGTCGCCGGTCGCGGCACTCGAGGCCCGGCGGGCCGACGTGCTCGAGCGGATGGCCGCGGCCGGCGCTCCCGCCGTCGCGGCGGGGGGGCTGTGGGCCGAACTGGCCCACCTCGACGCCGAGATCGCGGCCGTCGAGCCGCGGATCACGGCGGCGGAGCGGGGCGAGGGGGTGGTCCGCGGCGTGATCGCGCTGGAGCCTCTGCACGCCGAGTGGCGGCGCACCGCCGAGCGGCTCGCGGCGCTCGAGTCGGTGCCGCTGGTCCACGCCGACCGCGATTCGTGGCGGCTGGCGAGCCGCCGGCTGCGCCGGATCGAGCGGCTGGCGGCGAAGCGGAAGAAGCTGCGCGGCAAGCTGGCCCGGCAGCTTCGCGACGTCCCCGCGGAGTCGGCCGTGTGGCGCAAGCGTGCCCTCGTGGCCGGGATCCTCGAGGACGCACCGAAGCTCGAGCGACTCTCCGCGGAAGCGGCCCGTGCCGAATCGCACGCCCGACTGGCGGCCCGCCGGTTCGGCGAGCAGGTCGGCCTGGCGGGTCTGTCCCGGGTCGTGCCGATCGCCGCGGCGCTCGACGCCTCCGGCCCGCTGACGCCCGACGTCCTCCTGCCCGAGGGGTTCGCCCTCTCGTTCGGTCCACTGCGGGCCCGGGCCCGCGACTGCTCCCGCGCCGGCCGCGAGGTCGCCGAGGCCCGGCGCGGCCTCGCCGAGGCCCGCCGATCGCTCGACGACACCCGGGGCAGCGTGAAGGGCGCCGGCTCCACGCTCGCGGGGCTCTCGATCGCCCAGGCCATCGAGCAGGCTGCGGGCCGCGTGGCCGCCATCCGCCGGCGGATCACCGCCGGCGACCAGCTGGCCGAGCTCGACCGCACGATCGCCGGTCTCGACCGCGCCGCGGCGGAGAGCGTGGAGAATCAGCTCGTCCCGGTGCCCTGGCTGCTCGCGCTGGGCACGCTGTTCACCCTCGGCACCGGCATGCTGCTCTCCGGCCTGCTGCTGCCCCGCGAGGTGACCGGCTCGATGGCCTACGCCCTGGCGGCGCTCGGCCTGGCGGGTGCGGGCATCGCGTCGGTGACGACCTGGTCGCTCGACAAGAACACCACCGCGCGGCTCGACCGGCTGCGCCGTCAGCTCGAGCTGGCGCGAAAGCAGCGGGACGAGCTGCTCGCGCAGTGCGGCGCGCTCGACGCCGACCTCGCCGGCGATGCGGCCACCTCGCTCGACCGGCGGCTCGCCGCCGCCCAGGCCGAGCTCGACCGGCTCGAGGACCTGCTCGCCCGCGAGGGCTCGGTGCACGTGCTGACCGACCGGGTGACGCTCGCCGAGCAGGCCGTCGCCCGGGCGGTCGAGGCCCGCACGGCCGCCCGTGGCCGCTGGCGGAAGGCGCTGGCCCAGCGCGGGCTGCCCGAAGACCTCTCGCCGCGGGAGGTGCGGCAGATCGCGGCCCACCGCCACACGCTCCTCACGCTCGACGACGATCGCCGGCGGCTCTCCGAGGAGGCGCGGCACAAGCGGGAGGAACTCGCCGCCCTGGGCCGGCGGATCGACGAGGTGCTCGTCGAATGCGAGCTCGTGCCCGAGGCCACGCCGGCGGAGCACCTGCAGCTGCTCCAGGATCGGCTCGATGTCGACCGTGGCGCGATCCGGCGCCGCGGGTCACTCACCCGCCGGCTGGAGTCGGCGCGGCGCCGGCATCGCAGCGCGGTGCGGCAGGTGCGGGTCGCCGAGCGGGCGATTCGGGAGTTGCTCGACCGCTGGGGCGTGAAGACCGCCGAGGAGTTTCTGGCGAAAGTCGATCGGCGGCCGGAGTACGAGGAGACCCGGGCCGCGGCGGCCGCCGCCGAGACCGCCTGGTCCAACGCCCGGCGGCGCACGACGGAGCCTCCGGAGGTGGATCGCTGGCTCGCCGAGGCGACGGTCGTGCCCCTGGCGACGAGGCTCGCCGAGGCCCGCGAGGCGACGCACCGGCACCGCGCCACCCTGTCGGCGGCCCGCGAGCGGCGTGAGGCGGTGCTCCGGCGCGTCGAGGCGGCCGCCCACGACCGCACGCTCGAAGCCCTGCAGGCGGAACTCGCGACGATCGAGGATTCGCTCGTCCAGCAGCAGCACAGGCGGGACCTGCTCCACCGGGCGCACGTGCTGCTCGAGCAGACGCGGGCCGCGGTGGCCCGAGACCACCAGCCGCCGGTGCTGCGGGAGGCGTCCCGCTGGCTGGCCCGGCTGACGGAGGGCCGCTACCCGTCGATCACGACGGCGATCGACGAGGCGCGGCTGGAGGTGCACGATCAGGAAGGGGAACTCTGGAATCCGGAGCGGCTCAGCCGCGGCACGCGGGAGCAGGTGTTCCTGGCGCTGCGGCTGGCGCTGATCAGGGACCTCGGGCGGCACGACGTGAGCCTGCCGGTGGTGATGGACGACGCGCTGGTCAACTTCGACGACGCCCGGGCCCGTTCGGCGGCCCGCGTGCTCGTCGAGTTCATCACCGAACTGGCGGCGGATCGCCAGATGCTCGTGCTCACCTGCCACGAACACGTGGCCCGGACCTTCGCCGCCGCCGGTGCGCACGTCAGGTCTTTCAGCGATCCGCGGCCGCTGTGGCACGAGGCTTCGCGACCGAGCCCGGCCCCGACCCCGGTTCCCGTGGCGGCACCCGCGCCGCAGCCGCTGCCCGTCGTCGATGCCACGCCGATCGCGCCGCCCGTGGTGGTGGACGCCGGCGACCTGTGGCCCGCCGAAGCCTTCTTTTTCGGGCGGGAATCGACGCCCGCGGCGGGCGAGCCGACCAAGCGCCCCCGCCGGCGCACGCGGTGAAGCCAGAGAGCGTTCCCTCGCACCCCGCGTGGCGCTTACACCACCACGCCCTGCTGGATGTCGCGGAGATACCGCTGCCGCATCTGGGCGAGCAGCATGCTGAGGTAGCCGTTGGCGCCCAGTGACAGAAAGAGTGCGATCAGGCTGCCGATCAGCCAGCCCCAGGGCCGCTCGGCGGCCACGCCGGCCGCGGCCAGGGCGCGGTCGCCGGCTGGAAGCCGGGCGGAGGTGAGGTCGACGAACGCCGCACGGCGCGGCTTTCGCGACGCCTCGAGCACGGCCCGCTCGACCGCCGGGGGCCATGCATCGCCGACGATGATCCTCACCCGGCGGACGTCGCGGGCGTCGACCGGCACGTCACTGGTGAACTGGTAGGGCGTCGCGGTCTTGACGAGATCGGGCTCGACCCGCACGAGGTACTCACCGCCTCCCTCGTCGGACGGGACGTACGCCGCTTCGATTCCCATCGTCAGCATCGCCGCCAGGGCCACCACGAAGTCGAGCATCTTGGATCCTTTCCTGCGGAACCCACCGTCGCAACCGCCACGATTCCACCCTCGCGCCCCCCGCCTATGCAAGTCCGGTCGGGGGCGGATTTCCGGGGTGGCGGCCGCGGCGCGCCCGTCCGGCCCCGGGCGGACGGGCGGCCGGCCCGTCGCCGCCGGCGGACAGGCTGTCGAGTTCGGCCTGGAGCATGGTCAAGGCGGCCTGCAGGAAGGCGACGGCGATCGGCCCCACGAAGATTCCGATCGGCCCGACGGCCCCCACGCCCCCGAGCACGCTGAGCAGCGCCAGCAGCGGGTGCAGCTTCGACTGGCCGTGGAGCACCATCGGCTTGACCACGTTGTCGGCGGTCGACACGACGCACAGGCCCCACAGCGCGAGGCCCGCCGCGGCCCAGGTGCTCTTCGCGAACACCAGCAGCCAGAGGCTCGCCGCACCCCACACGATCGCCGCGCCGGCCACGGGCACCAGGGCGCCGAAGAAGGTCAGGAGCGTCAGCAGGAACACCTTCTCGAGGCCGGCCACGTAGAAGCCGATGCCCGCCAGCACCGCCTGCACGAGCGCCGCCAGGAGGAGCGAACTCACGACCGCGCGGCTGATCTCCTCGAACTCCTCGAGGAGCTGCCATTGGTAGCGGCGGTCGAGCGGCACGAGCCGCGTCACGCCCTCGAGCATCCGCACGCCGTCGGCGAAGAAGTAGAACAGGCTCACGATCGTGACGATCACACCCAGCAGCACCTTGCCGACCACCACCGGCGCCCGGGCGGCCACGGGCGCGATCCAGTCCTCGAGGAGCCGCTTGATCTCCGCGTTCACGCCGTCGGCCGTGACCTGCAGCCCGGTCGTCTCGTTGAACCGGGCGACGAGCCCGTCGAGCACGTGGGGATCGAGCCTCACGCCGTCGGGCCGGCGGAGGATGGCCGCCGCCTCGCCCCCGGCGCGAACGAGCACCAGCGACACCGGCGCGAGCACGATCAGCACCACCAGGAGCGTGCTCAGCGCGGCCGCCGCCCAGTCGGGCCAGCCGGTCCGGCCGCGGATCCAGCGGTGCAGCGGCCCGAAGATCACGACCAGCATCGCCGCCAGGAGCATCGGCAGCAGGAAGCTCGACAGCACCCGCAGGGACAGAAACCCGAACAGGGCCACCAGCCCCAGCAGCACGCCGAACGAGACGAGGCGGGTCATGTTCGCGGTCCGCGAGCGGACGCCACAGGGACAACGAGGGGCAATACTCCAGCGAGTGTACCTGCCCCGGAGATTCGCCTCGTCCGCGGCCGGCGAGGTATCCTTGCGCCTCAATCCCTCCCGCCAGGAAGCCTCGCATGCGCCCGCCGGACGTGTCGCTCGTGGTCCCGGTCCGCGACGAGGCGGGCAACATCGGGCCGCTGATCGCCGAGATCCGCAGCCGGCTGGATGCCGCGGGCCTGACCTGGGAGCTGTTCGTGGTCGACGACGGGTCGACGGACGGCTCGTGGGGCGAGATCGTCGCTGCCGCGGCGGCCGACGACCGCGTGCGGGGCGAGCGGCATGACCGAGGCCTGGGCAAGTCCGCGGCCCTGATGACGGGCTTCCGGCACACCCGCGGCGAGATCGTGGTGATGCTCGACGGCGACGGGCAGGACGATCCCGCCGAGATTCCCCGGATGGCCTCGCTCTTGTCGGCCGAGCCGGGCCTGGGGCTCGTCAACGGCTGGAAAATTCCGCGGCTGGATCCCTGGCACAAGACCCTGCCCTCGCGGGTCTTCAACCTGCTCGTGGGGTGGGTCACCGGCCTGGGCCTGCACGACCACAACTGCGGGCTCAAGGCGCTGCGGGGCGACGTGGCCCGGAACCTCCGCCTGACGACCGACATGCATCGCTTCATCCCCACGCTCGTCTCCCTGGCAGGACGGCGGGTCGTGGAGGTGCCGGTGCACCATCGGCGCCGGCTGCACGGCGCCTCGAAGTATGGCATGTCGCGATTCTTCCGCGGCCTCGGCGACCTGGCGCGGATCGCGGCCCTGATCTCGGCCCGCCCCGAGGCCGACGATCCTGCCGGCGGCCGGCGGCTGCTCCGGCAGGGCGTCTACGGGCTGCTGGCCACGCTGGCGTTGGGGGGCGTGCTCGGCCGCATCGGGGCCGTCGCCAGCGTCGACCGGGCGGCGCTCGAGAGCCGGCTCGTGGACGACGCGGCGAAGCGCGAGGCGGAGGCGGGCCGGCCGGTGGACCGCGCCGCGGTCCGCGACCGCACCGTCCGGGAGAAGCGGCTCGTGAGACCGTTCCTGTCGGCCAACGACCGCAGCCGGTGGCTGACGGTCAGGGCCCTGGTGGAGCGCGGCGGATTCGCGATCGAGGATCTCGTCGTGGAGCCGGGCTGGGACACCATCGATGCGGTGGTGCATCCCGGCGCGGACGGCAGGCTGCATCTCTATTCGAGCAAGCCGCCCCTGCTCTCGGTGCTCGCCGCCGGCCCGTACTGGCTGCTCCAGCGGCTCACCGGCTGGACGCTCGGCGACCATCCGTTCGAACTGGGACGGCTGTTGATGGTCGCCTACGGGGCCGTGCCCCTCGCGATCGTGTTCGCCTTCACCTTCCGGAGCATCGAGGAGGTCGGCACGTCCGACTGGGGGCGGCTCTGGGCGGCGGCGGTGATCACCAGCGGCACGTTCCTCACGACCTTCGCCGTGGTGTTCACCAATCACCTGCCCGCGGCGGCGGCCGTCGCCCTATCGCTCTGGTACCTGATCCGCATCCGCTGCCTCGGCGACCGCTCGGCGGCGGGATTCGCGGCCGTGGGCGCGGCGGCGGCGTTCGCGGCCGCCTGCGATCTCCCCGCGGCCGCCTGGCTGGCCGCGGCGGGCGTGGTCCTGGCGCGGTGCGACCTGCGCCGCACGCTCCTGGCCGCCGTCCCGGCGGCGGCCCTGGTGATCGCGGCCGCAGCCGCCGCCAACGTCGCCGCCCACGGGACCGTGCTGCCGCCCTACGCCCATCGTGGCGACGCCCCGCGGGCCGCCGCGGCGGTGGAGTCGTGGAACCCCGACAACTGGTACGACTTCGCGATCCGCCTGCCCGACGGCCGTCTGCTGGAGAGCTACTGGCGAGCGCCGAAGGGCCCGGATCGGGGCGAGCCGTCGCGGGCGACCTATGCGTGGCACGTGCTCGCGGGGCACCACGGCATTCTCTCGCTCACGCCCGCCTGGCTGCTCGTCGTGCCGGGCGTGGCGCTGCTGGCCGCCCGCCGGCGGCGGCGAGCCTTCGGTGAGGACCAGATCGCGCTGGCGATCGCCGCGGTGTCATTGCTGGTGGTCGCGTTCTACCTGTCGCGGCCGCAGCCCGACCGCAACTACGGCGGGATGACCAGCGGGTTTCGCTGGGTGTTTTGGCTGGCGCCGGCGTGGGCGGTCGCGGCCATGCCGGCCGCCGACATTCTGGGCCGCAGCCGCGGCGGCCGCATCCTGGCCTGCGTGCTGCTCGGGCTCTCGGTGCTCGCGGCGGCCTATCCGACGTGGAACCCGTGGACGGCGCCGTGGATCGAGCAGGCGCTTCGCCACGCGGGCTGGCTCGCGACCCCGTGACGGGCGCGCAGCGACGCCAAGCCCTGCCTGGTGCGGCCGTACCGCTTACGCGGTGACGCTTCCGAACGAGCCCGGTCGTGCAGTCGATCGCTACGAAAGCCCCAATCGCGTAAGCGATGGGGGCCTCACTCGGCGACCTCCACGCAAGCCCGCAGCGTGAGCGACCCCTACGAAAGCCCCAATCGCGTAAGCGATGGGGACCTCACTCGGCGACCTCCGCGCGTGGGGCTCGTCATGCCGGCCGAGCCGCGGCCGGCCAATGCGACGGCAGCGGAGCCGTCACGTCGACGCGCTCGCCCGAGTCCGGGTCGTCGTACTCGATCCGCCAGGCATGCAGCAGGATCGGCTGCCCGAGTTCAACGCCCCCTTCGAGCGGCGGCCCGCCGTAGAGTTCGTCGCCCACGATCGGCAGCCCGCGGCTCGCGGCCTGGATTCGCAGCTGGTGCATCCGTCCCGTGAGCGGCTCGAGCCGGAGCAGCGCCCGCGCGCCGCCAGATCCGCCGGACTCGTGCAGGTGCACGCGTGTCACGGCCTCGCGGCCGCCGGCGGCGGCCGGCTCGACGAGTTCGGTCCGCGCCTGTTCGGCAACCTTGCGGAGATGGTCGCGCCACTCCCGGGCAACGCCGTCGCGGGGGAGTTGCGACCCCGGCCGCGGCTCGACGACGGCCAGGTAGGTCTTCAGCACCTGCCGGCGCTCGAACTGTCGCGAGAGCTTTCGCGCGGCGCGGGGCGTCGCCGTCATCAGCACCACGCCCGACACCGCCCGGTCGAGCCGATGCGGCACGCCGACGTAGCCGTCGTCACCGCGAGCCAGGTGCGTCCGCAGCCATCGCTCGACCGAGTCGAGGCCGGGCGGCGCCTGCGTCGCGAGTCCCACCGGCTTGAGGATGGCGACCACTCCGGACTGCTCGTGCAGGATCGTGGGAAGTGGCATCGCGTTCTCCGCTGATCATCTCGCCCTTTGAAGTTCCCCCCGTGAAGAAGGTATCCGTTGCTCCAACCGGAGGCACGACCGCTCCGCTGCCCCCCGGAGTGGGGATTGCTCGCGATGGACGCCGTCGCCACGCTGTTGAAATAAAGCGACTCCTCCGGCGTGAGGAAGATGCCCCCCATGACCGTCCCATGATCGTCAAAGTGCTGATCGTCGACGACCACGAAGTGGTGCGGCGGGGCTTAGTAAGCCTGCTTAAGGAATCCCCGGTGCGCGTCTGCGGTGAGGCCTCGGGGGCCGACGAGGCGGTGCGGCTTGCCCGTAAGCTCAAGCCCGATGTGATCCTGCTCGACGTGCTGCTCGACGGCGGCGACTCGCTCGATTCGCTGAAGCGGCTCCGCGCCGCGGCGGGCGACGCCCGGATCGTGATGCTCTCGGCTTTCGACAACCCCACCTACGTCGCCCGGGCCGTGTCGGGCGGGGCGCATGACTACCTGCTGAAGACCGCGACCCGATCGGAGATCATCGCCGCGATCACCGGTGCAGCCCAAGGGGCGACGCCGACCCGGTCCGGACAGCTTCGTCGCATGGCCAGCACGATGTCGCGCCGCGAGGCGGCGTCGAGCGGCGGCGTGCAGCTCACCCCCCGGGAGACCCAGGTCATCCGCTTGGTGGCGATGGGGCTCTCCAACCAGGAGATCGCCGACTCCCTCGAGATCAGCGTCGAGACCGTGAAGGAGCACGTGCAGAACCTGCTCCGCAAGATCTCGCTGGGCGACCGCACGCAGGCCGCCGTGTGGGCCCTGCGGCACGGCCTCGCCTGACGCCCGTCAGGTGCGATGCGCGGCGGGGCCGGGGGTCGTCGGAAACATCGTCGGCTCGTGGCCGAGCGTTGCCGAGCAGGCGGCCCGGGCCGCGGCCACCACCTCGTCGGCCGCCCGTCGCTCGAGCAGGGCCACCGCGCAGCCGCCGAAGCCGCCCCCCGTCATCCGGCAGCCGTACACGCCGGCGACGCCCCCCACGGCGGCACAGATCAGGTCGAGTTCCCGGCAGGAGACCTCGAAGTCGTCGCGGAGCGACGTGTGGCTCTCGTGCATCAGCCGGCCCGCGGCCTGCCAGTCGCCCCGCGTCGCGGCCGCGGCGAACCCGAGCACGCGGGCGTTTTCGCCGAGCACGTGTCGGGCCCGGCGGCGCTCGACGTCGGGCAGGCCGCGGAGCGCTGCCTCCGCGTTCGCATCCGACACGTCGCGAAGCGTCGGCACACCGAGCATCCCGGCCGCCGACTGGCACTCCCGGCGCCGGGCCGCGTAGCCGCCGTCGGCCAACGCGTGCTTCACCCCGCTGTCGATCACGAGCAACGCCACGTCGTCGGCGAGCGGCACATGCTCCACCGCGTGGCTGCGGCAGTCGATCCGGAGGGCGTGGCCGCGACGGGCGAGCGTGACCGCGAACTGGTCCATGATCCCGCAGGGAACCCCGGCGAACTCGTGCTCGGCCCGCTGGCAGAGCAGCGCCTTGGCGACGGGATCGAGCCGGCGGCCGCAGAGTTCCTCGACCACGGTCGCGATCCCCACCTCCAGCGCGGCGCTGCTGCTCAGTCCGCCTCCCGCGGGCAGGTCGGCGGTGATCGCGGCCTCGAACGCGGGAATCGTCCAGCCGAGCCGCTGGAAGCCGGCGAGCACGCCCTCGACGTACCGTCCCCAGTCGCCGCGGCCGGCGGCGAGGGGCCGGGCCAGGTCGATCTCCACGGCCGGCCCGCCCATGGTGGAGGAGACGACGGCCAGGGATCCGCCCCGCGGCCGCACCGCGATCCGCAGGCCGCGGTCGATCGCCAGGGGCATCACCAGACCGTCGTTGTAGTCGGTGTGCTCGCCGATCAGGTTGACCCGACCCGGCGCGAAGACCTCGAACTCGGCGCGGGTCGCGGTCACAACAGGGCGCTGGCGAGGTCGGCCAGTTCCGACCGTTCGCCCTTCTCGAGGGTCACGTGGGCGTAGAGGGGCTGGCCGGTCATCCGGTGGATCAGGGTGCTCAGGCCGTTGGAGAGGGCGTCGAGGTAGGGCTGGTCGATCTGGGCCACGTCGCCGGTGAACACGATCTTCGTGCCCTCGCCGGCCCGCGTGATGATCGTCTTCACCTCGTGGGGCGTGAGGTTCTGGGCCTCGTCGACGATGAAGAACATCCGCTGCAGGCTGCGGCCGCGGATGTAGGCCAGCGGCGTGATCACGAGCTTCTCCGACTCCCGCATGTCGTTGATCCGCTGGGCGGCCTGGGTGTCGTCGCCGCACTGGTGGCGGATCACCGTCAGGTTGTCGTAGAGCGGCTGCATGTAGGGGTCGAGCTTGTCGGCGATGTCGCCCGGCAGGAAGCCGAGGTCGCGGTTGGACAGCGGCACCACCGGCCTGGCGAGCATGATCTGCCGGTATTTCTGGCGGCATTCCAGCGCCGCCGCCAGTGCCAGGAGCGTCTTGCCGGTGCCGGCCGAGCCGGCCAGCGTCACCAGCCGGATCGAGTCGTCCATCAGCGCCCTCAGTGCGAACGACTGCTCGGCATTGCGGGGCGTGATCCCGTAGCAGGTCAGCTTCTCCACCCGATGGAAGGCGTCGTCGCCGCGGCGGTAGGTGGCCAGCGCCGACTTGCTGCCGTTGCGGAGCACGAAGTTCTCGTTGGCCACCGGCGGCTGCGGCAGCGGCAGCATGCCCGCCGGGAGCACGCCCCCGTGGGCGTAGAGGTGGTCGATCGTCTCCGAGGCCAGGCCCTCGATCACGCGGCGGCCGGTGTAGAGCTTGTCGAAGCCCTGCACCTTGTCGCTCTTGTAGTCCTGGGAGTTGATGCCCAGCGACTTGGCCTTCATCCGCAGGTTCGTGTCCTTCGACACGAGCACCACCTGCCGCGGCGCCTCCTCGGCCTGCAGCCCGAGCGTGGTCCGCAGGATCCGGTGATCGGGGGTGTCCTGGAGAAAGGCCTCGTCGAGCCGCGGCGCATGGCCGTGGCCGAGCACCACGCGGATCGAGCCGAGCCCCTCGCCGAGCGGGCTGCCCTCCCTGGAGAGCACGTCGCCGGTGAGCGCGTCGAGCCGGCGGAGAAACTCGCGGGCCTGGAAGTGGATGTCCTCGTTGCCCCGCTTGAACTGGTCGAGCTCTTCGAGCACGGTGATCGGCACCGCCACGTCGTGCTCGGCGAACTTCCGCAGGCATCCGCTATCGTGCAGGATCACGTTCGTGTCGAGCACGAACAGCTTCGTCCGGGTGTCGGCCATCTCACCTCCGCTGAACGACTCGCGGCCCACCCCGCCGCTCCTCCATCCGCCGGGCCGGGATCCTACGTCCCAGCGTCCTCCGAAGGCAGTCCGGTTTTTCGGGGTTTCCGACCGGAGTTCGTGAGATTTCCGTGAGCCTCTCGCGCACATCAGATTCTCACGGGGATCGGCTGGACTCTCCTTCGTGCATCACCCCTGCCTGCCGCGAGGAATCCTCTCATGAGTGCATCCTGCCAGACGCTGGCGAGCGAAGCCGTGTTCACCGCCGACGCGGTCAACGAGTTGTTGGAGTTCGTGGTTCGCGACCCGCGGTTCCCCAGCCTCGGACTCCGCGGCGCCATCCGGGTGGTGGTGGCACGCCGACTGGGCTTCCCGCCCAGCGAGGAACTCATCTCGCTGATGGCCCGCGCCTTCTGGGACGCCTGGGACGACCGGCTCACGGAGTACGAGTCGGCCCCGCAGGCCGCGGACGATCTCGATGGCTCCGCCGTCGACTCCTGACCGCCGGCCCGCCACTCCCCAGGCCGGCACCGGGGCCTCGTGGCCCCCGCGAGCGCGCGGCGCACCTCCGCTGACCCCGCACCGGAAGCCCCGATCGCGTGAGCGATGGGGACTGGGTCACGCGTGGCGCGGGCTCGGGGCCGCCCGTGCCCCCTCGCTGCAGCCTCGTTCCTGGGATCATGGAACCCGGCGGCGGTGCTGAAGCGAACGCGCGAGGCTCACGTGGAGTCCGTATCACATCACCGCTTGATTTTATCCGTCGTCTGATCCAGCGATGGTTCACCATCCCGCAGCGTTTCTCCGTACACAATCCGATGCCCATCTGGCGTGACGATGGCGAACTCCCGCATTCCCCACGGCTTGTCGGCTAACGGGTGCCAGATGCCAACGCCACGTGCACGGTACTCGCGGTAGAGACCTGCGGCGTCTCGAACGTGCAGGTACGCGAACCACGAGTGGTCAGGGACGTCGGTCATGGGGATCGCTTCCGGGCAGTGGCCAAGCCGTAGCCTGCATGCACCCTGGCTGAGGAATGCCCACCCCTCGACGCGGAGGTCTTCCGTGAATCCGAGCTGGTTCACATAGAAGCCAACCGAGGCATTCACGTCGGCTACGGCGAGCACGAATGTCGACGACAGTATCTCGGGCATCCGGTTGCCTCCTTCCCACACTCATTTCCTGCGAATTCCCGCGGCCGCCGCGAGGTCGACGCTCATCCTACTCATTCGGCGTTGCCTGCTACCCGCCCGCCCATCTGGCCGCCGAAGTGTCTCCCAGGCTCTGGCTCGCTGCTTTGGTGGCTGGCTACTCATACGGGTCACACGTGAGCCTCGCGCGTTCGCGAGGCTCGGGGCCGCCCGTGCCCCCTCGCTGCAGCCTCGTTCCTGGGATCATGGAACCCGGCGGCGGCGCTGAAGCGAACGCGCGAGGCTCACGTGGAGTCCGTATCGGCCATCGATCCACTGAGCATGTCGGCATACGCGGTCGGGCACAGGTCTTCGTCGCGAATCCCGAGCCTGCCCATCAAATCGGCAACGATGGCCTCCCCCTGTGCCACGTCCTGCCCGGGTCGTAGCACCACTTCAAGTTCGAGGACGTCCCCAAGTCCGTCCACCGTGTCGAGATGCACACGGGTCTGGCCGACGAGATAAAGCAGCCGCGTCTTCACCACGGTCTGCGTCACGCCCAGCGCTTGTTCCAGTACACCCCGAAGCAACTCGGGGTCGGCCACCGAGGTGATTTCGTAGTGACATTGTTTTGTCTTGCTTCCGTTGAATCTGGAATCTCCGCGGGCAAGGTTTAGCCTACCCTTTCCCCCGGAGGATTCCATCCCATGACCCAGAAGCGCAAGCGGCTGTCGGGCCCCGAGAAGCTCGCCATCGTCAAGCGATACCTCGTCGAACGGGTGCCGATCTCAGACCTGTGT
>VGYR01000010.1 GCA_016872925.1 Planctomycetota bacterium
GCGAATCTTGTGGCGAGCGGCAGCCATGCGCCACACTATGCCAGCCTTGTCCGCAGCGCGCAACTCCACCTATTTAGCCCGAATTACCGAGACTGCCTGGCGCAAATCTCGTGCCGAACAGGAGTGGCATGAGCCCTCAGCTGCCGCTGTTCGGCGACGCCGACACGATCGATCCGGCCGACGTGCCGGCCGAGATCAGGCGGCTCGGCACGGAACTTCCGCAGCGGGTGAGGCTGGGGACCTCGAGCTGGTCGTTCCCGGGCTGGACCGGGCTGGTGTTCGCGGCCCGCAGCGGCAGGCCGGCCGGCGAGCAGGCGCTCGCCCGCCACGGCCTGTCGGCTTACGCCGCCCACCCGCTACTGCGGACCGTGAGCCTCGACCGCACGTTCTACGCACCGCTCACGCGGGACGAGTTCGCGACCTACGCCACCCAGGTGCCCGAGTCATTTCGCTTCGTGGTCAAGGCGCCCGCAGCCTTCACCGATCCGGTGATCCGCAACCCGGGCAGTGGCGCGGCAAGCGGCGACAACCCGTCGTTCCTCGACGCATCGGCGGCGGCGGCCGTGTTCGTCGAGCCCGCGATCGCGGGGCTCGGCACGAGGTGCGGGCCGCTTGTCTTCCAGTTTCCACCGCTCGGCCGCCGGCAGCTCGCCGACGTGCCCAGGATCACCGCCCGGATCGCCGCGTTCATGGCCGCGCTGCGGTACCGCGTGGCCGCCGACCTGACGCTCGCGGTCGAGATCCGCGATCCCGAACTCGCCTCCCCGGCCTTCGCCGCCGGACTGGGCGACGCGTCCGCCACACCCTGCCTCGCGGCTCACGCCCGCATGCCACCCGTCGCCGACCAGGCGGCGGCCTTCGGCCTCGACCACGACGACTGCCCCCTGCCCCTGGTGGCCCGCTGGAATCTCCATGCCGGCCACGGCTACGAGCAGGCCAAGCAGGCCTACTTTCCGTTCGACCGGCTCGTCGAGGAGGACGTGCCGACGCGGCGGTCGCTCGCCCGGCTCGCCGCGCGGACCGCAGCGGGGGGCCGCGAGGTGTTCATCACGATCAACAACAAGGCCGAAGGATCGGCGCCGCTCTCGGTCGTCAAGCTTGCCGCCGCAATCACGGAAATTTCAGCGGGCCACGAGGCGTAGGTCCAGTTCGGTCGATTCGCCGCCTTGCAGCCGCCGCACCGTGAGCGACACCACGTCCCCCACGCTGATGCCCGTCCGCAGGCCGCGGTCGAAGGCCCGGCGCTCGTCGCGGCTGGAGAACTCGAGCCGCCGCCCCGCGAAGGCCACGATCACGTCCCCAGGCTTCAGTCCGGCGGCCTCCGCCGACGATCCCGCCTCGACCGCCTCGACGACCGGCAGGAGATCTCCCCCTCGCGGCCGCTCGAAGTCGATGCCGGTGCGGCATCGCTGTGGAGCGGTGAGCGTCGCCCGGAGGTCCTGCTCCGCGCCATCGCGGCGGATGCGGACCGCGACCTCCTGCCCCGAGGGATAGATGCCGATCAGGCCGGCGAGCCGGTGGCCGTTGGCGACCCCCGCGCCGTCGATCGCCAGGATCGTGTCCCCGGCAGCGAACCCGGCCGCCGCCGCCGGCGAACCCTCCGCCACCTCCTGGACCACGACACTCTCCGGCCGCTCGCGGTCGCGGCTCTCGAACCGCAGGCCCGCGAGGGAGGCGTGGTTCACGACCCCGCCCCCCGCCTGCTCGAGGAGCGGCAGCCAGATCGCGATCTGTCGCGCCGAGATGGCAAAGCCCAGGCCGGTGTTGCTCCGCAGCCCGAAGCGGGTGCTGATTTGACCGTTGATCCCGACGACCTCCCCGGCCATGTTCACCAGCGGCCCGCCCGAGTTTCCCGGATTGAGTTCGGCGTCGGTGACGATGCACTCGGTGTAGGTGCCCTGCGCATGATGCACGGCCGAGACGATGCCCAGGGTGAACGTGGGCGCTTGGTCGATCACGCCCAGCGCGAACGGGTTGCCGACCGCAACCACCTCGTCGCCCACGCGAACCGCGGCGGAATCGCCGAGGGGCAGGTGCGGCAGCGGCTCCCCCTCGGGAACGTCGATCTTGAGAACCGCCAGGTCGCCAACCTCGTCGCGGCCGAGGACCCGGGCCTTGCAGGACCGGCCGTCGCCGATCCGGACGTCGAACGCGCGGCGATCCTCCAGCACGTGGTCGTTGGTGAGCATCAGGCCGTCGGGACGGACCACCACGCCGCTGCCGCCCGCGATGAACACGTAGGCTGGCCGGATCGCAGCACACAGGGCGGCCAGATCGCCGGCCTGGGCCGTCGTGGCCAGGCCGACGACCGCCAGAGCCGCCGCACGCATCGCCAGGTGCCTCTGCATCAGCGGACCTCCCCGAGCACGACGGTGATCTCGCGAGCGTCGTCGGTCTCCAGACGACCCGCGAAGGATTCGCCGGGCTGGAGCGACTTCTTCAGCCGCTCCAGGTCGTCGAGGGTCTCGACGTCGCGGCCGGCGATCACGAGCCGGGGCCCCCGCTGGCTGCGACGGATCGTGAGCACCACCGCGTCGCCCGGCTTGGCCGCGGCGATCCGTTCGGTGAGGTCCCGCCAGGCGGAGAGTTCCACGCCATCGTAGGCCAGGATCACGTCCCCGTTCTTCAGGCCCGCCTTCGCCGCCGGCGATCCCGGCGCCACCGACCCGATCACCACGTCGTCACCGAAGGCCTTCGACTCGTCGGCCTGCACGCCGAGGAACGGGCCCGGGAACCGCTCGAAAGACCTGCCGGCCTTGAGGTCGTCGAGCACGGCGCGGATCCGGTCGGCCCGGGCCACGAATCCCACGCCCGAGTTGGGCGCGCGGCTCCAACGCATCAGCTGCTGCCGCGGGAACAACCTGCCCTGAACGGTGTCGGGCTCGATCGGCGCCGTCGCGATCCCGAGCAGGCTGCCGAAGGCGTCGACGACCGGGCCTCCCGAGTTGCCGTAGTTGAGCAGGGCGTCGGTCTGGAACCGATAGCCGCGGTTTCGTGAGGCGGCCCCCACGATGCCCGGATTGAGCGTCTCATCGCCGGCCGCCGCCGAGCCCAATCCGACGACGGCCACGTGGTCGCCGAGTTGCGGCGACACGGCTGCCGCCAGGTCGAGCCACGGAAGGTCGGCGGCCTCGATCGTGAGCAGGGCGATGCCCAGCGGTTCGTGGCGGGCGAGCACCCGCGCCTCCCGGCGGCTGCCGTCGGCCAGCACCACGACGACGCGCCGGATCGCGTTGTCGCGCGGGACGAGTCGGCCATCGGCCTCGGGGGCGGAAACGGACGGACGGGGCCGACCGGAACCCTGGGAAATGAAGGCGGTGTCGGCGCCGACATTGAACGAGCTGGTGAGCACGTGGCCGGTGGCCGAGACGACGACCCCGGTCACGGGGCCCGGCGGGCGGCGGAGCAGTTGGTTGACGTCGAGCAAGCCCGCCCGTGCAGCGAAGGCAGCGAACTGCGAGCCTTTCTCGGCGTCGGAGAGCCGATCCCAGCCGGCCATGCTGCGGCGGTGTTCCTGCCAGGATTCCCGCGGCAGTCGCTCCGGCGGCCAGGTCCGTTCCACCTCGATGCCCACCAGGTAGGGCGCGACAGCCGAGGCGGTCCGCCGCAGCCCATCGAGAGGCGGCGCGGGGACGGATGCAGTCGGGTCGTCACCGGCCACGGACACGCCGACCGTCGCCAGGGGGGCGAACCTCTCGAGCACCACGGCGGCGGGCACGGCGACACCCTGCCAGCGTTGCGGCGACACCGCCAGACTGATCACCCCCACCACCCGGCCTGTGGCGTCGACGAGCGGCCCGCCGTCGGAGCCCGGATTCACCGCTGCGGTGGTCTCGATGACCCGTCCCGCATAGGGGGACTCCGGCTGCTTGTCGACGTCGTACAGCCCGCTGACGAAACCCCGGCTGAACGACGCCCGGCCGTTGGCCAGCATGACGCCATCCACATCGGCCGCGGTGAACGCCACGTCGCCGACGGCCGGCAGCCGGCGGGCGAGGGGTAGGCTAGCAAGCCGCTCCTCGGCCGGGACCTTCACGAGCGCGACACCGAGGTTTTCGTCGACGGCCATCACCGTGGCCTCCAGCCGCCGGGTGCCGGGAAGCAGCACGGTCACCTCGGTCGCCCCCTGCGGCACCGCACTGGCGGCCGTGAGCACGTGCCCCTCGGGTGAGATCGCGAAGCCCGAGCCCGAAAATGATCCGCCGTCAACGGAGCATGCGACGCTCACCGTGGCCGCCAGCACGCGATCGGCGATGGCGTGGATGTCGACGACCGGAGCGTCATCGGCCCGCGTCGGCAGGCCGCTCGCGAGCAGGAGGCAGACGGCAACGACGGCCCCTCGTCCCATGCCGCGATTGTATGCCATCGGGAGACCGCGTGAAACCACGCAGGGCGGCATCACGCGACACTCCGCCCGCGGTTGCGAACCCGAGTCGTCGTCCGTACAACAACGTCCTTCGACGATCGAACTCACCGCCGCCTTGACCGGCCGCATCAGGAGGTCTTGCATGGCTGCAGCCGTTACGGGAACAGCGCTTCTGCCGGCAGCGAAAAACGTGGGCTCGGCGCTCAGCCGTGGGCTCGACGCCGGCCGCGGGATGCTCCGCCTCTCGCCCACCTGGGTGCCGCGGAGCTTTCTCCATCCCGGCAAGCGGGTTCGCCTCCATCCCGACGACTATTACGCCTACGGCCTCGACCGGGGTGGCATCGACGAGCGCTGGTTCGCAAGCACGACGGAGGCCGCCAACGAGGGCCGGGTCCCCGACGAGGGGCTGTCGTGGTGCGTGGTCGAAGGGGAGCGGTTCCTGCTGCGCGACGCGGTGGCCGAAGGTCAATCACGGCTCGTCGGCAAGGCGATCTGGGATCGGTACCAGAAGTGGCCCGTGTATTCGAAGTTCTTCGACAACATGGGCCCGATCCCGCACCACATGCACCAGTCGGCGGCCGACGCGGCGCTCGTGGGCCAGGAGGGCAAGCCCGAGAGCTACTACTTTCCGCCGCAGTACAACAACTGCGACAACAACTTCCCCTACACGTTCATGGGGCTGGAGCCCGGCACCACGAAGGCCGACGTCCGCAGGTGCCTGGAGAACTGGAACCGCGGCGACAACGGGATCATCGATCTCGCCAAGGCCTACCGGCTCAAGCGGGGCAGCGGCTGGCTGATCCCGCCGGGCGTGCTGCACGCCCCGGGATCGCTGCTGACCTACGAACCCCAATGGGGCAGCGACGTGTTCGCGATGTTCCAGTCGCTCGTGGAGGGGCGGGCCGTGCCCTGGAGCCTGCTCGTCAAGGACATGCCCGAGGACAAGCACCGCGACCTCGACTTCATCATCGGCCAGCTCGACTGGGAGAAGAACGTCGACACGCACTTCAAGGAGAGCAACTACCTCGAGCCCATCGTGGACCAGTCGCAAAGCGTTCCGGGCGCGACCGACCGCTGGATCGTGTACGGCCACGTGGACGGCAGGCAGCTCTTCAGCGCGAAGGAACTGACGCTCGAGCCCGGGGCGAGCATCACCGTGAAGGACGCCGGCGCCAGCGGTTGGATCACGGTGCAGGGGGAGGGCACGGTGGGCGCGCACGACGTGGCCACGCCCACGCTGATCCGCTTCGGCCAGATGACGGCCGACGAACTGTTCATCTCGGCCGACGCAGCGGCCTCCGGCTACGTCGTGAAGAACACCGGCCCGGGCCCGCTGGTGTCGCTCCGCTACTTCGGCCCCGACGTCCACCCCGACCTCCCCCTGAACGGAAAGCGGTCATGATGTCACACGCCGCCCCGAAACTGCACAACGCCATGTGGCCCGGCCTCGTGGGCAAGGGCACCGATCCCGGCCAGGAGCCCCCGATCTCGCTCGAGCGGATGCTCGAGTTGACCGCCGCGGCGAACGTCAACGGTCAGACGTTCGACGGCATCGACTACTTCCTGTACCTGCCGCACACCAATCCCGAGGCCAGCGACTCCGAGCTCGTGCAGATCGCCGACACGATCGCGAGGCACGGCTTCGCGATCGGATCGCTCGTCGCCCCTGTCTGGCCGGGCACGGTGGGCGACTCGGCGATGGGTGACGCGGCGGCCCGCGAGAAGTTCCTGGCGGCGGTGACGATGGCCTGCCGGATCGCGCGGGTCTTCGAGCGCCAGGGCGTGCGGAACTATGGCGTGATCCGGATCGACTCGGCCGAGTTCGGCGTGGCGAAGTGGCGGGAGAACCCGTCGGCCAACACCTCGAAGATCGCCGAGACGTTTCGCGAGGCCGCGAAGATCGCCAAAGACCACGGCCAGCGGCTCGCGGCCGAGGGGGAGATCTGCTGGGCGGGCATGCACTCCTGGAAGGACATGCTCGACCTGCTCGAGGAAGTGGGGATGCCCGAAGCGCTCGGCTTCCAGGCCGATCTCGCCCACACCTACCTCTACCTGCTCGGCTACAACGCCCCGGAGCACGCCCTCGTGCAGCCCGGCTACACCGAGGCCGAGTTCTGGCCGGCGTACGAGTCGATGGTGGCGAAGCTGCGGCCCTGGACCTACGACTTCCACGTCGCCCAGAACGACGGCCAGGTGCACGGTGCGGGGTCGCACGACAAGACGGGCAAGCACTGCCGGGCCGACGATCCTGCCGGCAAGCTCGACATCGTGAAGTGCGCGGGCCTCTGGCTGGAGGGGGCGGCCGACCGTGGCATCCGGCACATCTGCTGGGACGGCTGCATGTTCCCCAACGCGACGCTCGAAGACCCGAAGACCTGGAACACGATCCTCGAGACGATGATCGCCGTCCGCGACGCCCACGGCTGGGGGTGAGCCCGGCGACGAGACGTGTGCCGTTCCCGAGCCGGCGTCCCTCGATACCACCCTGAACAACCAGAGGAATTCACGATGGCCAAGCAGCTCCGCATCGGCATGATCGGCTACGGCTTCATGGGCCGGGCCCACTCCAATGGCTACAACCGTGTGAAGGACTTCTTCGACCTGGAGTATCTCCCCGTCCTGCAGGCGGTCGCCGCCAGGGATGCCGACAAGGCGAAGTCCTTCGCCGACCGCTGGGGCTACCGGAGGGTGGAGACCGACTGGCGGAAACTCGTGGCCGCCGACGACATCGACGCGATCGACATCTGCACGCCCAACAACCTCCACGCCGAGATCGCGATCGAGGCGGCGAAGCACGGCAAGGCGATCCTCTGCGAGAAGCCCCTGTCGATGGACGTCGCCGAGGGGGAGCGGATGTGCGCGGCCGTGGAGCAGGCCGGCGTGCCCAACACCGTCTGGTACAACTACCGCCGAATTCCGGCGGTGACGTTCGCCAAGCAGATCATCGACTCCGGGGCCCTCGGACGCGTGTTCCACTACCGCGCCGAGTTCCTCCAGGACTGGACCATCAGCGCGGACCTGCCGCAGGGCGGGGCGGCCCTGTGGAGGCTCGACGCGGCCGCGGCCGGCAGCGGCGTGACGGGCGACCTGCTCGCCCACTGCATCGACACGGCGATCTGGCTCAACGGGAACGTGGCCGACGTCACGGCGATGACCGAGACGTTCGTGAAGGAGCGCAAGCACACCCTCACCGGGAAGGTGGAGCCCGTGAAGATCGACGACGCCTGCTCGTTCCTGTGCCACTTCGCCAACGGTTCGCTCGGGCTCTTCGAGAGCACCCGGTATGCCCGCGGCCACAAGGCCCTCTACACGTTCGAGATCAACGGCGAGACCATGAGCCTGAAGTGGGACCTCCATGATCTCCATCGGCTGCAGGTCTTCGACTACAAGGACGCCGGGCCGATGCGGGGCTGGAAGAGCGTCCACGTGACCGACGGGGATCATCCCTACATGGGCAAGTGGTGGGTGCCGGGCCTGGCGATCGGCTACGAGCACTCGTTCGTCCACCACGTGGCCGACTTCCTCGAGGCCTACGCGAAGAAGCAGCCCTGCCCGCCGACCTTCCGCGACGCGCTCGAGACCCAGAAGGTCTGCGCGGCGGTGTTGCAGAGCGCGAACAGCCGTCAGTGGGCGAAAGTCGGCTGACGCCGTGACGCTCCGCCCGATGTCGGCGACCGCCGCCATCGCCCTGCTGGCGGCGCTCGTGGCCGCGGCCGCGGCCCCGAAGCGCTTCGTCGTGGACGGCTTGTCCATGGCGCCGGGCCTGATGCCGGGAGCGGTGGTCGCGACCGGCTGGTTTCCGGCGGGCGATCGGCTCACGCGGCCGGACAGGCTGGAGACCTGGGTGGTGGCCGCACCGGACGGTGAGCGGGCCGTCAAGCGGCTGATCGGGCTGCCCGGCGACGTGGTCGCGGTCGCATCGGGGGACGTGCTGATCGATGGTGAGCCACTCCTCAAGCAGCCGCCGGAGTTGGCGCAGGTTGCGGTGCCCGTGCCGATTCGCGGAGTCGTCGCCGGTGGACGACTGGAGATCGCCCCGCGAGAAGTGCTCGACGACGCGGCGTTCGCCCGCGAGGTGAACCGCCCCCTGGAGCCGGTGGCCGACGTGGGCATGACGGTGACGATCCGCGCGGCCGACCTGCCGGGGAGCCTGGTCGCGGGCGTGGAGGACGCCCGCATCGGCTGGCGAGTCGCCGCCGGGGAGCGGTGCGTGGTGCTGGCTGGTCGCCTCGACGGGCACGTGGTCGCCGTCGCCTGGCGGGTGCATCGGCTCGAGCCCACCGATGCGGGGCGTCCCCTGCCCGACCGAGTGCCGCGGGCGTGGAGCGTCGCCACTCGCCGGACCAGCGTCGCGGGCCGGCCAACGCTTTCGCCCGGGCTGTCTCTCGAGAGCGATCCGCCCGTCGTGGTCGAGGACGTGCGGATCTGGCGCGACGTGCTGGTCAGGCCGACCGCCGGTGGCACGACGTCGTGGCGACTCGGCCCCGACGAGCATCTGCTGCTCGGCGACTTTCCCACCGGCAGCGTCGACGGCCGGCAGTGGGGGCCGCTGCCGCGCCGGGCGCTCCGGCAGCGGGTCAGCCGCCTTCGCTGATCCGGTCGGCGGCGTGCGGAAAGCTCCGGTCGGCCTCGGCGACGACGGCGAGCCGGTCGCTGCGGCGCGCGAGTCGCTGCACGGACTCCGGCCCCGGTGCGTGGCCGAATTCCAGTTCCTCGACCGCGGCTTCATCGAGGTCCGACAGCAGCACGAGCCGCCGGTCGGCGAGCCCGCGGGCGAAGATGCGTGTCAGCAGGGCGTCGGCGATCAGCGACTCATCGCCGCTGGCGACGGCCTCGTGGACGAGCGGCTCCAGCGGCGCACCCTGCCGCCACCGCGTGAGGATCACTCCCGGCGGCTCCACGTGCCGGCAGGCCACGCAGATCATGCCCCCGGGACGCGTCGCCCGGGCGGCAGCCGACGCGGCGGCGGCGATCATGCCGAAGCCGCCGTCCGGATCGGAGAGCGCGGCCACCACGACATCTGCCTGCTCCAGCTGCGGGCACCACGCGGCCGCCACCTCGCGGGCCTGCCGCGCCGCCTCGTCGGGAAGCCCGAACCGCGCGGCGAGGATGCTGCCTTCCGCGCCCCGCACGACCCGGAGACTCGCGCACACCCCCAACTGCCAGGCGATGTCCTGCATGCCCCCCTTCCACTCGGCCAGGGCGTTGCGGCCGCGGCGGGCCAGCGCCACCAGCAGGTCTCGGCGGCACTGGGCCCGGGCGAAGGTGGGCCAGAGTTCACCCTCGATCGAGCGGCCGCCGAACGCAGGGCTCCAGCCCCACTCGCCGACGGCGACCACGACATCGGCATCGACGAGGGCGCGGGCGAGATGGAGCGGACGGCCGGCCTCGTCGGCGGCGAGATACGCGGTGGCCGACTCGACTGCCGGGTCGAAGGCCTCCGCTCCGGCGACCGGCCGGCGCGGTCCGGCCGTGCCGGAGGAGCCATACCCCAGCATGGGCCCCTCGAGAACCGCCACGTCGGCCGCCTCGACGCCGGCAGTCATCAGGCAATCACGAACGGCCTCGACGACCGCTTGTTCCTGCGGCACCTCGCCGGCGATCGCGATCACCACCCGATCTCCCGGCACCACGTGCGCGGTCAGCGGGGGCCCGTCGAGCGGACCGGTGAGGGCGGCCGCGACCATGCCCCGTGCCTCGGCCCCGGTCGCGCCGGCCGGCGGCGCGAACGACCCGGGAGTTACCGCCGGCGACTCGAACACGAGTGGCTGGTCCGCGCCGTAGTCGAGCGTGATCGGGTGCACGGTGCCGCGGGTGGGCTGGACGGAGGGAGCGGAGGCGGGGAACCGAAGTGTATCGTCGCCCCGAGCGGCGAGAATGCTCTGTTCCCGGATCGGGGCTTTCGCGCAAGATGCCGGCATGAAAGCCCTGCGACGAGCGTGTGCGGTATGGTGCCCCGCCGTCGTGCTGCTCCTGTCCGGCTGCGGGGCCGATCCGCGGCAGGTGCTCGAGTCGATGGCCCACGCGTACCGGACGGCCGAGCACTATTGCGACGATGCCCGCGTGGTCGTGCGGCACACGCGGGCCGGCAGCACCACCGAATCGACCCAGCCATTCCGCATCGCCTTCAGCCGGCCCGACCGGCTGCGGGTCGAGGCCTACGACGCCCGCGTGGTCGGGGATGGCGCGGCGCTGTTCGCGGCCGTCGGCGGGGTGCCGGGCCAGGTGCTCGTCGAACCGCTCCGCAGCCCGCTCGACATGGATCAGCTATTTGCCGACGACGTCGTCCGGGGAACACTGACCGAGGGGGAGGCGGGCTGCCCTCCACAGCTGCCCCTGCTGCTGGCCGACGACACGCTCGACGTGATCCTCGCCGATGCGGAGGCCGACCCGCAGATCGTGGGCACGGAGGTGGTCGACGGTCGGCGCTGCCACCGCATGGCCGTGGCCAAGGCGGAAGGCTTGCTCGAACTCTGGATCGATTGCGAGTCGGCCCTGGTGAGGCGGATGCGGGTGCCGACCGCCGCCTACGCCGACGAGGCCTCCCGAGAGGCCGGAGCTCCGGTGGGGATCTCGGTGGACGTCGAGTTCGTGTCGGCGGCGTTCGCACCGGCCGCCGCCGAGGCCTTTGCATTCGAGGTGCCGCCCCGGGCCGCGCAGGTCTCCCGCCTCGAGCCACTGGAGCGCCCGCGACCGCCCCATCCGCTGCTGGGAAAGCCGGCCACCCTGCCTGCGCTCGCGCCGGCCGACGGCATCTCGCCGGAGGCGGCGGTCACGGCGGGCGGCCCGATGGTGCTCGAGTTCTTCTTCGACGGCTGCTCGCCCGCGACCAAGACGATGCCCGAAGTCGCCGCCGGAATCGCCGCCTTCACCCGGGACGGCCGCGGGCAGCCTGCCACCTCACCCCCGCGGCACTTCGCCGTGAGCCTCGACCCGGCGGAACTCACCACCGCGGAGATCAGGAAGAGGCTCGCCGAGTTCGGCGGCGTGGGCACGCTCGTCAGGGACACAGACGCGGCCGCGGCGCGAGCCTTGGGCCTGGAGTCGTTTCCTGCCATCGTGATCATCGCCGGCGACGGCACGGTGGCCGACGTGATCGTGGGCGAACGGCCCCAGATCGCGGCCGACGTGGCCGAAACCCTCGCCGCCCTGGGCCGCGGCGACTCCACCATGGGCCTCGTGCAGTCTCGACACCGCCGCAGGCTCGACGAGTACCGCCGCAGACTCGCGGTTGCGGCGTCGGGCAACGACGACCGTGGCGTGCCAAAGCCGAGCATCGCCCCCCAGCGGCAGCCCGACCGATTCAAGCTGCGGCCGGCTTGGCGGGCCGCAGTCACCATGCCCGGCAACCTGGTCTGCCTCGACGCGACCAGGGGGTCTGCCGAGGTGCGGATCGTGGTGCTCGACGGCTGGCGAACGGTCGTGGAACTCGATGCCGACGGAGTCGAACTCGGGAGGCATGAACTCGACCTGCCGCCCGACGCGGCAGTGACCTTCCTGCGATCCGCCGGCGCCGCGGACGGCCGGCGGTGGTGGCTGGGGGGCAGCCGGGGTGGGCGTCAGGTGTTTTTCCTCGACGACGCGTTTCGGATCCGCGCGGCCTATCCCGCCGATGCCTCGGCGACGGCATCGATCCTGACCGCCGAGCTGGCCGATCTGGATGGCGATGGAACTCCGGAAGCGGTGGTCGGCTTCACGGCACCCCGCGGTGTCGAGGTGGTCTCGCTCGACGGCACCCTCCGCTGGTCCGACGTGCGGGCCGACGCCACGGGAGATCTCGCCGCCGCCGGGCCGGGTGGCGGCGTGCTGTTCGTCACCACGACAGGTCGCCTGGGCCACGCGTCGCCGACCGGTGCCACGTCTGGACAACCAGCCGCGACGGATCGGACGTTCGCGGCGATCCTCGCCGGCCCGGTGGCCGGCGACGGCGGCTGGGCGATCGCGGGCCTGACCACGCGGGATCCCGACGGCCAAGCGCTCGTCGGCCTCGATCCGCGCTCGCTGGACGTTTTGTCCGATCTCCCGATCGCCGGCGGCTCGACCATCACCGGCCCGCTCGAGCCCCTGGCCTGGGCCGACCTGCTGGGCACCTCCCGACGGCAGTGGTTGGTGGCCGCGGCCGATGGGTCGGTCACGGTGGCCTGGGCCGACGGCCGGATCGTCGACCGCTATTGCCATGGCCGGCCGCTTGCGGGGATCGGCGGCTACCGGCGCGGCGACCGCGGCCACCTCGTGCTGGCCACGGCCTCGGGCATCGAGGCCCTCGCCATCGACGACGTGGCTCTCGACTGACGTCAGGCTTTGCGCCACCCGCACGACCCGTCCTGCCGGTGCGGCCGTTCAACCCCGCAGGCTCGGCCCGCCGAAGAACGCCGGTGTCAGGGAGGTCTGTCCTCGTATTCGGGAGGTCCAGCCGTGCTTTCACCCCGCCACATCATCGCAGCCGTCGTCGTCGCCGTGCCGTCGCTGTTCGCGACGGGCACCGCATCTGCCCAAGACACGACGGTCATGGACGAATCCGCGACGATGTCCACGGACGGGTCGGGGAGCGGTTGCGGTTGCCGGAACGTGCAGAGCCCCCCCTGGCATGCCAGCGTGAACGGCCCGGCCTGCGGCCCGGCCTGCCACCACTGCGGCGTGTTCCACGCGGATCCGTGCGGTCAGTTGCGGGCGAAGCATGACATCCACCGTCATTGCGGCGTCACCCTGCCCCCCTGCTTTCCGCGACTCCACACGTGGTGGGCCGAGGGCCACATGCCCACGCCCAAGCCGCTGGCGCTGCCTCGTTGCCATTAGTGCGGCGCGGTCATCGAGGGAGGCTTCTGAGCTCGGCCCCCTTCGACGCGACGCCTGATCGGGCGATGACGGACGACGACACCCTCTCACGCGGTCCGGCCGGAAAGGTCCCCGGCCGGGCCGCGGCGTCGTTTCTGCGGGATCCCTTCACCTGCCGACGGCACTCGACACCGCGAGCATGGTGGCGGAGATCATCACCCATCCGATCACGTCGAGGATCAAGCCCGACGCCATCATGGCGCGCAGCGGAATCCGTCCCGAACCGTAGACCAGCGCATTGCACGGGCTGCTCACGGGCATCATGAACCCGAGGCTCGCAGCCATCGTGGCGGCGAGTGCCGCGGCGACCGGTTCGGCTCCGAGCGTCCGGCTCATCGCGATCACGATCGGGACGACCATCGTGGCGCTGGCGACGTTGCTGGTGAACTCGCTCGTGACCACCGCCACGAGGGCGGCGACGGCCACCAGGGCCGTGGTCGCCGCCGCACCGTGGGGAATCCAGGCCGTGATCCGCCCCCCGGCCGCGGCGGCGAGCCCGGTGGAAAAGCAGAGCTCTCCGAGCGCCAGCCCGCCGCCGTAGAGCAGCACGATGTCCCAGTCGATCCGGGCATCCCGCCACGACAGTGCCCGCCGCGGCTGGCCGTCGGCGGTGCGATCACCGGGAAGCACGAACAGCAGGATCGCGCCGACGAGTGCCGCGACCCCCTCCGGCAGTCGGTCGCGAAGCCACCGGCTCGCCTCGTGATCCGCACCCAGCCCGATGACCGCCAGTCCTGGCACGATCCAGAGCATCACCGTGATGCCGAAGGCGACGGCGGTCGACCACTGACCGACCGACCAAGGACCCAGCCGGGCCCGCTCCCGGCGGACGAAGGCCTGCACGCCGTCGAGGCGGGAGACACCGGCGGGAAACAGCCGCGCCATGATGACCACGAGGATCGCCGAGAAGACCGTCACCAGGGGCAGGCTGATCGCACACCATCCCGGAAACGAGATGTCCACGCCCAGTTCGTTGCGGATGAAGCCGAGGCCGATCAGATTCGTGGGCGTGCCGATCGGCGTCGCGAGGCCGCCGATCGACGCGGCGAATGCGATCGAGAGCAGCAGGCCGGTCGCGAAGGACGACGCCGGCCGGATTCCCGAAACCGCCCCCGCCTCCTCGATGGCCGCCAGGATGCCGGTGACGATCGCCAGCATCATGGCGGCCGTCACGGTGTTGGAGATGAAGGCGCTGATCAGCACCGAGACGACCACCACCGCCGCCAGGATGCCGACCGGCCGCTCCCCCACGGCGCGAGTCGCCAGCACCGCATAGGCCAGCCGGCGATCGAGGCGGTGCAGCCGGATCGCCTCGGCGAGCAGAAACGACCCGATGAACAGGAAGATCAGCGGGTCGGCGAAGGGGCGAAACACCTCCTTCGCCGGCGCCACGCCGGCGATCACGCAGGCGACGGCGCCGAGCAGCGCCGTCACGGCCAGCGGCAACGCCTCGGTGAACCAGAGCACCACGACCGCGGCGACGATGAACGCCAGCCGCTGCGCTTCGGGCGTGAGTTCCATGCCGCGGAGTGTAACCACCCCGCGGCACGGACTCGGTCAGTATGTCTTGCCGAGCGCCGCCTGGGCTGCCGCGAGCCGGGCGACGGGCAGGCGGAACGGCGAGCAGCTCACGTAGGCGAGGCCCAGGTGGTGGCAGAAGACCACCGAGTGGGGATCGCCGCCGTGCTCGCCGCAGATCCCGAGCTTGATGTCCTTGCGGGTCTTCTGCCCCTTCTCGACGGCGATCTTCATCAGCTGGCCGACGCCCGAGGCGTCGATCGACGCGAACGGGTTGGCCTTGAAGATGCCCTCGTCGGTGTACTTCCCGAGGAACGACCCCATGTCGTCGCGGCTCATGCCGAGGCACGTCTGGGTGAGGTCGTTGGTTCCGAACGAGAAGAACTCGGCGGTCTCGGCGATCTCGTCGGCCGTCAGCGCACCCCGCGGGATCTCGATCATCGTGCCGACGAGATACTTGATCTTCTGTCCCGTCTCGGCCTGTACCTTCTCGGCGACGGCGTGGACGATGGCCACCTGGTGGTCGAGCTCCTTCTTGAAGCCCACGAGCGGGATCATGATCTCCGGCTTCACCTTGATGCCGTCCTTCTGCACCTTGACGGCGGCCTCGAACACGGCTCGGGCCTGCATCTCGGAGATCTCCGGATAACTGATCCCCAGCCGGCAGCCGCGGTGGCCGAGCATCGGGTTGAACTCGTGGAGGGCGTGGACGCGGGCCTTCACCGTCTCCAGCGGCAGACCGAGCTTCCGGGCGAGGTCCGCCTGGGCCTTCTCGTCGTGGGGCACGAACTCGTGGAGTGGCGGATCCAGGAACCGGATGGTGGCGGGCCGGCCGTCGAGGGCGCGGAAGATGCCCTCGAAGTCGTCCCGCTGGTAGGGCAGGAGCTTCGCCAGGGCGGCCCGCCGGGCCGGCTCGTTCTCGGCGAGGATCATCTCCCGCATCGCGTCGATCCGGTCACCCTCGAAGAACATGTGCTCCGTTCGCGTCAGCCCGATGCCCTCGGCGCCGAAGGCGATCGCCTGGCGAACCTGCTCCGGCGTGTCGGCATTGGTGCGCACGCCGAGCTTCCGGTGCTTGTCGGCAAGCTTCATGATGAAGTCGTAGTACTGGAAGACCTCCGAGTCGGCGGGCTTCATCGTCTTCGCGACCAGCACCTGCTTGAGCTCGCTGTCGGCCGTCTTGATGCCGCCGGCGAACACCTCGCCGGTGGACCCGTTGATCGAGATCGCGTCGCCTTCGCGGAGCGTCTTGCCCGCGCAGGTGAGCGTGCCCTTGGCGTAGTCGATCTGGATCGCGCCCGCGCCGGCCACGCAGACCTTGCCCATCTGCCGGGCCACGAGGGCCGCATGGCTCGACACGCCGCCGCGGCTGGTGAGGATGCCCTCGGCGGCGATCATGCCGCGGAGGTCCTCGGGGCTCGTCTCGACGCGGGCGAGCACCACCTTCTCACCCTTGTGGGCGAGTTCCTCGGCCTTGGCGGCGGTGAACACGAGGTGGCCCGTGGCGGCGCCCGGGCCGGCGGGCAGGCCCGCGGTCAGGAGCCGGCCGCTCTTCTTGGCCGCCTCGTAGTCGTGGCGGTCGAAGATCGGAGCGAGCAGCTGCGAGAGGGCGTCGGGGTCGGCCGACTGAATGGCGTGCTCGGCCGTCATCAGCTTCTGCTTCACCATGTCGTGGGCGATCTTCACGTAGGCCAGCGCCGTCCGCTTGCCGTTCCGCGTCTGCAGCATGTAGAGCTTCTTCTTCTCGACGGTGAACTCGAAGTCCTGGACGTCGCCAAACTTCTTCTCGAGGGTGGCCCGGACCTTCTCCAGCTCCTTGTAGGTGCCGGCGAACATCGCCTCGTGCTTCATCTCGGCCACGGGCTTCGGCGTCCGTACGCCCGCCACCACGTCCTCGCCCTGGGCGTTGACGAGGTACTCGCCGTAGAACACGTCTTCGCCGGTGGCCGGGTCGCGGGTGAAGGCCACGCCGGTGGCGCAGTCGTCACCCATGTTGCCGAACACCATGCTCTGCACGTTGACGGCGGTGCCCCACTCGTCGGGAATCTTGTACTTGCGGCGGTAGAGGATGGCCCGCTCGTTCATCCAGCTGCCGAACACGGCCCCCACCGCCCCCATCAGCTGCTGGAAGGGATCCTGCGGGAACGACTTCCCGGTCCGCTCCTTGATCAGGCGGAGATACCGGCCGATCAGTTCCCGGAGGTGCGACTCGGAGAGGTCGGTGTCGTCGTGCACCCCGATCTGGTGCTTGAGGCCCTCCATCACCTCCTCGAACGGCTCGTGCTCGTTCTCGTGCCGCTTCTGCACGCCCATCACCACGTCGCCGTACATCTGGATGAAGCGGCGGTAGGAGTCGTAGGCGAACCGGGGGTTACCGGTGGCCTCGGCGAGCCCCTTCACGGTCTCGTCGTTGAGGCCGAGATTCAGGATCGTGTCCATCATGCCCGGCATGCTGTCGCGGGCCCCGGAGCGGACGCTGACGAGCAGCGCGTTTCGCGGGTCGCCGAACTTCTTCCCCGTCTCCTTCTCCATGAGCTTCATGGCGGAGGCGACCTCCTCCTCGAGGCCCTTGGGAAACTTCTTGTGATTCTTGTAGTAGTCGATGCAGACCTGCGTGGTGATGGTGAAGCCGGGGGGCACCGGGAGCCCGATCTTCGTCATCTGGGCGAGGTTGGCCCCCTTGCCGCCGAGCAGCGGCTTCATCGTGCCGTCGCCGTCGCACTTCTTGGCCCCGAAATAGTAGATCATCTTGCCCGCCTTGCCCGCGGCTCCCGACTTGCGTGCGGACTTCTTCGCGGACTTCTTGGTCGAGGTGGCCATGGGCGGGGCGGTCCCTTCGTGGTGAGGAGAGAAAAAGACGGTTTTCCAGGGCAAAAAGCCGACCGAATCTACGTTCGGGGTCGGGCATCGTCAACGAGCCTTCCCCGGAGGGCGAAGCACCGCGGACGCGCGGAGCGCAGGGCAGGATGCCATTCCTGTTCGGCACGGCAGATGTGAGGCGGGGCGACGCACGTCTGGCTCGGGTTCACGGCAACCCGCAGCGCACCTCCGCAGCCCCACATCGAAAGCCCCAATCGCGTGAGCGATGGGGACCATGACGGCCCGTCTCGACTACCCGCGCGGATCGGTCACCGTGCCGGCGAACAGCACGGCCCCCGTGGCCCGGTCGACGATCGCCCAGGCGAAGGGCCGGTCGGCCTTGATCTCCAGCGGCTCCTCGGGCTGTGGCCGCATGCTCCGCACGCCGACCACCACCCCGGTCGCGGCGGCCGCCTCGGTGCCCTCCTCGGAGACGTCGACGAAGCCCTCGTGCACGACGTCGCTGACGAACAGGTCCCGCGTGCCATCGATACCCGAGAGGTCGGCGGCGGCCGCATCGAAGGCCGCTCTCATGCCGAGCGACTCGAGCGCCCGATTGAGCTGCAGCGGCTTGCGGGCCGTCCACTTCGGAAGCGACAGGTCCACCGCCCGCAACGCCACGTCGTCCGACCCGGCGGCCCACTTCGTCCGCCAGTCGCCGGCGAGGCTCCCGAGCACCGACTCGAGCCCGTCGGTCGCGACCGGCACCACGAGCACCATCGCGAGACCATGCCCCGCGTACGGAAGTTCACAGACCATGGCCGACTCGTCGCCGGAGCCCGTCCGACCGGCCAGCATGCGGCCCGACCGGCGCATGAAGGGCACGTCCACCCGATCACCGGCGCCGAGCTGAAACGGCTCGGGACGCGTCGCCGACTTCTCGAACGGCTCGGCCCACGGAGCCTTGAGAAAGACGGCGTTGGTGAGCACGATCCGCGTCAGCGGCGTGATCGAGCCGGCCTTGAGCAGCTCCGGGATCTTGTCCGCGGTGT
This sequence comes from Planctomycetota bacterium, assembly GCA_016872925.1. Taxonomy (GTDB): domain Bacteria; phylum Planctomycetota; class Planctomycetia; order Pirellulales; family UBA1268; genus QWPN01. The sequence continues at coordinate 18,571 of VGYR01000010.1, forward strand.
GCCCGGACACCCAGCGGTTGATCTCTCCACGGGCGGTCTCGGGAGCGGTGGAGAAGTCGACGAGCCCGGCCGCGGCGGCGAACCTGTCTTCCAGCGCGGCGGCGAATCCGGGATCGATCTGCTTGCCGCGCTGGATCCAGAGCCGATTCGCCACCTCCAGCGTGATCGACGCCCCCCTGGAGTCGGCGAACGACGTGCGCAGCGCCTCGGCCGCGGCGGCGATGGCCGCCCGATCGTCGGGCATGCCCAACACGGCGGCGATCTCGCCGGCCGTGGTACCCCGGGCTCCCTGGTGCGTCATCGCCAGCGCCTCCCAGACGCTCGCCGGCGAGACCACCACGGTGCCGCCGCCGGCCGCCCGCACCAGGTCCCAGGCGAGTTCGTCGATCCCCGCCGCCGCCGTGGCGGCATCGCGCTGCGCTTCGGGGCGGGCCTCGACGGGCACGAGCCCCGCCAGCATCAGGGCCGCCAGGGTCACGATCCTTCGCATCCTTTTCCCCTCACGTCCGACGTTTCGGCACCCGCGGGCATCCGCGGGTCGCCGCTCAGAGGATATCCGGCGGGCGACCCCGGCGTCTGCCGACCCGGCCGGCCCCGAGAGGCGATCCCGTACCATGTCGGCTCACGAAACGTTCTCGGGAAGCGGGTCATGGCGGGCGGCTTCGACATCCAGGTCAACGGCTACGCGGGAGCCGACTTCTGCTCGCGTGACCTCACACTCGAGCAGTGCAGCCGGGCCTGCGCCGAACTCGCCGCCGACGGCTTCAGCGGCATCCTCGCCACGGTGATCACCGACACGATCGAGGGCATCTCCGCGAAGCTCGCCCGGCTGGCGGCGTTTCGCGACCGCGATCCGGCGATCGCCCGCATGATCGCGGGCTTCCACGTCGAGGGCCCGTTCCTGAGCCGCAAGCCGGGGTGCCCCGGGGCCCACGATCCCACGAAGTTCCTGCCCGCGAGCGTCGACGATGCCAGACGCATCCTCGAAGCGGGCGCCGGTCTCGTGCGGCTAGTCACGCTGGCACCGGAATGCGATGCGGGGCTGGTGACCACCGGCTATCTGGCCCGCCAGGGCGTCACGGTCTCGGCCGGGCACTGCGACCCGTCGCTCGACGAACTCGTGGCGGCGATCGACGCCGGCCTGTCGATGGTCACGCACCTCGGCAACGGCTGCGCCCTCGACCTGCCCCGGCACGACAACTTCATCCAGCGCGTGCTCTACCTGCACGAGCGGCTCTGGACCTGCTACATCCCCGACGGCGTCCACGTGCCGTACCACGCCCTGGCCAACTACCTGGCGATTTCGGGCGTCGACCGCTCGATCATGGTGACCGATGCGATCGTCGTGGCGAAGCTTCCCCCGGGCCGCTATGCCTACGGCGAAGGCGAGGTGGAGGTCGACGGCGCAGGGGTCGCCCGTCGGCCCGGACGGCGCACGCTCGCCGGGTCGACGATCTCGATGCACCGCGTGCGCGAGAACCTCGCCCGGCAGCTCCACCTCGACGACGCGGCGATCGAGCGGCTGGTGTCGACGAATCCCCGCCGGGCCGTCGGCGTCGCGGCACCGCCCGGCGCCTCCGCCTGACGGGCCGCGCCGGCATCGCCACGTCGTCCCCGACGAGCCGCGCGATCCTGCGGCCGGGGGAGGTCATGGCGAGGCCGTCGAGCATCGCAACCGGAATCCAGCGGGCCGCTGACGCCACGGCTGGTGCGCGAGCCGTGCGCCGCTCGACCGCCACGCACTCGATCCGGTGGTTCGTCACGCCATAGGTGAAGCGGCCGAGTTCGCGGCCCTTGGATCCCGGCCGCTCCCGCGGAAAATCCCAGAGCCCCTCCCACCATTCGCCGGCACCTCGGCGCACGACCAGCACGCGGTCGCCATGCCGCGTCACGACCGCCGTCTCCCGAATCCGCCGCGTGGCCCGCGGCGCGGCCGTCACCGGAATCGATTCCACCCGCCCCGCCGCATGCGCGCCGCAGTTCGCTGCCAGCGGGCAGCGGCCGCAGACCGGTCGCGCGGGCGTGCAGACCGTCGCGCCGAGGTCCATCAGAGCCTGGTTGAAGGTTCCCGCGCCGCGCCGCGGCACGAGCGTTGCGGCGATCCGCCAGATCGGCTCGTCGCCGGCGCCGCCCACAGGCTCGGCGTGGCCGCTGAGCCGTGCCAGCACCCGCCGCGAGTTGGCCTCGACGATCGGCGCCGGCAGATCGAACGCGATCGAGGCGATCGCCCCGGCCGTGTACCGCCCCACCCCGGGAAGCGACCGCAGTCCGGCGACCGACCGCGGAACCACGCCGCCGTGCTCGGCGACGAGCGCCTGGGCCGCGGCGTGCAGCTGCCGGGCCCGCCGATAATAGCCCAGCCCCTCCCAATGCTTGAGGACCTCCGCTTCGCTCGCCCGCGCGAGATGGCCGACGCTGGGGAACCGGCGGAGGAACCTGGCGAAGAAATCCTTGACGCGTTCGACCTGTGTCTGCTGGAGCATCACCTCGCTCACCCACACGGCATAGGGATCACGGGTGCGGCGCCACGGCAGGTCGCGCCGCGCCCTGGCGTACCACCGCGCGAGCCGCCGCCGGACGCCGGCCGGATCGGTGACGCCCGCAGGGGAGGTCGTGCGGAAGGGCGGACGTTTTTCAACGGCGGGCCGCGACCGTGACACTTGCACTCTCCGGGTCCGTGCGGTCAAACCGACGGCAGTGTAGTGCACTCCCGCCGCCGGCCGACCCACTCCATGAGCCACCGACGAGACCAGGAGAAAGCGGGGGATCGCGGCGGCCGCGGCCGCGACAAGCTCTCGGTCGCCCGGCGCGACACCGCCGCGGGCCCCGCCTGGGAACTCGTCCACCCGCGGTGCAGCCGCAGGCGGCGGGAGGACATCGAGGAGGTCGAGGCGATGGTCGAGGCCGGCGAGGTCGAGATCGCCCACGACGAGCTGATCTGGCTGCTCTCCGAGTGTCCCGACTTTCTCGAAGCCCACGTGCAGCTCGGCTTGATCGCCCTGGAAGGCGACGACCCGAAGCTCGCCCGCGGCCACTTCGGCCGGGCCTACGAGCTCGCCATCCGGACGCTCGACGCCGCCAACACGCCGTGGCCGATGCCCTACGAGCTCGACGGCAACAAGCCGTTCTTTCAGGCCGCGAAGGGCCTCGTCCAGTCGCTGATGGAGCTCGGCCGGCCGCGGTCGGCCGCCGAAGTCTGCCAGCGGCTCGCGGTGCTCGACCCCGCTGACCCCCTGGGCATCCAGAAAATCGCCCGCCGGTAGCGGCTGCCGTATCATGCCGGTCGTTCGCCCGCCTCCGGAAGCACCTGCCATGACGACGATGCCTCTCCGGCTGCTGGCATCCACGATTCTGCTCCTGCCCGCGAGCGCCCGCTGCCACGACACGACGCCGGCGGCGGCCGCCGCCGAGACGCTTCGGCTCTGGGAGGAAGCCGCCCCCGGCGCGGCGGGTGCGGCCGACCACGACATCCCGGTCGTGGCCTGGTGGCCGGCCACGCGCGGCGTTGATCCCGCGGCCGCGCTGGTCGTCTGCCCCGGTGGTGGATACGGCGCCCTCGCCGACCATGAAGGCAGCGATTACGCCCGCTGGCTCAACGCCCGGGGCATCTCCGCCTTCGTGCTCCGCTATCGCCTTGGCAGCCACGGCTACCGCCACCCCGTGATGCTCGACGACGTCTCGCGGGCGATCCGCCTGGTGCGGCACGGCCACGAGCGGTTCCACGTCGATCCCGGCCGGGTCGGCGTGATGGGCAGTTCGGCCGGCGGCCATCTCGCCCTCACCGCCTGCCTGCACGCCGGCGCCGGCGACGATCGGGCCGCCGATCCGATCGACCGTGGCTCCGCCCGACCCGATCTCGGCGTCCTCTGCTATCCCGTCGTGAGCATGACGCCCGACAAGACCCATGCCGGCTCACGGCGGAACCTGCTCGGCGACTCGCCGGACGACGCAGTCGCCCGGCAGCTGTCCGGCGAACTCGCGGTCCACCGGGACGTGCCGCCGCTGTTCATCTGGCACACCCGGGACGACGCGGTGGTGAAGCTCGAGCCGATCCTGGAGCTCTGCCTCCGGCTCACGTCGCTCGAGCGACCCTACGAGCTGCACGTCTACGCGTCCGGCCCGCACGGCCTCGGACTCGGCGTCCGCCCCTATGATCCCGCCAAGCCGCTCCATCCGTGGACGGTGGAGTGCGGCCGCTGGCTCGGTGCCCAAGGGTTCTGATCGCCCATGACACCCGGCCGGTTCATCTCGCTGGAAGGCATCGACGGCGCCGGGAAGTCGGCGCAGATCGGCCGGCTCGCCGACTGGCTGATCTCGGAAGGCCGCCGGGTGACCACCTGCCGGGATCCCGGCTCGACCCCGGTGGGCGACGCCATCCGCGCGATTCTCCTCGACCGGCACGACCTCCACCTCGCCGCGACCGCGGAGATGTTTCTCTACATGGCGGCCCGGGCACAGCTCGTGGCCGAGGTGATCGAGCCGGCGCTGGCCCGCGGCGAGTGGGTGGTCAGCGATCGCTACCTGCTCTCCAACGTCGTCTACCAGGGCTACGGCGGGGGGCTCGATCCGGAGTCGATTCGCCGTGTGGGCCGAATCGCCACGGCCGGCCGGATGCCGGACCTGGTGCTGCTGCTCGACGTCGATCTGGAGACCAGCAGCCGTCGGCTGGCCCGCCCCCTCGACAAACTCGAAAATCGCGGCGCCGACTACCGGGCGCGGCTCCGGACCGGCTACCTCGCCGAGGCGGCGCGGAATCCCGACCTCGTGGTCACGATCGACGCCTCGGCGGGAATCGACGACGTCGCGTCGGCGATCCGTGTCGCCGCCGCCCGGCGGCTCGCGGTCGTCGGCTAGGAGGATCCATGGCCTGGCAGGGCATCGAGGGGCACGACGAGATCGCCGCGCGGTTCGCGGCGGCCAACGCCCGCGGCAGGATCTCCGGCGCGTACCTGTTCGTCGGCCCGCCCGGCGTGGGCAAGGGGACGTTCGCGCTGGCGCTGGCGAAGGCGGTCGTCTGCGCGCAGCCCCGGCCGGGGATGGTGGCCTGCGGCACCTGTGCCTCGTGCATGCAGGCGGCCGCGGGAAGCCATCCCGACATCGACGTCGTCCGCAAGCCCGAGGATCGGGCGACGATCCCGCTGGATCTCCTGATCGGTGATGACGAGCACCGGATGCGGGAGGGGCTGTGCTGGCGAATCCTGCTCCGTCCGGCCCTGGGCACGCGGAAGGTGGCCGTCGTGATGGATGCCGACCACTTGGCGGAGGAGGGGGCCAACTGCCTCCTGAAGACGCTCGAGGAGCCGCCCGCGGGATCCGTGATCATCCTCGTCGGCACCGCCCCGGAGCGGCAGTTGCCCACGATCCGCTCGCGATGCCAAGTGGTGCGGTTCGCGCCGCTGCCGACCGAAGCGGTACGGCGGATCGTCGCCGCCGAGATGCGGGCGGCGGATCTGCCCGTGGACGAGGCGGCGCTCACACTGGCGGCGCAGGCGGCCGGCGGCAGCCTCGCCCGCGTTCGGCTGATGCTCGATCCCGAAGTGGCGGAGTTTCACGGCCGGTTGCTCGACCTGCTCGCCAGCAGGCCGCTTCGCGGGGTCGATCTCGGACGTGAGACGCTGGCCTTCGTGGAGGCCGCCGGCAAGGAGGCGCAGCCGCGACGGGCCCGGCTGCGGCTGGTGCTCGATGCCACGCTCGACGTGCTCCGGGAGGCGGCCCATCGTGCCGCCGGATCCGCGGCTGCGGCACCGCAGCTGGCCCGCGCCGCCGCGGCCTGGTCGACCGACGTCGACACCGTGGTCTCGGCGTTCGAGCGAACGCTCGACGCCGTCGACGCCGTCGATCGCAACGCCAACCTCGGTGTTCTTGTCGATGCCTGGACGGCGCTCCTCGAAGAACCCCGCCTCGCCCGCCGCAGCTGACGGCGTCCCCAGCCTGCCCGGTTTCCCCCGCCACCCCCGTCCCCCGCGCTGCGGGCGGCGCCGGGGAAATCCTGCCGCCCCGGCGGGCGACGATCGAATTTTCCGGTCGTGCCTGTCGATCCATCCGTGCGGGGATTGCGGTCGTCGGGGCATTCGACGCCGCGGTGCTCCGGGCAGGCGGACGGCGGCGTTATGGGGAGCAATCAGGGCATCGCCGGCAGGCCGAGGGGCCTGGTCCTGGTGATGATCGTCGCCTTCGTGGGAGGCGTCGCCTTCTCGTTGTCGCTCTCCGGCGAGGGCTTGTGGCAGCCGCCGCCGGGCTCGTCGTTCGTGATCGAAGAGGCCTTGGTCGAGGCGGAGTGCCCGCCGACCATCTTGGACGACGCGCTGCCGGAGGAGGCGGTGCTCCTGGCGACGGCGCCTCCGCCCCGGTCGGAGCGGCTGGCGCTGGGTGAGGTCGCGACTCCACTGGCTCTGGCGATTGTCAGCCAAGCGATTCCGACGTCGGCCAGCAGCGAGGAGCCGTCATCCGTGGCCCTCGAGGAGGGCCGCGAAGCCGGTGCCGAGGTCGTCTCCGACGCCGACGTCGGCTCGTTGCTGCCGACGCCGCGAACGCCTGCTCCCCCCGAGACGCATGAGCATCACGTGGGAGTGGAAACCACGCCCGATGCGGACCTGCGGTCGCTGATGACGCGGACCCGAACGACGGACGTCGCTCGGCGGCCGGTCGATCCCCCCAGGCCTCATCCCTCGCCGACGGAACCCGTCGAGCCTCCACCCCCTGCAGCTCCGCCACTCCCGGGAGCTGAATGGAGCGATCCCGACGGCATCAACTGGACGGAGCCGCCGGCGGACGACGGCCGGTCACCGGCCCCAACGCGGGCCGGCCGACTGTTCGGCAGGTTCGGCGAACGGCTCGGTGATGCCCGGGGAGGTGCAGCCAACACCGGCCCCCCGCTCGGTGGCCGCATCCTCGACCGGGTGCGGGAACGCATCAACCCGCCGCGCGATGGCGACGCGGAGCCGCGTCCGCTCCCCGACCAGACCGGCCCCACGCCCCGGGACTGGCCCCTTCCCTCGACGCTCGTCGACCAACTCTCGCGCATCGACGACGGGAGCCCCGGTCCACCTGCCGGCTGGGCCGCAGCATCGCTCGCCGACGTCGAGAAGGTCGTGTCCACCGCCGGACCAAACGATCCTGCCGCGGAACCGGCCTTGCTGGCGCTCGGCGAACGCGTGGGCGAAGGCATGGCGATCGCCGACGGCGTCGCAACACCCGCGTTGGCATCGCAGATCCGCCGTGCCGCATTGGCTCTCGCGCGCCGCGTGGCCGTCTGGCGGGCTGCGGCCTCACGCTGCGCTGAAACCAGGGCTCCGGCGGACGGAGCCGCCGGAGGTGGCACGCCCTCTCCGGAAGCCACGCCGGTCTGCCGGGAGGTCGGCGGCCTGCTGCTGGCCGTCGAGCGGTTCGAGGAGTCGCGCGGGGCCGAGGACGCCGCGGCCATCCGCGCCGCGCTGCGATCGGTTGATTCCTCGACATCGGCCGCGCAGCGGGCGCTCGACCGCGCCATTCAGGATCACTATCTTTCTCCGAACGTGCGGATCGCCATCCACGAGCAGTTTGCCGAGCGGCTGCTCCCGGAGTCGACGGTCACCAGCGGTCCGCTGCAGGACTTCGTGCTGGGCCGCAAGGTTCGCGGCACGAAGACCGTCGAGCAGTCGACGGGCGTCCGCTTCCTGCCGCATCCTGCGGAAATCCGCCTCGACTTGCTGGTGACCGGGGAGATCGCCTCGCGGACGGTGACGGAGGCGGGCTCCGTCGCGATCCACTCCACGGGGCAGTCGTCCTTCACGGTGCACAAGCCGATCAGCGTGTCCACCCGCGGCCTGTCCTTCGGGCCGGCGCGGGGATCCGCCTCGAACCACTCGCGGCTGGCGGGCATCGAGACCGGGTTCGACGCCGTGCCGCTGATGGGCCCGCTCGTCCGCGGCATCGCCCGCAACCAGCACGACGTGAGCATCGAGGAGGCCAGCCGCGAAGTGAACGGGAAGATCGTCGGGCGGGCGTGCAGCGAGGTCGACCGGCAGACGGAGCCGCAGCTCACGGAAGTCGCCGCCGGAATCCGCACGCGGTTCTGGAGCCCCATGGTCGGCCTCGGTCTGGCGCCGACGGCGGTGGCCCTGGAGACGAACGGTGGCGTCGCGACCGCGCGGCTCCGGCTTGCGGCGGATTCCCAACTCGCCGCCCACACGCCCCGGCCGCGTGCTCCGGAAGACGCGCTGTTCAGCATGCAGGTGCACGAGTCGAGCGTGAACAACGCCTGCGGACGATTCGGGCTGGCCGGTCGGAAGATGTCGCTCGAGGAGCTGACGCGATCGATCTGCACGCAGCTGGGGCTGCCCCCGAAGATCCCCGACGACCTTCCCCAGGGCGTGGACGTGACCTTCGCCGCGATCGACCCGCTGCGGGTCGAATGCCGTGACGGGCTGGTGCACGTGCGGGTCGCGTTGGAGGCGCTGGAGAGCGGCCGGCGCAGCAACTGGTATGACGTCGTGGCCCACGTCGCCTACCGGCCGACCATCGATGGCATGCAGGTCTCGCTGGAGCGCGAGGGTCCGGTGCAGCTCAGCGGCCCGGGACACAAGGGGCGGATGGAGTTCGGGTTGCGGACGATCTTCGGCAAGATGTTTCCGAAGGAACGGCCGGTGAAACTCGTGCCGGAGAAGCTGCTGGCGAATCCCCGGATGCGCGGCGTGCAGGCGGTGCAGGCGGTCGTGGCCGACGGCTGGCTGGCCGTGGCCCTGGGGAAGGCCGCATCGGACGGGCCCGCGCGGCCTTCGGCCACGGCGCGGAGGAGCTCGTCGGTGGAGCGGACCCAACGCCGCTGAAGGCCCGCGTCGCCGGCGACTACAATGCCGCGCCGTCGGGGCCGCCGTTCCGTGCGGTTCCGGAGTTCCCCAGGAGCCTCGCCGATGCCCGCCGCAGCCGCCTTCCGCACCGAGTCCGACAGCATGGGGGAGGTCCGCGTGCCAGCCGACCGGTACTGGGGTGCGCAGACCGAGCGGTCGCGGGACAACTTCCGGATCGGCGTCGAGCGGTTCCAGTGGGGCCGCAGCATCACGAAGAGCCTGGGCATCCTCAAGAAGTGCGCGGCGCTCGCCAACGGCGAACTGGGGCAACTGCCCGCCGAAACGGTGAAGCTGATCGTCCAGGCCGCCGACGAGGTCATCGCCGGCACGCTCGACGACCACTTCCCGCTCGTCGTCTTCCAGACCGGCAGCGGCACGCAGTCGAACATGAACGCCAACGAGGTGATCTCCAACCGCGCCATCGAGATCGCCGGCGGCGTGATGGGATCGAAGAAGCCCGTCCATCCCAACGACGACGTCAATCGCGGCCAGTCGTCCAACGACACCTTTCCCACGGCCATGCACATCGCGGCGGTCGAGGTCGTCCACGACCGGCTGCTGCCCGCCGTGCGGCTGCTCCGCGACGTGTTTCTCGGCCTCGAGCGGAAGCATGCCGAGCTCGTGAAGATCGGCCGCACCCACCTCCAAGACGCCACGCCGATCACGCTCGGCCAGGAGATCTCCTCGTGGCGGGCTCCACTCGACGAGCGGATCGCCGTGATCGAGCGGGCGCTCCCCGGCCTCCATCAGCTCGCGATCGGCGGCACGGCGGTCGGCACCGGCCTCAACGCCCATCCCAGGTTCGGGGAGGTGGCCGCCGGCTACATCGCGCGGGAGACCGGACACCCGTTCGTCTCCGCCGCCAACAAGTTCGCGGCGCTGGCGGCCCACGACGCCATGGTGGACATGAGTGCCGCGGAGCGCGGGCTGGCAATGGCTCTGTTCAAGATCGCCAGCGACATCCGCCTGCTGGCTTCGGGGCCACGCTGCGGGATCGGTGAGATCACCATTCCCGAGAACGAACCGGGGAGTTCGATCATGCCCGGAAAGGTGAACCCGACCCAGTGCGAGGCGATGACCATGGTCTGCGTCCAGGTGTTCGGCAACGACTCGGCCGTCGCCTTCGCCGGCTCGCAGGGCCACTTCCAGCTCAACGTCTTCAAGCCGCTGATGGTCCACAACGTGATCGAGAGCGCCGACCTGATGGCCGACGCCTGTGATTCGATGCGAATCCACTGCGCGTCGGGCATCGAGCCGAACCTCGCCCGGATCCGTCACCACCTCGACGACTCGCTGATGCTCGTCACGGCCCTCAACACGCACATCGGCTACGAGAAGGCGGCCAAGATCGCCAAGCGGGCCCACCTGGAGGGCACGAGCCTCAAGGAGGCCGCCGTGGCACTGGGCTACGTGACCCCCGAGCAGTACGACCGCTGGGTGGTGCCGGTGGAAATGACCCGGCCGTTGCCGGGCTGAAGGTCCGCTCGCGGACGCCCGGTATGCTCCACTCCGGGCCGGGTGTCGGCTCGTTGGCGCCCGTCATCGCCGGAGGTTTCCGCTCGTGCCTTCCAGCCTGCTGCTCCTGCTCGACGACGTGGCCAGCGTGCTCGACGACGTCGCGGCGATGACGAAGGTCGCCGTCAAGAAGACGGCCGGCGTCCTGGGGGACGACCTCGCCCTCAACGCGAAGCAGGTGGCGGGCGCCCTTCCGGACCGGGAGCTCGCCGTCGTCTGGGACGTCGCCCGTGGTTCGGTCGTCAACAAGCTGATCCTGGTGCCGGCGGCGCTCGCTTTGAGTTGGCTCGCGCCGTGGGCCGTGACTCCGCTCCTGATGGCCGGCGGCGCCTACCTCTGCTACGAAGGGGCGGAGAAGATCGTGCATCGACTCGCGCACCGCTCCCCCGGGCGGGCCGCGGCATCCGGTGCTGGTCTTGCGGACCGCAGGGATGCCCGGGAAGAGCCACCGGTGACGGAGGCCGAACGCGTCGCGGGGGCGGTCCGCACCGACTTCATCCTCTCGGCCGAGATCATCGTGATCACCCTCGGCGTTGTCGCCGGCCGGCCGCTGGTCACGCAGCTCGCCGTGATGCTGGCCATTTCGGCAGCGATGACGATCGGCGTCTACGGGCTCGTGGCGGCGATCGTGAAGCTCGACGACGCCGGGATCGTGCTGGCATCCCGCCCCGAGCCGGTCCTGGCGTGGATCGGCCGTGGAATCCTGGCCGCCGCTCCCTGGCTGATGCGGGGGCTGTCCGTCGCCGGGACGGCGGCGATGTTCCTGGTCGGCGGCGGCATCGTCGCCCATGGCATCCCCACCGTGCAGCGGATGGTCCACGACCTCGCCGGCCCGCTCTCGCTCGCGGCCGATGCCGCTGTCGGCCTGGTTCTCGGCATCGCGCTCGTCGGGGCCATGCACGTCGTTCACCGGTTTCGTCCGCCCCGGACCGGCGCCGGCGAGTCCCGCCACACAGCCTCGAGGTGACGTCGTGGTTCATTCGCAGCTGACGCGACTGGCGGCCGGCGCGGCGCCGAGGGCATGGGTCGGGCCCCTGGTCGTGCTGCTCGCCTGGCTGGAGGCCGGCCGCGTCGAGGCTGCTTTCGACGTCTCGCCACCCCGGCGCGTCGGCGCGGGCACGGCGGTCGTGTTGCGGCCGCGGGGTGCGGCGGATGAGCGATCGATCGCGGAGTCGGGTGATCTTCTGATCCACTTCCACGGTGCGGTCGACACCATCCGTGAAGCCCTCGAGCGGGCCGGCATCCGGGCGACGGTGGTGGTGGTCAATCAGCCGGGGCTGTCCGCCGCGTATGCGGCTCCGGTTCGCGAACACCCGGCACTCTTCGATTCCCTCGTGTCCGAGGCCGCGTTGTCGACGCCGGATCAGCCCGACGCGCCGGGTCGACACTGGCGACGCATCACGCTCTCGTGCTTCAGTGCGGGCTACGGTGCGGTTCGCGAGATTCTCCGGGATCCGGCGGCGGTGGATCGCATCGACGCGGTCGTCGCGGCCGATTCGATCTACGCCGGGATCGCGGACGAGTCCGCCGCGGCAGGCTCCCGAGCGGTGGATCCCCGGGACATGGACGCGTTCGTGGCCTTCGCCGAGCGAGCCGCCCGCGGGGAGAAGGTTTTCGTGGTCACCCATTCGGCGCAGCCCACCTCCTACGCGAGCACCACGGAAACAGCCGACCATCTGCTCGGCAGCGTCGGGCTCCGCAGGACGGCGGTCGAGCCGGCCGCAGACGCCGAGTATCCGCAGGCGTCACGGGCCGGCCGTGGCCGGTTCCTCGTGCTCGGCTTCGCCGGCGCCTCGGGGCCGGCCCACCTCTTCCATCTCCGCTCCGTCGACCGCTGGTGGGCGATCGCGGATCAGGTGGCCGAACACGGCGTGGAGGACGGCAGGCCCCGCCCGGCCGCAGCGACCGCATCACCTCGCTGAGGTTGCCGCGACGCACCGGGGCGCCCGTCGCGGGGCGACGATCGCCCCGCGACAGGTCGGCACCTCAGAGCACGCCCCGACTGGCGCATCGCCGGTTCGGCGGCGAAGGTCTCGTCACCGGAAGCGAGGATCCGCCCCAGGCTCCCCGAGCGTTCGCCGACCTCCTCGACGACCCGTTCGTCTCTACCGGCTCTTCGCTCCGCCTCATGAAGTTGCACGCGAATCTCCGTGGAGCGTGATCCCACTCGGGGGTCAGATCGCGGCCGCGGCCGTCTCGCCGGTGCGGATCCGCACGACTTCCGTGAGGTTCGTGACGAAGATCTTGCCGTCGCCCACCTGCCCGGTGCGGGCGGTGGACATGATCTTGCTGATCACCGACTGCGCTTCGTCGTCGCTCACCACGACCTCGATCTTCACCTTGGGCAGGAAGTCGACGGAATACTCCGCGCCGCGATACGTCTCCGTGTGGCCCTTCTGCCGGCCAAAGCCTCGCACCTCGGTCACGGTCATCCCCTTCACGCCCAGGGCGTTGAGGGCATCCTTCACTTCCTCGAGCTTGAAGTGGCGGATGATGGCTTCGATCTTCTTCATCGTTCTTGCTCCTCGTCGTGATCGGCCCGCATCGCGGTCCGATGGTCTTGTTACCGAGCCGATCGCGCCGACCGACTCCCGCCGGAGAGATTCCACCTGCACACCCCGTGCCAAAGTGGCGGATCAGGCCTAGGGCCTCTGCGCCGCTGTTTTGCGGCCCCAGGGTGTCTCGCCCGCGTGACTCGGCTCGTGCGGCGTCGCAGGGGCGCGACAGCCAACCGGAGTGCCGCGGTAGGCTACGGTGCCATGATGATGCCGCGGCAGACGGGGCCAACCCGCCGCTGTGTTTCCGACGGGAAGGGCACGATGACCGGATGTCGCTCCATTCGTGCCGCTCTTGCCGCCACCCTGCTCGCATTCCTGCCGATGACCACGCCCTGGCCCTGTTCAGAAGCCGGCGAGCCTGCCAACTACGACGAGTCGGCCGTCGGCGACTTCGCGCTGCCCGACGTCCTGGCCGGCCCGGATGAGAGGCCGGCGACCTCCGCCGCTGCCTGGGCGGCGGCCTCGCGGCCCCACCAGTTCTCGCTGCTCGAGCGGCATGTCTACGGCCGCCGACTGCCGGCGGTGCCCGTGACCGTGATTGGTGACGTCGAGCGCCAGGAGGCCGTGCTCGGCGGGGGGGCGCGAGCGGTCCGGCTGCAGGCGCGGCTCCGACTGGGTGACGCCGCTTCGGCCCCCGCGACCGACGTGCTCGTCTACCTGCCGAAGTCCACGGCGCCGGTGCCGGTGTTTCTGCACCTGAACTTCAAAGGCAACCAGGCCGAGCATCCTGACCCCGGCATCCGGTTGTCCTCCGCATGGCTGCAGGACGATCCGGAACACGGCATCGTCGGCAACCGAGCGACCGACGCCTCGCGGCCACAGGAGCCGCGGCACTGGCCGGTGGAGCGGCTGCTCGACCGCGGCTACGGTGCGGCCACCGCGTGCTACGGCGACGCGTTTCCCGACCGTCCCGACGGCCGGGCCGCCAGCGCCCTGGCTGCGCTCGGCCGCCCGATCGACGGCGAGTTGCCCGCCGACGAGCCGGGGGCCATCGCCACCTGGGCCTGGCAGCTCTCGCGCCTTCTCGACTGGCTCGTGACAGTGCCGGAGGTCGATTCGGCCCGGGTGATCGTCGTGGGCCACTCACGCAACGGCAAGGCCGCACTCTGGGCAGGCGCCTGCGACGAGCGATTCGCGATGGTGGTTTCCAACGAGTCGGGCTGCGGCGGCGCGGCCCTGGAGCGGCGGAACTATGGCGAGACGGTCGAATCGATCACGCGGCGTTTCCCGCACTGGTTCTGCCCCACGTTTCGCACCTTTTCCGACCGCGTGACGGACCTGCCCGTCGACACCCACGTGACCCTCGCAATGGCCGCGCCGCGCCCGCTGTATGTCGCCAGTGCCATCGAGGACCGCTGGGCCGACCCGCGCGGTGAGTTTCTCGCCGCCGTGGCCGCGGAGCCGGTCTGGCGGTTGTTCGGGCTCGACGGCCTCGGCACGGCGGAGTGGCCGCCGGTCGACACGCCCGTGGGCCGGACGATCGGCTACCACGTCCGCTCCGGGAAGCACGACCTCCTGGCCGAGGACTGGCTGCGGTTCGCCGACTTCGCCGACCGGACGCTGCGACCCCTCGGCGACCGTGGCGGAAGCCCGTAGCCGATCGCGACGGCCGGGGTTCCCCAGGGCCGCATCACCCGTGTGAGGTTTGTTCGGCTCTCGAGCGGCATTATTGACGCTTGAAAAAAAGATTCATGGCCGATGGGCCGGGTGGCCGATACCCCATGCATGCCATACAGCGGAAAACGAAAAGACGCGGAAACGC
>VGYR01000011.1 GCA_016872925.1 Planctomycetota bacterium
TGAGACACCCTCACCTCGCTTTCCTTGGCCTTCCCCGGCTCCTCCCCGGAGGAAAGGGCCACAGCGAGACCACCGCCCCGGAACCCAGAATCAGCCGACAGCACGGCCCGTGCCGAACAGGAGTGGCGGCCGCCCTATCAGTCCGAGCTGGCGATCGGCGCGATCGCCGAGGACGGCGCGGTCCATCTCAACGCGTTCGCGGCCGCGCTGGCCGAAGCCGACGAGGCCTGGATCGAAGCCGAGAAGGAACGGCAACTGGCGGAGATCGCCCGGCGTCGGGAGATGATTCGCCGGGTGCGGCCGGCCGCCCGCCCCGCCGGCCGGTCGGTGATCGTCGTCGACGACGGAATCGCGACCGGGGCCACGATGATCGCCGCGCTGCACACGGTGCGGGCGGAACGGCTGCGGGAGTTGGTCGTCGCCGTGCCGGTGGCACCGCCCGACCGCGTGGCGGCGATCCGGCCGCTCTGCGACCGGCTGGTCTGTCTCCACGAGCGGGACGACTTCCAGGCCGTCGGGCAGTGCTACGACTCGTTTCCGCAGGTGGCAGACGACCGCGTGCTGGACCTGCTGCGCGCGGCGGCCCGCCCCCTGGCGGCGGCACCCGTCCCGTGACGCGGCGGCTCAGCGGCGTTGGGCTTCCGGCCAGATCGTCGGCACCGGCGCGAGATCGCCCGCGGGCGGAGTCACGCGTGGGCCGGCACGGTCGGGAGCCAGCGGCTCGAAGCCGAGGTTCCAGACCGGCGAATCCTCGGCGGGCGTGAAATCGCCCCGGCCGGGATCGGCGAACCGCGGATCGGCCACGATCGATCCCTCGTCGGCACCCGAGGCCTGGCGGGCGGCCAGATCCCGTGCGTCGGGGAAGGCGACCGGCTTGCCCGCGTGCCAGTAGCAGTTATTCCGCGTGACGACTCCGTTCGACCAATCGCCGTTGACCAGGGGCACGTCGCCGTCCCACCAGACCACGTTGCGGGCGAAGGTGAAGCTCGTATGGGGCTCGACCTTCGACCGCTGCAGCTGCCAGTCGCGGGCCGCGGCGAACACGTTGTTCTCGATCACGTTGTCCCGGCCGTAATGCTGGTGGAAGCCCCCCGAGCTCGTGCGGGAGACGAGGTTGTTTCGCATCACGATCCCGGTCGAGCCCTCGTCGGTGTAGAGGCCCCAGCCGCCGTAGTCGTGGCTGACGATGTCGTGGATCACGTTGCCCTCGACGACCGTGCCCGGCGACACGCCGAGCGTGTACACGCCACCCATGTCCGAGAGCACTCCCTGGCCGAGGTGGTGCAGCCGGTTGAAGGCGATCCGATTGTGGTGGGCGCCGCTGGGGGCGTACCCCCAGCACCAGCCGACCGAAACGCCCGTGTACGTCAGGTCGTGGATGTCGCAGTGCTCCACCGTGCAGTGGTCGGCGTGCCCGATCCACACGCCGACGGCCGCAGCGTGCAACCGGCCGCCGTGACGGATCGTGCTGTCGCGGACTGCGATCTCGGCCACGTCGCCTCCAGGAAGCGGCGCGTCGCCCCACGAGCCCGGCCCGCCGCTGGTGCCGATCAGCACGCCGCCGCCGCCGAGGTCGGCCAGATCGCACCGCTCCACGCTGCACTCCCGGCAGCCGGCGGCGAACTCGAAGGCATACCGGCCGACGTGCCGCACGCGGCAGTCGCTGAAGGCGACGTGCCGTGCAGCGGTCGCCGTGATGGCCGCACCAACGTCGATATCGGCCTGTGGGTGGGAATGCCCGGCGGCCGTGACCGTCCAGTTTCCGTGGGCGAAGGTGATCCCCTCGAACCGGACGTGCTCCACGTAGCGGCCGGCCGCCGCGTCCCCGGCGAGCACCACGAGCCGATCGAGGTGCGGGGCGATCACTTCGGCAGCGTCCGGCCGTTCGTCCGGATGCGGGCAGTAGGTCAGCACGCCGGCGGGGCGGTCGAGATGCCAGGACCCCGGTGCGCCAAGCGCCTCCCGCACGTTCTCGACCAGAAAGCGATGCCCACGCGGAAACGCGTTCCAGTCGCCGGGGGACGCGGTGTGGCCGGTGAAGGTGACGGTTCGGCTTCCCTCCGGTCCGACCCCGTCGGGCCGCGCGGCCGGGTCGATTCGGGCGATCCGCATCCGCGACATGGTCCACCGGTGCACGGCCACGACCTCGACGTCGCTCCCCGCCCACTCGTCGCGGAGTTCGTCGGCGGAGATCGTGAACCGGTCGTAGCCCTTGCCTACGGCGGTCGGCGAGGGTTCGGCCGCGGCGGCGATCGAGTGCCAGCCCGCAGCCGGCAGCATGGGGCGGAACCGCCGCTGCCCGTTCACGAACAGCTGCGAGAAGTTCCATGCGCCGCCCGCCGCCGGCAGCCGGGCCTCCCAGCGGCCGCCCCCTGCGACCTTCTCCCAGCCGTCGACCCGCCGGCCGCCGCTGATCACGGGCCGCGCGCCCACGGCCGCCCGCACGATCGTCGGCGACCGCACCGTGCCCGAATCATCCGGTCCGAGCCGCAGCGTGTCGGTGAGTTCGTGGCGACCGGCTCCGACTTCGATCACCAGCGGGCGGTCGGGTTCGCCGCGGGCAGCCCGCAGGTCGCGAACCAGATCGAACGCCCGCCGCAGCGACGCGACGGGGCGATCCGGTGCACCGTCGGCAGCGTCGTCGCCGTGCCCTGCCACCAGCACGTCGGCGGCCGTGGCCCCTGGCCCAGGCACGACGGCGACGAGCAGGGCGATCGTGCCGACGAGTCGTCGCCCGGCGGTCACAGGCCGGCGGCGCCGGTGGTCTCCTGCCGACGCTGCTCCTTCTTGGCCGGAAACTCCACGACCACGAGCTGTTTGGAGCTCGGGTCGAAGGCGTATTCCTGATAGTAGGGGAGCATCGGCAAGGAGACCTCGTCGGGCGTCCCGGGGGCGATGATCGTCTTCATGAACTCGGCGTGCGTCTCCGGCAGGGTTCCGTGCTCCGCCTGATGAAGCTTCATCTTCTGCTCGACCTGCAGGCCCCCGATCGTGGCCACGCTGCTGCGATAGGCGCCGGCGTAGGTGCCGAGCACACCCCCTTCCGGAGCTCCCGCGCCGTCGACCACCACGCCCCCTTGGGCGATCGCAGCGGCGAGCTCGAGCACGTTCTGCGTGGTCTTGCCGATCGTCTTGCGTGTCTGGATGGGGCCCGGGGCACCGGTCGGCGGCGCGGCGGCGGAGCCGGCCGACGACGGCGCCGGTGTTTCGGCCGCCTGCCGATCCTGTGGCGTGGCACGCCGCGTGGCGGGCTGCGGCGCGGGGGGCTCTGCCGGCGGCGGCGAGCATGACGTGGAGATGGCGGCGGCGGCCAGCAAGGCAACCGCCGACCGATACGGCATCGACATCGTGGTCTCCTCCTGCGAGCAAGGTTCCGCGCCGAACGGCCACGGTCGGCAGCCGCCTCAGAATAATCGATCCGCCACCGGCCATGGCAGCCTCGAGCCGGTGGGCATTACACTTCGGCTCGACCTGGAGCCCCGTCGATGCCACCGAAACGTCCGGGCAACCGGCCGACCCGCGGCCGGACCGACGGCACCGTCGGCGTGTTTCGCCGCGCAGCGGCGGGCTACGGCTTCGTGCGGCCCCTCGATGCGCCCGCCGGCGACCGCTCCGCCGACGTCCACATCCCGGCCGTGGCGGCCCTCGACGCGGTGTCCGGCGACACGGTGCGGGTGCGCATCTCCAAGGCCCGCGACGTCGGCCGCCCCGGCGCCGCCGGGGAGATCGTGGAGATCGTCAAGCGCCGGACGACGCGGTTCGTGGGCTCGTATTTCGAGGCGGCGGGTCAGGGCTGGGTGCAGGTCGACGGCACCGGGTTCGCACGACCGATCGCCGTCGGCGACCCGGGCGCCAAGGGAGTCCGTCGCCACGACAAGGTCGTGGTCGAGATGGTGCGGTTCCCCACCCACCTGCGCGACGGCGAGGGCGTGGTGGTGGAGGTGCTCGGCAAGGCCGGCGACGTGGGCGTCGACACGCAGACGGTGATCCACGAGTTCGGCCTGCCCGGCCCGTTCCCCGACGAGGCGCTCGACGACGCCCGGGCCCAGGCGGAACGCTTCGACGAGTCGATTCCGACCGGCCGCCGCGACCTCACCGATCGCGTGATCGTGACGATCGACCCCGTCGACGCCCGGGACTTCGACGACGCCATCTCGCTGGAGCGGGTGGAGCGGGGCCACTGGCTGCTGGGCGTCCACATCGCCGACGTGTCGCACTTCGTCCGCGAAGGGTCGCCGCTGGACCAGGAGGCCCGGAACCGCGGCACGAGCGTCTACCTGCCCGACCGCGTGATCCCGATGATCCCGGAGATCGTCTCCAACAATCTCGCCAGCCTCCAGCCGGGCAAGGTGCGGTACGCGAAGACCTGCTGGATCGAGTTCACGGGCGCCGGCGTTCCGGTGCACGCGGCCGTCGAGGCGACCGCGATCCGCAGCCGCCGACGGTTCACCTACGAGGAGGTCGACGTCTTCCTGGCCGATCCCGACACGCCCGCCGTGGAGATGATCCCCGAGGTGCGGAGCCTGCTGGGCCGGATGCGGGACCTCGCGCGGATCCTCCGGGCCCGCCGGATCGCCCGCGGCTCCCTGCAGCTGGAGATGCCCGAGGTCAAGATCGACCTCGATCGCGACGGCCGGGTGACCGGGGCGCACGTCGTCGAAAACACCGAGAGCCACCAGATCATCGAGGAGTTCATGCTGGCCGCCAACGAGGCGGTGGCCGAGGCCCTCAAGGCGGCGGAGGCGCCGTTTCTGCGACGCATCCACGCGGCCCCCGACCCGCGCAAGCTGCGCCAGCTCACGGAGTTCGTCTCCGAACTGGGATTCGAGGTCGACTCGCTCGAGAGCCGCTTCGAGCTCCAGCGGCTTCTCGAGATGGCTCGCGGCCGGCCGGAGGAGCACGCGGTCCACTACGCGGTGCTCCGCAGCCTGACCCGGGCCGCCTACGGCCCCCAGGACGACGGCCACTACGCGCTGGCCAGCGACTGTTACTGCCACTTCACCTCGCCGATCCGTCGGTACCCCGACCTCACGATCCATCGCGCGCTCGAGGTCGTCGCGCGGGGCCGGCGGCCGCCGGCCGACGGGTTGGTGCAGCTGGGGGGCGAGTGCTCCGACCTTGAGCGCCGGGCGGAGGCGGCGGAGCGGGAGCTCGTGAAGCTCAAGCTGCTGAACTTCCTGAAGTCGCGGATCGGCGAGGAACTCGACGCGGTGGTGACGGGCGTCGAGCCGTTCGGCCTGTTCGTGCAGGGCCTCGGGCTGCCGGCGGAGGGGCTCGTGCCGATCGACACGCTGCCCGACGACGCCTATCGCTACGACCGCGCGAGCCACACGCTCGCCGGCCGCCGCGCGGGGCAGACCTTCCGGCTGGGCGACCGGGTCCGCGTGGCGGTGGCCCGCGTCGACACCGAGCGCCGCGAACTCGACTTCCGGCTCGTGGGCCGCGGCCGGCGTCCGCGGGCCGGCGTGCGCGACCGGCGGCCGCCCAAAGCCAAGGGCCGCCGCGGCCCGCCGAAGCGGACGCCCAAAGGCAAGCCGAAAGGCAAGCCGAAGAAGGGCCCGCGCGGGCGGTGAGCCCGTCGAAGCGCCGCGGACACGCAGCGAGCCGAGGGCGGGAAGCCCGAGGCGAGCGTCCAGCGAGGGGGCACGGAAGACCCCGAGCCCGCGCCACGCGAGGCTCAGTCCCCATCGCTTACGCGATTGGGGCTTCCGGTGCGGGGTCCGGGGGGTGCGCCGCGGGTTGGAAACCTGCGCTCCTCTCAGACGGGTTGGAAACCCGCGCTCCGGCGTTGACGCGCACGTCCGGCGAGAAGGCACTGGCAGGCCGGAGCCCAAATCCGTGAGTGCAGCCGGTCCTGTGGCCGACTTGTACACTCACGGGCTTTCCGGAGAGGACTCCACTCGTGTCGTCAACCCCGCTTCGCACGCCCCTCGCTTCCTGGCACGAGTCGCACGGCGGCCGGCTGGTCGACTTCGCCGGCTGGTCCATGCCGGTGCAGTATTCGTCGATCGTCGACGAGCACCTCGCGACGCGGCGGGCGGCGGGGATGTTCGACGTCTCGCACATGGGACGCCTCGCCATCGAGGGGCCGGCCGCCCGTGACTGGCTCGAGTCGCTGCTCACGCGCCGCGTGGCCGACATCGCCGTGGGGCAGGCGCGGTACACGCTCGTCACGACCGACACGGGCCCCGATGGCCTGACGATCCTCGACGACGCCCTCGTCACCCGCGAGACCGACGCCCCCGACGGCACGCCCCGCCTGGCGATGGTCGTCAACGCGTCCAACCGCGATCGCGTCGTCGCCTGGCTGAGATCCCGGCTGCCGGCCTCGGGCGTCAGCCTCGTCGATCGCACCGCCGAGACCGCGATGATCGCGGTTCAGGGACCGCTCGCGGTGGCCACGGTGTGCGTGCTCTGCGGCGACGACGACGCCGGCCGGATCTCCGGGCTCGGAACCTATCGGGCGGCGCGGGCGTTCATCGTCGGCCAGCCCGCGGCGGTGAGCCGCACCGGCTACACCGGCGAGGACGGCCTGGAGGTCGTGGTGCCGGCGACGGTGGCCGAGGACGTCTGGCAGGCCATCCTGGCCGCCGGCGGCCCACGAGGACTGAAGCCCTGCGGCCTCGGCGCCCGTGACACGCTCCGCCTCGAGGCGGGCATGCCGCTCTACGGCCATGAACTCGTGGCGTCGAGCGACCCGTTTGCGATCGGTCTCGGCCTGGCCGTGAACCTCGACGGGGCGGCGGGCGGGCCGCGGCAGTTTCCGGGCCGGGAGGCGCTCGTGCGGCTGCGGGCCGCGGCGCCGCAACGGGTTCGCGTGGGCCTGGCGTGCGACTCGAAGCGGGCCGCGCGGGAGGGCAGCGCGGTCGTGGCGGAGGGCGGGCCGGTGGGCACGGTCACCAGTGGCAGCCTCGCGCCGTCGCTCGACCGCGCCGTGGCCATGGCCCTCGTGGATCGCCCGTTCGCCGCGGTGGGCACGCGGCTGACGGTGATGGTCCGCGACGTGCCCCAGCCCGCAACCGTGGTTCCCCTGCCCTTCTACCGTCGGCCCGGCCCACGGCACTGAGCGGATCGGCTATCCTGCGGGAGTTGGGCGTCCCTATTGGTTGAGGAGCCGCGCATGGCAGGCGAGATGAAGTTCGCGAAGTCCCACGAGTGGGTTCGGCCGGAGCCGGGCGGGCTGGCCACGGTGGGCATCTCGAAGTATGCGGTCGAGGCGCTGACCGACCTGGTGTTCATGCAGCTCCCGCCGGTCGGCACGCGGGTCAAGGCGGGGGAGTCACTCGGGGAAATCGAGAGCGTGAAGGCCGTCAGCGACGTCTACGCGCCCGTCTCCGGGGAGGTGGTCGAAGTCAACGAGGCGCTGCCCGGCCACCTCGATACGCTGGGCCGCGATCCCTACGGGGCGGGCTGGATGGTGCGGATCAAGCCTGACGATCCGTCCGAACTCGCCGGCCTGCTCGATCAGTCGGCCTACGACGCCCTCGTGAAGTCGTGACCGGCGGCCTGCTGGCCGCCTGGTGGGACGGCCCCGCCGACGGGCCGGCCAACATGGCCGCCGACGAGCTGCTCGCCGAAGAAGCGGATCGCCGCGGCGACCCGGTGATGCGGTTCTATTCGTGGACCACGCCGACGGTCTCGATCGGGGCCTTCCAGCGGCTCGAGGAGGCGGCGGCATGCCCCGCGATCGCGGGCCTGCCGATCGTGCGGCGGCCGAGCGGCGGGGGAGCGATCCTCCACGGCACCGACCTGACCTATGCCGCCGCGGTGCCGAAGTCCCATCCGTGCGGCGGCGCGCCGCAGGCGCTCTACGACGCGGTTCATCTCGCGGCCATCGCCGTGCTCGGCGAACTCGGCTTCGCCGCCCACCTTCACGTCCCCGGGGGCGACGATCCGCCGGCCGACGCCCTGCTCTGCTTTTCGCGGCGGGCGCCCGGGGACGTCGTCGTCCGAGTGCCGCGCCCGCCGGCCGGCCTGGCGGCGGATCCCAAGGTGCTCGGCAGCGCCCAGCGGCGGCTCGGCGGCACGGTGCTCCAGCATGGCAGCCTGCTGTTGTCCCGCGCGCCAGCCGCCGGCATGGCCGCCCGTCATCCGGGCCTCTCCGACCTGTCCGTCGGCCCCGCGACGTGGACGCCCCGGTGGCTGGCCGACCGCTGGGGGGCTCGGCTGGCCGAGTCGTTCGGTGGCACGCTGCAGTGGCAGGCCGAAGCATTCGCCACCCCGCGGCTCGTGGCCCTCACGAGCCGCGCCACCCGGTTTCTCGACCCGCGATGGACGGCCCGCCGCTGACGGCAGCGCATGGGCTTGCTGGAATATGCAGCCCCGGAGTTGCTAGGATACAGTTGGGCGGTTCTTCCGATCCCCACCTCACGATCGCGGGCGTCGGTTTCCCGTCTTTTTGGCCCGCCATGATCGCCAAACTGATCGTCGCATCCGGCAAAAATGCCGGCCGCTCCATCGCCATCAAGCGAAACAAACTGCTGATCGGCCGGGCCGAGCAGTGCGACGTCCGGCCGCTCAGCGAGGACGTCAGCCGCAGGCACTGCGCGGTCACCGTGGGGCCGGCGGAGGTCTGGGTCGAGGACCTCGGCAGCCGCAACGGAACCTACGTCAACAACGTGCGGATCGCGGAGCGAACGCGGGTGGCCGACGGCGACCTCATCAAGGTCGGGTCGCTCGAACTGCGTGTCTCGTGCACCGTTCCCGCCCCGGCGTTCAACGGCTCGGAAGAAGACGTGTCGCGGCTGATGATGGCGGACGACGAGCCGGCGGGCATGGCCGACACCACGCGAACCCTGCCGGGCGATCTCGACGGCACGGGAGATGACGCGGGCAGCAGCAGCATTCACGCAGCCGGGCCGGGTGAGCCGGCGGGCGAGACGCCGGCCGGCGGGTCGTCGATCTCCGGGATCGACGCGGCCGGCAAGGACGGATCTGGGACCGGCGGGGAAGCCGATGCGGAGACGAGCCGCTCGTCGCTCGAAGCCCTCAAGGCGGCGAACTCCAAGCCGGGCGGGCTGCCCACGGCCGCGAAGAAGCCGGCGGCGGACTCCTCGCGGGACGCGGCGGCGGACGCTCTGCGGAAGTTCTTCGAGCGGAAGTGACGGTCGTAGGGTTCATGCCGGTCGTCGGCCCCGTGAATCTTGCCCGAGCGGCTTTTTTTCGCTGATCGCTACCGCTTCGCCGACCGGAACCGGCCATGCTTCCGGCAGATCTTCGCGGCCCAGCGCCGCGTGGATCCCAGGCCGGCCACCCTCACCAGGAACCCGACGAGTGTCCACCGCCAACACCATCGTGAAGTCTCCCCGCTCCTCCGGCACCCCACGGGCCGCCGCGTCCCGCACGGCCGCCCGCCATGCCCGCCGCCGGATGATCGACCCGACCACATGCGACCGCGACTATGCGGCCGATGAACTCGAGTTCATGCAGGCGCTCGACCGCTACAAGCGGGCCAGTGGCCGGATGTTTCCGACCTGCAGCGAGATCCTCGAGGTGCTGCGGTCGCTCGGCTACCAGCGGACGGCCGGCTGAAGCGGGGCAAACGGGGGTGTTCTGGTCGACCTTGCCCCTCGGCCGTGACGGCGTCTACGGTCTCGACCGCCGGCCCGAGCCAGCACCGACCGGAGCCCGACCGTGACCTCCCCGCAGTCCCCGCGTCCCTGCCGCCTGATCACTGCGTCGCTCCTGGCGACCCTGGTGGGCAGCGGAGGGTGCGGGATCTCCCCCAACGACAACGCGCAGGGCGTGGCGCTCTACCAGCAGGGCAACTACCTCGGAGCCGTCAACTCGTTCCAGCAGTCGCTCGCCAAGCAGCCGGGCAATCCCGACACGTTCTACAACCTCGGCGCGACCTACCACCAGCAGGCCAAGCTCTTCGGTCGGCAGGCCGACCTGCAGACGGCCGAGCAGTACTACCACCTCTGCCTGGCCCGCAACCCGAACCACGAGGCCTGCCAGCGGGCGCTGGCGGTGCTGCTCGTCGAGGAAGACCGCAGCGACGAGGCCGTCGCCCAACTCGACGGCTGGGCCCGCAGCCAGCCGACGAACGCCAGCCCGCACATCGAACTGGCCCGGCTGGCGCAGGAGCACGGCAACGTGCAGGAGGCGGAGAACCAGCTGATCGACGCGCTGGCGATCGACCCGGCGAACACCCGGGCACTGGTGGCGCTCGGCAGCCTTCGGGAAGCCTCCGGCGACCCGGCCCAGGCGCTGGCGACGTACAGCCGGGCCCTGGCGATCAATCCCCAGCAGCCGGCAGTCGCCGCCAAGGTCGCCAACCTGCAATCGGTCCAGGCGGCCGCATACCGGACCGCCGCGCTGCCGCCCGCCGCGAGCGCTCCGGCGACCGGCATGCCCGCCCCGGTGCCGCCGGGGAACGCGGGCCGTTGACCCTCTCGGCAGCGACTCCTATTCTGCCCGGAGTTCTCCGGGATTTTCGGCCGCCATGACCGAACGCGTGTTCAACTTCTCTCCCGGCCCCGCCGTGCTGCCCGTCGAGGTGCTCGAGCAGGCCCGCGACGAGCTGCTCTCCCTGCCGGGCGTGGGCATGTCGGTGCTGGAGATCAGCCACCGCAGCCCGGCGTTCGACCGGATTCTCGAGGACACGCTGGCGATGCTGAAGAGCCTGCTGGGGATCGGCGACTCCCACGAGGTGGTGTTCCTCCAGGGGGGAGCCAGCCTGCAGTTCTCGATGGTGCCGATGAACCTGCTCCGGGGCCAGCCGGGAGCGGCCGACTATGTGATCACCGGCACCTGGGGCTCGACCGGCGCCCGGGAGGCCCGACGCGAGGGCCGGGTGCACGTGGCCTGGGACGGCGCGGCGACCAACCACGACCGGCTGCCGACCGACCGCGAGATCTCCCTCTCGGAATCCCCCGCCTACGTCCACATCACGAGCAACGAGACGATCCAGGGTGTCCAGTGGAAGCACGACCCCGACTTCGGGCCGGCGCCGCTGGTCTGCGACTGCTCGAGCGACTTCCTCTCGCGGCCGGTGGACGTTTCCCGCTACGGCCTGATCTACGCCTGCGCCCAGAAGAACGCCGGGATCGCGGGAGTCACCACCGTGATCATCCGCAAGGACCTGCTCGACCGCTCGCGGGACGAGCTGCCCACCATGCTCGACTACCGCACCTTCGTGAAGAATGGCTCGCGGCCGAACACGCCCCCGGTGTTCGCGGTCTACATCCTGGGGCTCGTCGCCCGCTGGATCGACGATCGCATGGGGGGACTCGCGGGCATGGCCCGGCACAACGCCGCCAAGGCGAAGCTGCTCTACGACACGCTCGACCAGTCGGGGGGCTTCTACGCCGGCCACGCGCGTCCCGAGTGCCGCTCCGACATGAACGTCACGTTCCGCCTCCCCGACGAGGCGACCGAGAAGGCGTTCGTGACCGGGGCGACGAAGCGCGGGCTGGTGGATCTCAAGGGCCATCGCTCCGTGGGGGGCATCCGGGCGAGCATCTACAATGCCATGCCGCTTGCCGGCGTCGAGTCGCTGCGCGATTTCATGCTCGATTTCCAGCGTGAACTCCAGGACTGACCCGCCTCGTCCGCCCTCCGCCTCCGCCCCTGGATCGCCCCTCATGCCTTCGATCATCGTCCTCGACACGCTCAGCCCCGACGGGCTCGCCCTGCTCGACGCGGCCGCGGCCCACGGCATCACCTACGAGGTCGCCACGGGCCTCAAGGGAGACGCGCTGCGGGAGGCGCTGGCCCGGCACGACGGGGCGATCTGCCGCAGCGGCGTGAAGATCACCGCCGGTGCCCTCGCCGGCAATCATCGGCTGCGGGCGATCGTCCGCGCGGGAGTCGGCACGGACAACATCGACAAGGAGGCCGCGACCCGGCTCGGGATCGTGGTCATGAACACGCCGGCGGGCAACACGCTGAGCACCGCGGAGCACGCCTTCGCCCTGATGCTCGGGATGTCACGGAACGTCGCCGCCGCCGATGCCAGCCTCCGGGCCCACAAGTGGGATCGGAACAAGTTCATGGGTGCGCAGCTCGCCGGCAAGACGCTCGGCATCGTGGGCCTCGGCCGCATCGGGCAGGCCGTGGCGGAGCGGGCCCGGGCCTTCGACATGCGGGTGCTCGGCTACGACCCCTTCCTCTCCCCCGACCGGGCCGCCGAACTCGGCATCGAACTCGTCGCCAGCGTCCGCGGCATGCTGCCGGACGTCGACTACCTGACGGTCCACACGCCGCTGACCGACGAGACCCGGCACCTCGTGGGCATGCCGGAGCTCGAGATCCTCAAGCCGGGCGTTCGGCTGGTGAACTGTGCCCGCGGCGGCATCTACGACGAGGCGGCGCTCATCGAGGGCCTGAAGCGGGGCGTGATCGGGGGCGTGGCGCTCGACGTGTTCGAAAAGGAGCCGTGCACCGACAGCCCGCTGTTCGACATGCCGGGGGTGCTCGTCACGCCCCACCTGGGGGCCAGCACCGAGGAGGCCCAGTCGCAGGTGGCCGTCGAGGGCGTGGGGCTGCTGGTCGATTTCCTCACCACCGGCGCCGTCCGGCACGCGGTCAACTCCTCGGCCATCGATCCCGCGGCCCTCGAGGGGGTCCGCGGCTTCCTCGACCTGGCCTGGCGGCTCGGGCTGCTGCTCTCGCAACTCGATTCGGGGCAGCCCCGGTCGTGCTCGATCTCGTACCGTGGCGAGATCGCCGCACGGAACACCCGGCTGGTGACCGCCGCCTTCGCGGCCGGCCTCCTGGAGGGGGCCTGTGAGGACGTCAACATCGTCAACGCCGAGATGCTGCTCCGCGAGCGCGGGATCGAACTCGTCGAGCAGAGCCGCACCGATCCGGGCGCGTTCAGCTCGGTCGTCGCGGTCGACCTGGTCACGGGCGACCAGGTGCACCGGGCCGCGGGCACGCTGTTCGGGCATTCGATGCCCCGGATCGTGCAGCTCGAGGGGCACCGGCTCGAGGCCTATCTCGACGGGATCCTGCTGGTGTTCACGCACCAGGACGTGCCCGGCATCATCGGCCGCGTCGGCACCGCCTTCGGCCAGTCGGGCATCAACATCGCGCAGATGACGGTCGGTCGGTCGACTCCCGGCGGCGATGCGATCGGCGTCCTGAACCTCGACCAGGAGCCCGCGGCCGATGCGGTCGCCGCGATGCTCGCGTCGCCCGGCGTGCGGAGCGCGCGGGTCGTGACCCTGCCGCCCGCCGGCCAACTGCCGTCGTGGCTCGCGGCCGCGACGGCTTCTTCACGGGCGGCGCGGCGGGCATGACCGCGGGCGCGCGGCTCGCGTCGGCGACAACGCCCGATGTTTGACGCCCCTTTGGGCGGCCCGCACAATGCGTGGAGGCGCGGCGAGCGGCGCCTCCCGAACGGATTCGCACCATGCGCCCGGTCCGCTTCCTCCCCTGCCTGGTCGCCGTGATCGGGCTCGTGCGGCCCTCCGCATCGCCGGCCACCGACGTCCCCGAGCCCGCATCCGCGGCAGCCGATGCGTCGTTTCGCGGTCTGGTGGACGCGCTCGACGAGCGGCGGATGCCCGACGTGATGCTCTGGGCCGTCGAGGCGGCCGACAGGGATCCGACGCTCTCCGACGCCTGCCGCGCGGAACTCCCGGTGGTGCGGGCGGCCGCGCTGGTGGCCTCCAGCCGGACCGAGGCGGACGCTCAGAAGCGCAGCCGCATGCTGGACGAGGCGGAGGCCTCGATCGACCGGTTTCTGGCGGCGTCTCCCGGGGGAGACGCGTTGATCGCCGCCCTCTCGCAGAAGGGGAGCCTGTTGGTCGAGCGCGGACGCGGCACGCTCACCCAGGCGGGGCGGCCCGGGGCGGACGCTCCCCAGCTGAAGCGGGAGGCGGTGGCCTTGTTCACCAAGGCGCTCGCCACCCTGGAACGCCCGGCCGGCGCCCCCGACACGACGGACGACTCCGCGGCACCCGGCGCCGCCCCCGCCACCAGCGCCGAGGATGCCATCCTCCGGCAGCTCCGCCGCATCGACGCGGAGGTCGCCCGCATCCGGCAGCCGGTGAGTGCGATCCGCGACCGCGTCGCCGCCAAGGAAAACGACATCGCGACGGTCCAGAAAGCCGTCGAGGATTTGGACCGTGAGATCCACGCCTGCGACCTGGAAAAAGCGGCTTTGGAAACCCAGGTCGCGGGGAATCGCCGCAGCATCCAGCAGCTCCGCGGGCCGTCCCAGCCCGGCAAGGGAGACGAGCGGAAGGATGCGCGGCGGCTGAAGGAGGAGCTCGAGTCGCGGCAGCGGGAGAACCTCACCCGTGCCGCACGGCTCGAACAGGAGACCCTGGCCCTGGCACAGCGGTTCAAGGAACTGGAGCAGCAGCGGCGTCAGAAGCTCGGCGAGAGGCGGAAGCCCGACGCCGAACTCGCCCGATTGACCAAGGAGCTGCTGGTGCTCGAACGCGAGATCGAGGCGGCGGAAAAGCCGCTTGCGGACGTGCTCGAGCCGGCGCTCCGCGACCAGGAGGCCCTGCGGGCAAAGCTGCTGCAGACACGGCTGCTGGCCGCCGAGGTCCGCTTCGAGACGTCACGGGCCTACGACCCGGGGACTCCCGAATGGAAGGCCGCGGTGGAGGCCTCCACCGCGGGCCACCGGGAACTCGTCGAGAAGTACGGCAAGCTGGGTGTCGCCTCCGTGGCCCGACTCCATCAGGGCCGCAACGAGGCGCTGCTCGGGCACCACGCGGCGGCTCTCGCCACGCTCGCACCGCTGTATTCCCTCGAGGCCGCATCCGGTCAGCCGCTGGCCCCGCTCGCCGTCAGCCTCAAGACCGAGGCCCTGGCCCTGGCCCTGGAGAGCTGGCGGGCCACCCAGCAGTATCGCGACCTGACCGGCGACCTGCCCTTCGACGTGGCCGCGTACCGCAGGAATCCCCTCCTGCGGTTCGCCTTGGCTCCGGCCAAGGGAGGAAAACCGGATCCCCATCTCGCGGCCGTCAAGTACCGCACCGCCCTGCTGCTCGACGCGCGGGCCGCGGAACTCGCCGAGCAGGATGAGCAGGCGGCCGCCCTGCTCCGCCAGGACGCGGTCAAGCTGGCCCGGGAGGTGAGCCGTGCCGGCAGGGAGTTCGCCCGCGATGCGCGGGACCTGGCTGCCCGACTCGGAAAGGATCTCCCCGATGCCACGGCCGACGACCTCGAGATGGTCTCCGCCGACGCCCGAACGGCCTACGCGGACATGCAGCAGAGCCTGCTCGACGCGAAGCGGTTGCAGGGGACCGGCCAGATGGCCGAGGCGGCTCGAGCCGCGGAACAGGCGGCCGCGGACCGCGACCGCGCCATCGGCTTGTTTGAAAAGGCCTTGGCCATGGCCCGCGACGAGGCGTCGCGGAAGCCGGGCCGCGCGACCGACGATCTGGACTCCACGATGGCGGAAGCCGATCTGCGGACCCCGCTCGCCTTCCTGCTCTACGAGGCGAAGCGGTTCGACGAAGCGGCCGCACTCGCCGCCGACTTGGCCGAACACCATCCCAATGCGACGGGCAGCCGCAAGGCTGCGAAGGTCGGCCTCGTGAGCCTGCAGGCGCTGGCACAGCAGGGGGACGAGGCCGGCCGCACGTCGGCCCGGGAGCGACTCATCTCGCTCGCCCGGCGCATCGCCCGGACCTGGCCGGCGGAGTCGGAGGGAGCCGATGCCTTCGCCGTGCTGGTCGCCGACGCGCTCGACCGCGGCGATCCAGGCGCCATCGGCGACCTGATCACCACGATTCCCGCCGCCTCGCCCCGGCGGCCGGAGTTCGCGATGCGGCTGGGCACGGCCCTGCGCCGCGAGGCCCGGGAAGCCGCCCAGACGGCGTCGGCCGGCCGACCGCCCGACGCCGATGTCGCCCGGTGGAACTCCGGGGCGGCGGCGGCGATCGACGAGGGCCTCGCCGCCGTCGAGTCGGCCGGCAGCCTGCCCGCGGATGCCGGTGGCAAGGTGGCCGTGGCCGCGGCGCTTGCCCGGGCCCAGCTGGCGCTGGAAGCCGACGACCTGCCGCTGGTGGGCCGGATCCTGAATCATCCCGTCTACGGGCCGCTGACGCTGGCCGAGGGTGACAGTCCGGCGTTCTCCCAGGGCCCGCTGGCCGACGGGGCCCGGGCGCTCGCCCTGCGATACTTCGTCGAAACCGAGCAGCCGGACCAGGTCCGCCGCGTGCTGCTGGCCATGGACAAGGCGGCCGGTGACGGTGCTGACGCGTCCGCGAGGCTCGTCACCAACTACCTCGCCATCGGCCGCGACCTCCAGGCCCAACTCGACGCGCTGACCAGCGGCCCCCAGGCGAACTCGCCGGAAGCGCAGCGGCAGGCAGCTCGACTGGTCGAGGGCTTCGAAACGTTGCTCGAAGGACTTCGCACCCGCGATGGCCAGCTCGCGTCGCAGTTCTTCGTGGCCGACACGTACCTCGCCCTGGGCACGAGCAAGCCGCTGGGCACGTCCGTCTCGAAGGCCACGGCGGACGAGTTTCTGGCCCGCGCGGCGGACGTGTTTACGACGCTCCTGGCCCGCCAGAACGAAACAGGAACGCCCGCGGAGTCCCGCGCCGAAATCGTTCGGCTCGAGCCGACGATCCGGCGGCGGTTGGCCACGATCCGCAAGCAGCAGGGCCGGTGGGACGAGGCCCAGGCGGAGATCGACTGGATCCTGTCCGACCCCCAGCGGCGCAACTCCCTGGACGTTCAGCGGGAGGCCGCCGAAGTCCTCACCGCGGCCGGCCTCGCCGTCGCCGCCGAAGATCCGGCGAAGGCGGATGGCCTGCTCCGCGAGGCGGCCGCCGGCCGCTCGTCAGCCGCCGCTCCGATCTGGGGCTGGGCCGGAATCGCCACCAAGCTGGCCCGGCAGGCCTTCGCAGCCGACGACGCGCCGGCGCTCAAGGCACGGGAGATGTTCTTCGACGCCCGGATCCGCGTCGCCCAGACGCTCCTCGAGCGGGCCCGGCTCCCGGGCCAGGCGGATCGGGCGCAGCGGCTCGAGGCGGCCACGTCGGCGATCGTGATGACCCGCAAGCTCTATCCGGACCTGGGCGGCCCGACGACCAGCCGCCGCTTCGAGGCCGTGCTCGAGGACATCCAGCGGGAACAGGGGGCTACTCCCGACGGATTCAAGCAACTCGACCGACAAACCGGTTCTGCTCCAGCGGCTGCAAACCCATGACCGTGTCTTCAGGATCGCCCCCGATGCCTCGGCGCCTCTCTTCAGGCCGCGGTCACCCTGCCGTCCTCGCCGTCGCCTCCTGCCTCGTCGGCCTCGTCGCCCACGCCGGTGAGTCGACCGCCGAAGTCCACCGCGTCGGGGGAGGCGTCGTCCGGGGTGAACTCGCCGAGTTGTCTCCGACCGCGGTCGCGGTCACCACGCAGACGGGCAGCACCGCCCGAATCCCGATCGAGGACGTCGGCTTCGTGCGATTCGCCGACGAGCCGGAGGCGCTCACCGACGCCCGTGCACTCCTGCTCCGGGGAGACGGTGCCGGCGCTCTCCGGAAGATCGCCACGATCACGGAATCCGACAGAACCACGACCACCACGCCCGTGCTCGACGAGATCGCATTCGTGAGGGCCGCGGCCGCCGGTCGCGTGGCGATCGCGACCGGGTCCGGCGTCGACCAGGCGGCCGGGGCGCTTCGCGACTTCACCGCCGCGCATCCCAGGAGCCATCACCTCTACGCGGCCCAGGAGATGCTCGGTGGCGTTCTCTCCCGGGCCGGCCGGCACGCCGACGCCGCGGCCGCCTACGGTGAGCTCGCGAAGGGGCCGCCGCTGCTGGCGGCGCGGGCGGCGGCGCTCGAGGCCGGACTCGAACTGGCCCAGGGACGGCCCGCCGAGGCGATCCACGACTATGAGCAGGCGGCCGCCTCCGCCGCGCAGGTCGAGGGTGAGGCCGGCAGGCGGGCGCGCTTGTCGGCCGATCTGGGCAGGGCCCGGTGCCTGGTCCTCCTCCAGAAGCCGTCGGAAGCGATTGCGGCCTGCCGCCGCGTGATCGGCGACTGTCGGCCGGATGACACGCGGCTCTTGAGCCGGGGCTACCTGGTGCTCGGCGCGGCACAGATGCAGAGGGGCGACGCGGATCGTGATGCCGCGGTGTCGCTGTTGACCGTCGATCTCGTCCACAACACGGTGCCCGAGGATCGCGCCGAGGCGCTCCATCACCTGATCGGCCTCTGGGAGCGGCTCAACCATCCCGAACGGTCCCGGGAGGCGAGGCAGGTGCTGGAGGCGACGTTTCCGAACAGCCCCTGGACGCGGAAACAACCCGTCGCGAATCCATCGTGAGCCGCCCTTCCGTGCGCCGCAGCCCGCACGGTACATTCCCCGTGGTCGGTGTCGTGGCGACGGTGTGATCCGTTTCGGAGGAGTGCATCATGGTGGCGGGTGTGAGAACCACGAGGCGGCGGCACGGCGGCGGCCTGGCATGGCTGGGCCGGATGGCGGTCGCCGCCTGCCTGCTGGGGGTCTGGGGGCCGACCGTGTCGCTCGTCGCCCCCACCGCTGCCGTCGCCCAGGATCAAGCCGGCGAGATCACGGGGGATGAACCGGCCACGCAGCCCGCCGGCAAGAGTTACCTCACGTTTCTCGTCGAGGCCCTGGGCATCAAGTACGTCATCATCTTCCTGCTGCTCTCGTTCGGCCTGGTGGCCCTGCTGGTGATGTGCTCCATGCAGTTTCGGAGGTCGGTCCTGATGCCGGACGGCCTGGCGCAGCAGTTCGAGCAGCATCTCGAGAAGAAGGAGTTCCAGCAGGCCTACGAACTGGCCCGCAACGACGACTCCTACCTCGGCCGCGTGCTGGCGGCGGGGATGGGCAAGTTGCAGGCGGGCTATCCGGCCGCGGTCGAGGCGATGCAGGCTGCGGAGAGCGAGCAGGCGATGACCCTGGAGCACAAGATCAGCTTCGTCTCCCTGGTCGGGGCGCTGGCGCCGATGTTCGGGCTGCTCGGGACCGTCGACGGCATGGTCACGGCCTTCATGAAGATCGCGCAGAGCACCACGACCCCGAAGCCGAACGAACTCGCGACCGGCATCAGCCAGGCACTCGTCACCACGCTGATCGGCCTGTGGCTCGCGATTCCCGCCATCGCCTGCTACGCGGTGTTCCGCAACTGGCTGCAGCGGTTCAACGCCGACGTCGACGACGAGGCCATGCGGCTGATGTCGCGGTTCCAGGGCATGGGCAAGAAGTGATCCGGGGCGGCCGCCGCGCCGCCGAAAGGAAGCAGCCTCGCGCATGGCACGCAGGAAGTCCTCCGGTCCTTCCCAGACCGAGATCGACATGACGCCGATGATCGACGTCACCTTCCAGCTGATCACCTTCTTCGTGTTCACGCTGAACTTCTCGGAGGCCGTCACCGACGACCGGATTCAGCTCCCGATGAGCCAGCTCGCGAAGCCCGCGGAAGGCCCGCCGGCGGACCCGATCACCCTCCAGGTGATGAACGACAGCCGGGTGATCTATGCCGGCGAGCCGGTCTCCCTCGAGGACATCGGCGGGTACCTCGAGAACGAGAAGCGGGTGATGATCGCGGCCGGCAAGGAGCCCAACGCGGCCACCATGGTCATCCGGGCGGATGGCCGATCCCGCACCGGCGACGTGCAGCGGCTGATCGCCGTCTGCCAGGAGAAGGGGTTCGAGCGGTTCGTGCTGCGGGCCGAATACGACGAGCGCAGGTGAGGTCGAGCCGCACGTGGTCAGGCAGCGTGAAGAACTCCCGAGCCGGATCGCCATCGACATGACGCCGATGATCGACGTCGTGTTCCAGCTGATCACCTTCTTCATGCTCACGCTCAAGACCGTCGTCACGGAGGGGGACTTCGACATCAAGATGCCCCGCGGCACGGCCGCCGGTGCCGCCCTCGACGACCCGTTGCCACCGGTTCGCGTGCGGATGACCGCCGGCCCCGGCGGGGAGCGGACGAGCCTGACGATGAACGGGCAGAACGTGGCCGACTTCGACGAGCTCCGCAGCCGGATCATCGACCTGGTGGGCACCGGTCCCGGTTCCAACGCGGACCGCACCGAGATCGAACTCGACTGCGATCCCGGCCTGACCTACGACAACGTGATCCGCGCCATCACGGCGGTGTCGGGCAAGGTCGAGCCGGACGGCACGGTCATCGACCTGATCAAGAAGATCAAGTTCGCACCGCCGAAAAAGTAGCGCGGGTTTCCCACCCGCGGGCACCCCACGTCCGGCTCGCTGCCCGAACAGGTTGAAAAACCTGTTCTACGTCTCCGTAGCGCGGGTTTCCAACCCGCGGAAAATATTCGACCGCCGAAAAAGTAGCGCGGGTTTCCAACCCGCGGGCACCCGAGGTCCGGCCCGCTTTCTCGACGTCCTACCGCCGCGGGTGGAACCTGCCGTGCACGGCCTTGAGGCGGCCGGCGTCGACGT
Organism: Planctomycetota bacterium; assembly: GCA_016872925.1. GTDB lineage: Bacteria > Planctomycetota > Planctomycetia > Pirellulales > UBA1268 > QWPN01. The sequence goes on from VGYR01000011.1 coordinate 20,357, forward strand.
GCGTGTACCGCTGCGTGGTGGCGATGCTCGCATGGCCGAGCATCTCCTGCACGTGCCGGAGATCGACGCCGCCGGCCACGAGGTGCGTCGCGAAGCTGTGCCGCAGCGTGTGCGGACCGATGTCGCTCGGCACCCCGGCCCGCTCGGCGTGCAGCCGCACGATCTCCCAGATCCGCATCCGGGAGAGGCGATTTCCACGGCTCGACAGCACCGCCCAGGCGGGCTGGCCGGCCGCCCGGGCCGCGAACGCCTGCCGGGGGCCGTCGAGCCACTGCCGCACCGCGGCCACGGCCCGACGGCCGAGGGGCACGACCCGCTCCTTGCTTCCCTTGCCGCGGCAGGTGCAGAACGACTCCGCCAGGTGCACGTCACCGATCCGCAGCGTCGACACCTCCGATGCCCGACAGCCGGTCGCGTAGAGCAGCTCGAGCAGCGCCCGGTCACGGCAGGCGCTCGGCGAGGCTCCCTCGGGGCTCGTCAGCAGCCGGTCGACCTGCTCCGGCGACAGCGTGCCGGGGATCGCGTCGTCCCGCCTGGCCGCGGCGATCAGCTCGGCGGGGCTCTCCGCCACCACACCCTCGAGCTGGAGGAAGGCGTAGAAGGTCTTCAGCGTGGCCGCCTGCCGGGCGACGCTGGCCGACGCCAGCCCCTTGGCGGCGAGTGCCGCGAAGTAGTCGCCCAGGTCGTGGACCTTCAGCGTCGCGGGCGAACGGCCCCCGAGCCAGGCCGCGAAGTCGCGGAGGTCGCGGCGATACGCCGCCTGCGTGTTGACCGAGAGGCCGCGCTCGTGGCGGATGTAGTCGAGAAACCGCTCGACGAGCAGTTCGGCGCCCCCTCCGGCCACCGCCGAGGGGCCCGCGTCGAAGAGGATCTTCCGCGTGCGTCGCGGCTGCGGCGAGTCGGGCATGCGTGGCCTGCGGTTGGGCGTCGATCGGTCGCTGGCCCCGCGGACGCCGGCGGCGCCGGGGCCAGGCAGACCGTCACGCGTCGTAGCCGAGGTTCGGGGCGAGCCAACGCTCGATTTCCGACACCGCCATGCCCTTCCGGGCCGCGTAGGACTCGACCTGCTCCCGCGTGATCCGGTCCACGGCGAAGTATCGGCTCTCCGGATGCGCGAAATAGAGGCCGCTGACACTCGCCGCCGGCAGCATCGCGCAACTCTCCGTAAGCCGCATCCCCGCCCCCTGCTCGGCCCCCAGGAGGGCGAAGATCGCCCGCTTCTCGGTGTGGTCGGGGCAGGCGGGATATCCCGGGGCGGGCCGGATGCCGCGATACTGCTCCTCGATGATCTGGTCGCTGGTCAGCCGCTCCGTCCGGCCGTAGCCCCACTCACGGCGGACCGTCGCGTGCAGCCACTCCGCACACGCCTCGGCGAGCCGGTCGGCCAGGGCCTTCGCCAGGATCGAGGAATAGTCGTCGTGCTCGGCGTCGTAGCGGCGGCAGAGCTCGTCGCAGCCGTGGCCGGCGGTGCAGGCGAAGGCGCCGAGGTAGTCCCCGCGGCCGCTGCCGACCGGGGCCACGAAGTCGGCGAGGGCGTGGAAGGCATCCTGTCCCTTCCGCTCCCACTGCTGGCGGAGCGTGTGCACGCGGCCGAGCTCGGCGGTCCGCGACTCGTCGGTGAACAGCGCGATGTCGTCACCGGTGGAGTTGGCCGCGAAGAAGCCGTAGACGGCCTGCGACTGGAGGGCGTCGTGGCGGACGATCTCGTCGAGCATCGCCAGGGCGTCGTCGTGGAGCTTCTTCGCCTCGGTGCCCACGACCGGGTCGGTGAAGATCGCCGGATACTTGCCCTTCAACTCCCACGACAGGAAAAACGGCGACCAGTCGATGAACGGGATCAGGTCGGCCAGCGGCACCCTGTCGAGCGTCCGCACGCCGAGGAACTCCGGCACGTCGATCGGAGCCGTCGCCCAGTCGGTCGTCCACCGTCGCTCGCAGGCGGCCGCGTAGGAGATCAGCTTCGTCTCCTGACGCCGCTTGAAGTTCTCGACGTCCCGAGCCTGCGCCTCGCGGGTGGTCCGCACGAACTCGTCGCGAGCCGTCGGGCTGAGGAGTTTTTCGACCACGCCGGCGGCCCGCGAGGCGTCGTTCACGTGCACGACCGCGCCGGAGTACTTGGGGGCGATCTTCACCGCCGTGTGCCGGGCGGACGTGGTCGCGCCGCCGATCAGCAGCGGCATCTCGAGCTTGGCGTGCTCGAACTCCTGGGCCACCTGCACCATCTCGTCGAGGCTCGGGGTGATCAGGCCCGAGAGCCCCACGATGTCGACCTGGTGGCGGATCGCCTCGTCGATGATCTTCGTGCAGGGCACCATCACGCCGAGGTCGACCACCTCGTAGCCGTTGCAGCCGAGCACCACACCGACGATGTTCTTGCCGATGTCGTGCACGTCCCCCTTGACGGTGGCCATCAGCACGGTGCCCCGCTTGGTGTCGGCGGCCCCCGAGGCGGCCCGCTCGGCCTCCATGTACGGGAGGAGATGGTTCACGGCCCGCTTCATCACCCGAGCGCTCTTCACCACCTGCGGGAGGAACATCTTGCCCTCGCCAAACAGGTCACCGACGGTCTGCATGCCCCGCATCAGCGGGCCCTCGATGATCTCCAGGCTCGTCGCGTAGTGCTCCCGGGCGGTTTCAACGTCCTCTTCCACGTGGTCGGCGATGCCCTTCACCAGCGCATGGGTGAGCCGTTCCTCGACACCGAGCGTCCGCCAGGTGTCGACCTTCGCCGCATCCCCCGCACCCCGATTCTTGACCGTCTCCGCAAACTCCACCAGCCGCTCGGTGGCGTCGGGACGGCGGTCGAAGAGCACGTCCTCCACCCGCTCCTTGAGTTCCGGCTCGATCTCCTCGTAGACCGCCAGCTGCCCGGCGTTGACGATTCCCATCTCCATGCCGGCGCGGATCGCGTGATACAGGAAGCAGGAGTGCATCGCCTCACGGACGACCTCGTTGCCGCGGAAGGAGAACGAGATGTTGCTCACGCCTCCCGACACCTTCACCAGCGGCATCACCTCCTTGATCCGCCGGGTGGCCTCGATGAAGTTCACGGCGTAGCGGTTGTGCTCCTCGATGCCGGTCGCCACCGTGAGGATGTTGGGGTCGAAGATGATGTCCTCGGGCGGGAAGTCCGCCTGCTCGGTGAGCAGCCGGTAGGCCCGCTGGCAGATCGCCACCCGCCGCTCCACGTCGGTCGCCTGCCCCTGCTCGTCGAACGCCATCACCACGACGGCCGCGCCGTAGCCGCGGACCGTGCGGGCGTGGTGGAGGAACACGTCCTCCCCCTCCTTGAGGCTGATGGAGTTGACGATCCCCTTGCCCTGGACGCACTTCAGGCCCGCCTCGAGCACCTCGAACCGCGAGGAGTCGATCATGATCGGGACCTTCGAAATCTCCGGCTCGCTGGACAGGAGCGTGAGAAACTTCGTCATCACCTTCACGCCGTCGAGCATGCCCTCGTCGACGTTCACGTCGATGATGTTGGCCCCGTTTTCCACCTGCTGCCGGGCGACCCCCAGGGCCTCCTCGTACCGCTCCTCCTTGATCAGCCGGGCGAAGGCCCGCGACCCGGTCACGTTGGTCCGCTCGCCCACGATCGTGAAGCTGCTCTCGGGGCGGAGTTCCAGCATCTCGAGCCCCGAATACCGGCTCCGCCGGGGCGGGTCGGCCGGCTTCCGCGGCGGATAGTTCCGCATCGTGTCCGCAATCGCCTTGATGTGCGCCGGCGTCGTGCCGCAGCAGCCTCCCACGATGTTCAGCCAGCCGTTCTGGGCGAACTCCTCGAGCAAGCCCGCCATCATCTCGGGCGTCTCGTCGAAGCCCCCGAGGGCATTCGGCAGGCCGGCGTTCGGGTAGCAGCTCACGAGCCGGGGAGTGGCCCGCGACAGGTCGGCCACGTGGGTGCGGAGCTTCTCCGGCCCCAGGGCGCAGTTGATCCCGGCGGAGAGCAGGTCGACGTGCGAGATGCTCGTCCAGCAGGCCTCGACGGTCTGGGCGGACAGCGTCCGGCCGCCTTCGAAGATCGTGAACGACGCCATCACCGGCAGCGCGCGGCCGAGGTCGGAGCAGGTCCGCTCGATCGCGTGCAGGCAGGCCTTGAGCACGAGCGTGTCGAAGGCGGTCTCGGCGAGGAGGATGTCCACGCCTCCTTCGATCAAGGCCTCGATCTGCTCGCGGTAGGCGGCCACCATCTCGTCGTAGGTCACGTCCCGATGGCCGGGATCGGCCACGTTGCCGGCGATCGAGAGCTGCTTGTTGGTCGGCCCGATCGAGCCGGCCACGAAGCGGGGCTTGTCGGGCGTCTTCGCGGTGGCCGCGTCGGCCGCCTCGCGAGCCAGCCGGGCGGCGACCAGATTCATCTCGCGGGTGTGCTGCTGCAGGCCGAAGTCGGCCAGCGCCACGCTGGTCGCCCCGAAGGTGTTCGTCTCGACGATGTCGGCTCCCGCCTCGAGGTAGGCGGCGTGGATGCCCTTGATGGCCTCCCCCTGCGTCAGCGTCAGCACGTCGATGCAGTTCTTCAGGTCGCGGTGGTGCTCCGCGAACCGCACCCCGCGAAAGCCCTGCTCGTCGAGGGCGAGCTGGTGGACCATCGTCCCCATGGCCCCGTCGAGGATCGCGATCCGGCTGTCGAGGATGGAACGGAGCAGGTCGGAGCGGGTGGACTGGCTGGGGGCTGGCATCGACGATCCGGGGCGGCAATACGGGGGAATCTGCCGAAAATGTGCCGGTCTCCCCGGCGACACGATCATAGGCAACACTGCGGGCTCGGCATACTGTGCCGGCTTTATAACGCGTTTCAGCCCGGTCGTCGCTGCGGCCTGGGCAGGCTCCCTTCCCGGGGGCCCGACCGCTCAAGGGGCGCCGCACGTCGCGTCGATCCTCCCGCGAGGGTTCGTCGTGAAGGTCATCGCCCGCATTCCCGCGCTCGAGCCGAACGCCGATCCCGCGCCCCGCGGCATGGATCCGCCTGCCACCGGCGTCGACGACGCCCTGGTCGACCCCGGCCGCCGGCTCCCGCGGCGGCGCAGAAGCCAGCGGCAGTTTCCGATCGCCTCGGTCACCGTTCTCGCCCTCCTGGCGGCGTTCGCCTGGTCGATGGTGTCGTGGAACGAGTCCCGACGGCTCGAACGCGCCCGGGCGGAGCGCGTCGCCCGCGTACAGGCATCCCAGGCCCCTCCTGGAACCATGTCGCGATGACGCTCGACGCGCTCGATCAGGCGTTCATCGACCGGTGGTCGACCATGCTGGCTGGAACCGATCCGCCGCCGGCGCCGGTGAGCGAGGTGCCACCGCCGCCTCCCGCGCCGCCCGTGGCGACGTCGGCGGCCGAGGAAGAAGCCGCCGACGTCGTCGGTCGACTGCTGCAGGCTGCATGGCTCGACTGGTGCGCCGTGGCCGACGAGGTCGAAGCGGCCCGCCGGCGCGGGCGACGGGTGATCGCGGTCGTCGCCTGCGAGCGGTCCGCCGGCTGCACGACGCTCGTCGCCGGGCTCGAACGAATCCTCACCTCCCGGGGTCGCGACGTCGCCGTCACCACCTCGACGGCCGACGCCGCCGAGGGGCCGACGCACGGCCGCACGATCGTCCTGGTCGATGCGGGCGTCTGGTTTCCACCGGGACGCATCAACCGGGGCCGCCTGCTGATCGCCACCGCCGGCTGCGACGCCGCGATCCTCGTGCGGCGAGAAGACCGCCCCGCGCCGGCCGCCTGGTCGCCGGCCCTGGAGGCCATCGGCGTCGAGCCGCTCGGCGAGGTGGTGGCGTTTGCCCGCGGAGCCGTCCCATGACACCACCCCGTCCGCTGGAACTGACGCCCGCGCAGCAGGCCGCCGCAGCCAAAGTCGCCTGCGGCGCGAGCCGCGCCGGCACGATAACGCTCCTCTGCGGCCCGCGCGGCGTCGGCAAGTCGCTGGTGCTGGAGGCCGTCGCGGCCGGCCTCGCCCGCGGCGGCCGCTCGACCGCCATCGGCCGCCCGACGGCAGGGACCGATCCCGCAGGCGACCGCTCACCGCGGGCCGACGTGGTGCTCGTCGACGACGCCCACCTCGCCGCTGGCCCCGTCCTCGCGGACCTGCTCGACCGCTGCCGCTGCGGCTCGGCGGTCGTGCTCGCCGGTCAGGGCCGGCTGCTGACGCTCGTCGCGCGGGACAGCCGGATCGAGGAGGCCGTCGCGCTGCGGGCCGTGATCCGCCCCTGCACGGCCGCCGAGTCCGCCGCCATCATCCGCCGAACCGCACGGTCGGCGCGGTTCGACGATCCGGCAACGGCCACGATCCACGAGATCGCCGCCGCGATCCCCGCCGCCATTCGCCGGCTCGTGGAGCTGGCCGACGTGGTGGCGGAATCGCGGGCCGGGCGGCAGATCACGGCCGCCGACGTCGAGGCGATCCACCGCCGCCTCTCACCGCTGGCGGCTTGATCAGCAGGGCTCGCGAACGCGGGCGGGCTGCGCGGCGACGGCGTCGGGCGAAGCCGTTGCCGGAGCCCGGTCGGCGGCGAAGAAAATCGGGTCGAGTGGCGGCGTCCGCCCCGTGATCAGGTCGGCGACCAGTGCCGCCGTGCCGGTCGACTGGTGCAGCCCGGCCCGGAAGTGGCCGGTGGCGAGCACCGCGTTGGCGACCGCCGGCACGGGGCCGATCGTCGGCAGGCCGTCGGCCGAACCGGGCCGCAGTCCGGCCCACGCCCGCTCCACCTGGGCCGACGGGAGGTCGCCGAGCAGGTCGCGGGCGAGGGCGACGAGCCGCCCGATGGTGGCGTCGTCGGTCGAGGCGTCGAAGCCGGCGTCTTCGAGCGTCGAGCCGACCAGCAGCGTGCCGTCGGCGCGGGGCACGAGATAGTCGAGGCCTCGATTGACCACGCGGCAGAGCCGCTGCGGGTGGAGCCGTAGCTGCGCGATCTGGCCGCGGATGGGCCGCGTGTCGATCGCCACACCGAGCCGCTCCGCCAGACCGCCCGACCACGCCCCCGCGGCGAGCACGTACCACTCGGCCCGCACCCGCCCGCCGGCTCCGGGTGCGATCACGCCCTCGATCCTGGCACCGCGAACATCGAGCCCGCGGATCTCGACGCCGGCGGCGATCTCGACGCCCCGCAGGGCGCACGACTTCTCCAGCGCCTCGAGGTGCCGCGGCGGCCGGATCTGAGCCTCGTCGGGCAGGGCGTAGCCGCACGTCACGGCACCGCGGGCCACCGCGCCGGCGACCGCCGGCTCGTAGCCCGCCACCTCCGCGCCGGCGAGCCAATCGCACGTGACCCCCTTGGTCCGCCAGGCCTCCGCCTGGCCGCGAAGCAGTTCGTGGCCCGTGAGCCCGTGGCCGACATACAGGCCGCCACACGCCCGCAGGCCGTTGTCGATGCCGGTCTCGTCGAGCAACTCGCGGGCCCACCGGCGATGCAGCCGGTCGCTCCAGGCCGTGAGCCGCTCGTTGGGCGTGGCGGCGGCATGGTCCGGGGCGGGCGGCAAGATGCCCGCCGCCGCCCACGACGCCGTGTTCCGCCCCCCTTCCCGGGCGACGACCCGCACGGAGAGCCCGCGGCCCGCCAGTTCGCGGGCGATCGACAGGCCGACGATGCCCCCACCGATGATGCAGCAGTCGGTCATGCGGGACGACGGCGGGTCAGGCGTTGGTGGCGACGTCGGGCGAGTCGGCGATGTTGACCCACACGTGCACGTGCGGCGATCCGCGGAAGTGCCACACGAACGCCGGTCCCTCCAGCCGCCAGTTGTCCCACACGCCGTCGTCGCCGAGGTCGCCGTCGCGGTAGAAGGCGAGCCGGCAGCGGTCGAGCCCCCCCTGCCGATCGAGACAGCCGCGGACCTCGTCGCGGTCGACGGTGCGATAGGGCTCGAGCAGCACGCCGAGCACCCGCTCCAGTTCCGCCCGCTGGTCGGCGGAGAGCCCCGAGACGGGCATGCCCGGTGGCTCCGCGCCGTGGCGGAAGGCGATCGCATTCTCCTGGGGCGTCTGTGGTACGAGGGCCTGCTCCCGCTGCCGGCCGTCCAGCATCGCGAACACGCCGTTGGCCGCGACGGCCTGCGGCCAGAACACGTTGCCGGTGTGGGCCGCGTCCTCGGTGCCGCCGCCGGTGTCGTGCCCGTAGAAGATCGGGCCGCCGAAGGCCACGTGCTCGGCCGACTCGCCGTCGCAGCGGAGCGTCATGTGGCGGCCCGTGAGCAGGAACTGGAAGCGGCCGCTCCCCGGCTCGCCGAGCAGGGCGATCGACTGCCCGTGGCCGAAGCCGCCGGTGTCGTCCTCGAGCTGCCGGTCGAACCGCTCGTGCCAGGCCGGGTCGATGAGTCGTTCGAAGATCTCGCGGATCACCCGCTGCTGGTCCTTGGTGAAGAAGCCACCGGCCACCTCGGGCTTGGTGACGTTCCAGTTGTTGCCCACCCGCGTCCGCAGGAGGCCGTACTTCGGGTGCACGTGATCCCAGGGAAAGCAGATCTGCTCCCGCTGCGTGGCGGTGAGCGACGCATGAAGCCGGCCGGCGAGGGTCTCGGCCGAGTCAGCCACCGGGGCCGCGAACGCCGCGAGCGAGCCGCACCCCGTCGCGGCCACCGATGCGGCGGAGGCACGCAGGAGGTCACGTCGTGACAGTGGCATGGTCGCGCTCCCTCTGGAAGGCGTGCAGGACGCCGTCGCCAAGTCCTCTCAGAGTACGACACAGGCGCATCGCGTGCCAAACAGAAGCCCAAGTCGCTGCGAGGGCGGCTGTGAGCGGCGTGATGGCCCGCCCGTCGGAAGCATGCTCGCCGCCGGACTGCTCCTCGAGAGGGGCACGGGCAGGAAGCGTAACCGCGTGAGCGGTACGGCTGCGCTCCGCGTGGCGCTGCCCGCATCGCTCACGCGATTGCGGCTTCCTCAAGCCCGAGCCCAGCGACGAGCGAGCCGCACGCCCCTCACGCCCGCCGCTGGCATGCGGGACAGAAAAACGTCGCCCGCTGTGCCTGCACGATCCGGAGGATCGCCGCCCCGCACCTCGGGCATCGCTCGCCCTCGCGGCCATACACGCGGTGCCGACGCTGGAACCGGCCCGCGCGGTTGTCGGCGGTGCGATAGGTCTCGTCGCCGATGCTCGACCCCTCGTGTCGCACGGCTTCGGCGAGCACCCGCCGCGTCTGCTGCGCGATGGCCTCCCACTGCGCCCGCTTCAGCCGACGGCAGCGGCTCCGCGGATCGATGCCCGAGCGGAACAGGATCTCGGCCGCGTAGATGTTGCCGATCCCCGCCACGACCCGCTGATCGAGCAGCGCCACCTTGACCGCCCGTCGCGACGCGCCGAGCCGTTTCATGAGGTCGTCGCCCGTCACGACCAGCCCGTCCGGCCCATGCTTGTGCGGTCCGCAGGCGCCGTCCAGGCCCGCGTCGTCGAACAGCCGGATCGTGCCGAGGCCGCGGCGGTCCCAGAACGTGAGCGGCTTCCGCCCCCGGCCCATGAACTCCATCACCATCCGCACGTGCTCCGGGGTCGGCGGTTCGACGAGCAGCATCAGCCCCGTCATCCGCGGCTCGATGGCGAGCCAGCGTTGGCCGTCGTCGCCAGCCGGGGCGATCTCGATCACGATCCGCTTGCCGCGGCGGTGAACCTCCGCGACGGTGCGGTCGCGAAGCCGCTCCGCCAGCGTGGCTGGCCGCGGGAGGATCGAGATCGGCCGCACGCGACTCCGCGGAAACGCAACCGCCTCGATCCGCAGGCCCGCGATGCCGGCGATGCCGCGGCGCATCGTCTCGACCTCGGGGAGCTCGGGCATCGCTCGTGCAGGGCGGCGGCAGGCGTGGATGGTGACGATCCGGGGGCAGGCTACAATCATGCGAGTGCGTGGGGCAACCGGCTTCCGCGGCCGACTGCGTCCACCGCCCAGTCCGATCCTGCACCCAGTTCGATCCTGCCATGGTGACTTCCTCCGTCGCCGCTCCGCTCTCCAACGTGCCCGACGCGCTGGGCCGCTTCGGCACGTTCGGCGGCCGCTACGTGCCCGAGACGCTCTCCGCCGCCCTCGACCAGCTCGAGCGGGCCTACGCCGAGGCCGGCGCCGATCCGTCGTTCGCCGCCGAACTCGACGGACTGCTCTCGGCCTTCGTCGGGCGGCCCACCCCCCTGCTCTTCGCCCAGCGGCTCACGAAGCTCGCCGGCGGGGCCCAGATCTGGCTGAAGCGGGAAGACCTCTCCCACACCGGCGCCCACAAGATCAACAACACGCTCGGCCAGGGCCTGCTCGCGATCCGGATGGGCAAGAAGCGGATCATCGCCGAGACCGGCGCCGGCCAGCACGGCGTGGCCACGGCCACCGCGTGCGCCCGGTTCGGCCTGGAGTGCGTCGTCTACATGGGATCGGAGGACGTCCGCCGCCAGGCGCCCAACGTCCGCAACATGCGGCTGATGGGGGCCGAGGTGCGGCCCGTCGAAACCGGCTCGCGGACGCTCCGCGACGCGATCAACGACGCGATGCGCGACTGGATGGGCTCGGTCGAGACCACCCACTACATCATCGGCTCCGTCGTCGGCCCGCACCCCTTCCCGCGGATCGTCCGCGACTTCCAGTCGGTGATCGGCCGCGAAACGATCGCGATGTCGCGGAAGCAGTTCGGCCGGCTGCCCGACACCGTCGTGGCCTGCGTGGGCGGAGGCAGCAACGCCGCCGGCATGTTCTTCCCCTTCGTGGACCACCCCGAGGTCCGCCTCGTGGGCGTGGAGGCCGGCGGCCGGTCGGGCCAGGCGGGCGACCACGCGGCGAGCCTGTCCTACGGCAGCCCGGGCATCCTGCACGGGTCGCTGTCGTACGTGCTGCAGGACGACGACGGCCAGACGGCCGACGTCCACTCCGTGTCGGCCGGCCTCGACTATCCCGGCGTCGGCCCCGAGCATTCCTACTGGCACGACATGGGCCGCGTGGAATACACGAGCGTGACCGACAGGGAGGCCCTTGACGCCTTCGACACGGTGGCCCGCAACGAGGGCATCCTGTCCGCGCTCGAAACCTCGCACGCGCTCGCCTGGGCGGTCCGCGAGGCGGCGACACGGTCGCCCGACGAGATCATCGTGGTCTGCCTGTCGGGCCGGGGCGACAAGGACGCGGCCGAGATCGCCCGGCTCCGCGGCCTCGCCGCCGACGGTGGCACGGCGTGAGGAGCGTGCATCCGTGACGACCACCGCCGCCACGCGGCCGATCGAAAGGCTGGAGGCGATGTTCGCCGCCAACCGGGCCGCGGGCCGCAAGGCGCTGGCGCCGTTCGTGACGGCCGGCGATCCCGACGCCGACATCACCGTGGCGGTGATCGAGGCGGTCGATCGCGCCGGCGGCTCGCTCTGCGAACTCGGCGTGCCCTACAGCGATCCGATCGCCGACGGCCAAGTGATCCAGGCGTCGTACACGCGGGCCCTCGGCAAGGGGCTTACGCTCGCCGGCGTGTTCGACATCGCGCGGCGGGCCTCGGCCACGTGCTCGATGCCGATCCTGGCGATGGCGAGCTACTCGCTGATCTTCCGCCGCGGCATCGACCGGTTCGTGGCCGACGCCCTCGCCGCCGGCCTCACCGGCTTCGTGGTGCCCGACCTGCCGCTGGAGGAGAGCGACGATCTCGACACCGCCTGCCGGAGGGCCGGGCTGGCGCTCGTGCGGCTCGTCACGCCCACCACGCCGCCGGAGCGGGCCGAGGCGATCGCGAGAAAGTCCACCGGCTTCCTCTACTGTGTGTCGGTGGCGGGCGTGACGGGCGCCCGCGCGGACCTCCCGCCGGGCCTCGTGGACCGCGTCGCGTGGCTGAAGTCGAAGACCGACGTGCCGATCCTGGTGGGCTTTGGCATCTCCGCCCCCGAGCAGGTGAAGGCCGTGTGCGACGTGGCCGACGGGGTGATCGTGGGCTCGGCACTCGTGCGGCGGATCGCCGAGCACGCCGGCCAGCCCCGCGACGCGTTGCTCACCGAGGTGGGCTGCTACGTGTCGGAGCTGGCGGCCGCGGCACGGCGGGCGGAGCCGTGACCGTGCTGGCCAACGGCATTCTCTCCCCCGGGGCCAGCGTCGAGTCGCTCGCCGTCGGGGCGACCACGTTCTCCTCCGGTTCGTCGATCTTCGCCTACGAGGTCGACTCATCGGTCGTGGTGGGCTCCGGCTCGGCCGCCGACCTGCTCGTCTCGAACGGCAACCTCTCGATCGGCACGGGCTCGATCCTCGAGTTCACCGACCTGGCCGCCACGCCCGCCGCGTTTTCGCAGGGGACGAAGTTCTCCCTGATCAGCTACGGCAGCAACTCGTGGAGCGGCGGCCTGTTCACCCACCAGGGGAACGAACTCTCGAACCTCGAGACCTTCTCGACCGGCCTCAACCAGTGGGAAATCCGCTACAACGATCCCGTTGGGGGTTCCAACTTCACGATCGACCAGCTCTCGGGCAGCTCGGTGACGATCACCGCGGTGCCCGAGCCCGCCTCGCTCGGTCGAGTAGGCCCGGGGGCTTTCGCCCCCAGGCCTCTCACAGAACCGGACTTGTGGGTCCCACATCCGGCTCTTTGGGTTCCGTTCTCACAGGTCAAACAGGAGCGTCTGACCAGAGGCCAGTTTCGGGATAGGGTTCAGTTCCTCCCA
>VGYR01000012.1 GCA_016872925.1 Planctomycetota bacterium
TCGCGGCCTCCTGCCTGGAAAGCGTCACGGCGTGAGCCGTACGGCTGCATCGCACCAGACTACTTCCACTGCAACGCCGTCAGCCCCTTCACGTCGCGGACGTAGAGATCGCGGCCCTCGATCGCGAGGTGCGCCCAGCTCTCCTCGGCGGCCACCTTGGCCTCGCCGAGCAGCTCGAAGGCCTCGGGCGTGGCCCGGATGAGCCGCAGGTCGCCGGTCTCGTCGAGGGCGAGGATCCGGTCGCCGAGGGCCACCATGCTCCAGTAGCGGCCGAACGGCTTCGTGATCCAGGCCTCCTTGCCGGTCGCGAGGTCGAGGCAGGCGAACCGCTGATTCCGCAGGTGCACGTAGGCGTGGCCACCGATCACGATCGGCGTCGACATGTAGCCCTGGATCTTGTTCCGCCAGATCTGCTCGACCGGCTTCCCGACGTTGGTCGGATCGACGGCGAACAGGAACGAGCCGCCGCCGTAGCTCGTGGTGAACACGCGGCCGTCGTGCACCGTGGGCGTGACGATGTTCATGCCACGGAACGCCTCGACGGGCGTCTTCCAGAGCACCTTCCCGTTCTCTGGATCGATGCCGGCGAGCTCTTCGCGGGTCTGCACCAGGATCTGGAACACGCCGCCGATGGTGGCGGGATAGGGCGACGAGAACGCGCTGCCCATCATGCCGCCGCCGTCGTCGAGCGTCCGCCAGACGATCTTCCCCGCGGCCTTCTCGAGTTTTACGAAGCCCGAGCCGGCCTGCACGAACACGTGGTCGCCGATCACCAGCGGGCTCGACACGAAGCCGAACGCGGGCAGGGGGCTCTCGAGCGCCTCCACGAAGTTCACCCGCCACTGCTCGGCGCCGGTGGCGGCGTCGAGACACACGAGCACGTCGCGCATGCCGGCCACGAACACGCGGCCCTCGTCCACGCAGGGCGTGGAGCGGATCCACGAGCCGTTGGAGGCGGCGAAGAAGGGCACGCTCATCGAGCCCGGCCATTCCACCTGCCATCGCTCCGCGCCGCTGGCCCGGTCGATCGCCCGAACGTGCTCGGTCTTCGCGTCCTTTGTCTCCGTGACGATGACGAGATCGCCCGCCACGACGGGCCCGGAATAGCTCGGGCCGAGGTCGGTGCGCCAGCGGCGTTCGACCCGCTCCTGCGCGAGGCCGTCGGGCCATGACGCCGCCGCCACGAAGCCGTCGCGGCTCGGGCCGCGCCACTGGTGCCAGGCGGCCTCGGCGAGGGCGGCCCGGGGAGCCAGCGCGACCTGCGACATCGCGACGACGAGGAGCGCGGCTGCGAGGCGGCGGAAAGCGTGGGCAACGTCCATGCGGGTGGACTCCGGAGTGAGGATGCGACGACGGCCTCATCGTACCGCGTCGCGATCCGTTCCGGGGTCCGCCGCCGGACGTCAGCCGGCCTTGCGATCGGTGCCGGGCCCGCGATCGCTGGACCCGAAGAGATGATCCCAGAGACGTTGGATGGTCGGCTTCGCCGGCGGCACCGACGGCTGCAGGGCGGTGGGGGCGCTGTGGTCCTGCGGTGCAGCAGACCCGTCGTCGCCCACGGCATCACGGCTCTCGGTCGCCGGGCTCTCTGCCTCGGGTTCGTCGCCGCCGCAGGCCAGCCGCTCGAGAGCCTCGATGCCTCCGGCCTCCTCGGCCAGCCGCTGCAGCCGGGCGATCCGCGGCGGCGGGGCGCCCGTCGGCTCTTCGTCGTCGAGGCCCGCGAACGACACCTCTCCCCTCTCGATCGCATGCCGGATCACGCGGTCGAAACGGGGCACGCCGTGCAGCATGCCGTGCATCAGCCGGTGAAACTGCCGTGACGTCAGCTCCGAGTCTTCCAGGGGCAGTTCCACGTTGGGCCGAATCTCGCCGTCGGAAGGGTCGTAGTCGAACCGCAGCATCTTGTACTGCGTCTGGATCGACGCGATCGCCTCGAACACCGCAGCCCGATGGGGGCAGTCCTCCACGTTCCACGCCTGAGGCGTGAAGATCGCGAGGAACTCGCCCCGCTCGAGCACCCGGATCACGAACTGGATGCCCGGATCCCCGTCGACATCCCGGAACGTGGTCGACTCCGGATTGAGCCCGAACCCGATCAGGATCGCATCGTGCTCCTCGTCCACCCGGTAGTTCAGGGAGTATTCGTCGAGGAACGTCTGGATCTGCTCGATGCTCGTGGGCATGGTCTCGTCTCTCCGTGGCGGTCGTGCGTGGCTGATGTCGGTTGCTCGTGGATTCCTACGCGGGATGCGGCGGCGCGCTTCCGTGAGACGCTCGCAGCCTCAGTTCGCCGAGGGCTCGGCCCCGCCCGACGGCTCGGGCCGATCCTTGCGGAGGTGCTGCCGCAGGAGCGCCTCGATCCGGTTGATTCCGCCGCACCGCTTCGCCACCGACTCCAGCTTCTCGTCGTGCGGCGACCGCTGGGATCCGGCGGCGTCGAAGAAGCCCTTCTCCATCGCGTCCTTGATGTGGGGATACCACCGATCGGCGAACGCGGGAATCAGGCCGAGCATCTGGATCACGTCGTCGCCATCGACGCCGTCGGCGCCGAGGCGGCAGTCGACGCGCAGTCGCACCTCCCCCTGCTCGGGATCGAGCTGGGTCTTCACCAGCGGCGACTTGCCCGACGCGGCCAGCAGGCAGGCCAGCATCGCCTCCTTGTGGGCAGCCTTCCGGCAGTCGAACGCCCATGGCGTGTCGATGGTCAGGCAGCGGTTCCGGTCGTCGAACGCCAGCTGGACCTCGATCGACTTCGTGCCCGTCCGCAGGCTCGTGTAGGCCTTGGTGGGCACCTGTGTGAGCAGGCAGAGATCGAAGATCCGCTTGCAGGGATACCCCCGGGCGGTGAGCAGCTGTTCCAGATCGTCGAGCGTCTTTGCCATCGGCCGGCCTCCTCGGGTGTCACGGCCGCCCCGGCCGCACCCGATCTACGCCGGCGGTCGTCAGGCGCTTCGGTCCGGCTTCGTCGCGGCCCGCTCGAGGGCAGCCGAGAGATCGACCACGCCCTCGTCGAGCGCGCGGCGGATCACCGGGTGCCAGCGGTCGACGGCTTTGGGGATCGCCTCGAGCATCCGGCGGAACTGCCGGCGGGTGAGGCCGCCGTCCTCGACCGGGTACGACACCGTGCAGCGGATCTCGCCGTCGTCGGGATCGTGCTCGAACCGCACGAGCTTCGTCCGCATCGTGACGTCGAGGAGCGCCTGGAACAGCCTCCCCGGGTCGCGGCCGCGGCGGGCGTCGTAGAGCCGTGGGGCCGTGAACTCGAGAAACTCGCCGTCCTCGGACACAGCCACGGCGATCGCCACGCCCCGCCGACCGTCCTCGTTTTCGTAGGACGTGGTTGCGAAGCCGGTGAGGAGGTGGCCCTCCTCCTCGAGGCGGTACTTGAGACCTGCCTCGACGAACATCGCCTCGAGCTGTTCCAGATTGAGCGGCATAACTGAATGAAAGAGTATTCGCCGGAGAGCCACAAGGCGACTTTCGGGGGGCGAGGTTCGAGACACACCGGGATCCACGAGGATCTACGGCCGGGCGGGCGGAGCGCTTCGCGGATGGCGGCGTAGAGGGGAGGCACCGCCGCCGTGCTCTACCCCGCTGCTTTCCATCGCCTGGAATGAGCCATGCCCGCATCCGTCCCCCGCCACGCGCCGACCCCGGGCCCGGTCGACAGCCTCGCCGCCGCGGTGCGGATCGAGCCCCGCGACTACCAGAAGCGGGTGGTCGGCCGGGTGATCGAGATGTTGTCCGGGCCCCACGTCGATCGGAAGGTCGAGCTCCCCGCGGCCCGGTCGGTGATGGTGGAGAGCCCGACGGGGAGCGGGAAGACGGTCATGGGATTGCTGGTGGCGCGGTGGGCCCAGGAAACACTCGGCATGCGGGTGGTCTGGACCGCCATGCGACGAAACCTCCTCACGCAGGTCGAGCGGGAAAACCGTGACCGCGGGTTCGGCGTCGACCTCGTCACCGTCTCGATGTTCGACCGCAATCCGCCGCGGGGCGACCTCCTGATCGTCGACGAAGCGCAGCACGACGCCACGCGGAGCATGGCCTCGCTCCATGCCGCCGTCGGGTCGAGCAGGGTGCTCGGGCTCTCAGCCACCCCGTGGCGGGCCGACCGGCTCGGGCTGTGCTTCGAGCGGGTTGTTCGCGATGCCGGCATCCGGCAGCTCGTCCTCGACGGCTATCTCAGCCCCTTCGCGCATTACACGATCAATGCCTTCTCGCCCGAGAGCGTGGCGGCGACGTATCTCCGCGAGCCCGCCCGCTGGGGCCGCTCGCTCATGTTCTTTCGCACGATCGCCGAGTGCCGGGCGTGTGCGGGCCTGCTCGACGCGGCGGGCGTGCCCTGCGAGGTGGTCACCGGGGCGAGCGATCGAGAGGCCCAGATCGCGCGGTTCGAGGCCGGGGCGTGCCGGGTGATGCTCAGCGTGGCCGTGCTCACCGAGGGCTTCGACTGCCCGGGCCTCGAGACCGTGTTCTGTCGGCCTGCGGGAAAGGGGCCGACGGTGCAGATGGCCGGCCGCGTCCTGCGGCGGATGGAGGGCATTCCGCACAAATCGATCGTCCAGTGCAAGGCGACGCGGCATCCCTTCACTGCCACGGCGCCGCCGGCCGTGCAGTACGTCGAGGCCGTGGACGGCTGGCGGTCGATCGGCCTCAACGACCGGGTCGAGCGGACCACGGCCACGATGCTCGAGCTGCTCGTGCGGCTCTCGAAAAGCGAACGTGACTCGGGCGGGCAGGGGGGTGGCCCGGCGGCCGCATCCCGCGTTGTCCGCGGCTTGAGACGGGTTCGTGCGTGGAACTACAGGGTGGAGGAAGCGCGGGACCGGTTCCGTCGTAGAGGGGAGTCGCCGCGGCACGGGTAACGCGGGAGGGCTCAGGAGGCAGGACGATGGTGGAAGCGACGCACGATGCCGGGGGGCGGGACGAAGGCGGCGAGGGAAGTCGGCGGGTGCGGGTGGAGCCGAGGCTCACCACGCTCGGGCGGCTGCGGGTCACCGCCGCGCCGGGAGAGTCGGAGGGTCGACGCGGGGAGTCCACACTGCCGGCCAGGGCGCTCGTCGACATCGGCGGTGAGCCCTGTCGCGTCTCGGCCAGGTTCTGGAAGTCGGTCTTCGCCCGCTATCGGTTCGGGTCGAGCACCTTCCGCTACTACCGGCCCGAGGAGGTGTTTCAGCGAATCTGCGAGGTCTCCCGCGACGACGCCCTGCGGGTGATGGTCGAGTATCCGCGGAAGGGACCGCCGGTGGCTCTCGCGGTCTCAAAGCCGAGCGATCGCCTGATCACGATCGACGACGTCCGTGACCTCGCCCGTTCGCACGGCGCCCGTCAATCGCACTACGGCGACGGCGTGGTGAGCTGCACCTTCACACCACGGAGCGGCGAGCAGGCCCTGGCCATCGGCGGCGACCAGTTCGCCAACCGCTTCACGCTCGACGTGCCGATCGACGGCTACGGGGGCTCCCGCATCCACGTGGCCCTTCTGCGGCTGATCTGCGCCAACGGCGCGGTCGGCTACCACAAGGCCTTCTGCAGCGAGGTGCCGGCGAGCAAGAGCCCGCGGCACACGCTCCAGCGGGCGATCGAGTGCTTCGATCATGCCGATGGTTTTGCGGCCATCCGCGAGCGGTTTCTGGCGTCGCAGTCGTCGTGGGCGTCGGTTCGGGAGGCCCACACGCTGTACCGGCAGCTCGTGCGAACGAAGGTCAGCGATCCGCGTCGCACGACCCGCGCCCTGGAAGACTTCGACCGCCTCACCGGCCGCATCCAGGAGTTCTACGGGCTCACGAACCTCGACACGCTGCCGGTGCGGCGGCAGCGGCTCCTGCCGGTGAAGTGCCGGGTGTACGACCTGATCAACTTTGCCAGCGAGGTGGCCACCCACGTGGCGGAGCCGGCGGAATCCCGGCCGCTGCAGTCGTGGATCGGCTCCACCCTGGCCGAGGAGTTCGACCTCGAGGGCACCGCGGACCACGCGCCGGAGTTTGCCGATCTCCTGCTCCGGAGTGGTGAGGCCGGAGTCTCATGACGGTCGGGGACGGCAGCTTCGGGCTGTCGGCCGTCCCGGAATCGTGATCGAGCGGCGCATCGCAAGCCTCTGAGCCGCAAGGGTTTGCGTCGTCGGGTCGGATTTTTTTGGAGGGGCGTGAGCCACACCCCCCGAAAAACCTGTTTGGAAGGAGGGCGTCGATTGGTTTCCTGAACCCCGGAGGCACGGCATGACTGACAAGAGCGACGATCGGACGATGAGTGGCCACGACGGCACGGCCCGGGCCAAGCCCCTGGCCACCGTCAAGCTCGACATGGAGCTGATGAATGAGCTGACGGCGTCGAAGGGCGCCGACAGCGACTCCCTCGGCGAGTTGATGATCCGGCACCGGGGTCTCGTGCTCAACGAGCTCCGGCGTCGGAACATCAGGCAGTGCGACATCGACGACGTGGCGAACCGGGTCTGGGACAAGGTGTGGCGGATCGGTCGCGACGGCACCTGGGATGCGGGCCGTGCCCGGCACTGCCACGACCCCTTCGTGCCGCTCCTGAAGACCGTGGCCAACACCCAGGCACTCGATTACCACCAGCGGGCGGCCGCTGAGCGACGGCGTCGGGATGTGGTGGTATCGGCCTTCGAGGCCCATGGCGACGACTGGCGGGCGATCCTCGCGGGGCCGTCGGCAAAGCGGTCTGCGAAGCACCGTCCCCAACCGTCGGGTGTGCCGGAGGAGCTGGCCGCCGCGGTGGCGACCCTGCCGGAACGCCTGCGGAAGCCCTATGAGCTCCATGCCGGCGGGATGACGAATCGGAAGATCGCCGACGAGGTCGGCTGCAGCTGGGGCGAGGTGTCGAGGCGGTTGAAGGCGGCCCGTCAGGCGCTGGGCCTGTCGGTGCCGACGAAGCCCCGCTGACGACGCGCTGCGGGCCTACGGGGTGGCGCCGTCCGGCGGCCGCGCATCCCGCCGCGTCTGCTCGATGAGCCTGCGGTTGAGATCCAGGATGCCCTGGATCCTCTGCTCTGAATCTTCACCGACCCGCATCGCCTCGCGTGCGGCCTTCATCGCCTCGTCCGTCTGGCGGGAGGCCGTCCGCTCGCTGCGGCGGTGGTCCTCGCGAGCCCGCCACCCGAGGAGGGCGAGGCCCGTGACCGCGAGGATCGCGATGACCGCCAGCCAGCGGCCCAGCGTGGATCGCTTCCACGCCAGTTCGAGATCCTTGGCAAACGCGAGGGCCGACGCATGACGACGATCAGGATGGAGCGCCAGCCCCCGTGCCACCACCGGCCTCAGCCGGCCCGGGATCCGCTTCGACACCCGCATGTCGAGTCCCGACGCGATTTCGAACTCGATCCGTTTCGGGTCGTCGAGGTCGGTGTAGGGCAGTCCCCCGGCCAGCATCTCGTGGGCGACGAGGGCGAGGCTGTAGACGTCGCTGCGGGCGTCGAGCGGGCGGCCTTCGAGTTGCTCGGGCGACTTGTACGCGGGCGTGCCCGTCGAGCCCCCGGGCTCCTGCGCCGCCACGTCGATCGCGATCCCGAAGTCGGCCAGCACCGCATTGCCGTGGTCATCGAGCAGGATGTTGACCGGTTTGACGTCGCGGTGGGCACGGCCGGCGTCGTGCACGGCGTCGAGCGCGGAGGCGATTTGCAGCGTCCAGTCGATCGCCCGCGACACGCTCACGCGGCCGCCGTCGCGGGGCCGCACGCGTTCGGCGAGGGTCCGGCCCGGCATGAGTTCGGTGACGACGAACACCGTGCCGCGGGCGTCGTGGCCGGCATCGAGCACCTTGAGGATGTTGGGATGCTGCAGGCTGGCGATCAGCCGCGCTTCCGCGAGCAGGTCGTCGCTGTCGCCCTTGGGGAGTTTGACGGCCACGTCGCGTTGGATGAGGGTGTCGCGGGCGAGCCAGACATCGCCCTCTGTGCCTCCCCCGATACGCCGTGCGATGCGATACCGACCGTTGAGCAGGTCCGCCGGCGTGGTTCCGCCGAGCGCCCCCGGCTCGAGCGGCTTCACCCGGAGCCGGTTTCGGATGCGGCGGGCGAGTTCGGGCGCGAGGTCGGGTCGCTCGCGGCAGAGCTCCGCCGGGTCGAGCGGCGTGCCGCGGTCGTGGGCCTCTTCCCAGCGGTCGAGGAGGTCGTAGAGCAGGTCGTCGTCGGGAGTCGTCATGCGTCAGTCGGACTCGGGCGGCCGTGGCAGGGCCTCACGTCGCGGGTCGCCGAGGGCCTCGCCGAGGCGGTCGGAGGCCCTGGAGTAACGCCGCTTGAAGGTGGCCAGCGAGAGGCCGAGGTGGTCCGCCGCCTCCTGCTGCGTCAGGCCGTGCACGAGCCGCAGGTCGAGGAGTTCGCGATCGTCGTCGGCGAGCGTCTCGATCGCGTCGAGAAACCCCGACATCGCGGCGAACGAGTCGGGCGGTGCGGCCATGTCGGCGAGCACCCGATCGATGGGAGCCTGGCCGTCGGCCAGCGCGGACGGCATGTCGGTGTGGTGGCGATGGGCGGGCGATTTGTTGGCGAGGTACTTGTCGCGGAGCGTGCGGAGCTCCCAGCGGATGTTGGTGGCCGCCAGCTTGAAGAAGTCGCGGGGCGAGTTGATGGGCAGCTTGTCGATCGTGCGGGAGAGCCGGATCAGGCTTCCCTGGACCACGTCGTCGGTCTGCTCCCAGCGCCGCACGATCGCGAATCCCGATTCACCGTGCAGCATCTTCTGCACCATCCGCGCGAGCTGCTGCTGGGCGTAGGCGAGGAGATCGTTCTTGGCGGCGGGATCTCCGCGGTGCAGCCGCTCGATCGCTCCCCGCACGAGGCTGTCGGTGGGATGGCTCGGCTCGTCGGCGTGCATGCCCGTGTCCTCCGTCGTCGGCGCCCCACTGTACCCCGCCGCCCTCCTTCGCGGGGTGCCGAATGGGGGGGTGGGGCCGGGAATCGCCGGATTTACGAGGTTCCGCAGGGCGGGACCAAGGATGTCCCGCCCGTCGCGAAGATTCGGAATTCGCAACACACAACAGGAGGACGAAACGATGGCGAAGAACACCTGCAGGGCAGTGGCGGCGTTGGTGGCGTTTCAGAAGACCGGCACGGGGTTCGACGGCGTGTGGTCGGAGATCCACGGGATCGTGGACGAGTTCGCCCGGAGGGCACTGATGAGGAACGGGGTGAAGGCCGCGTGGGGCGACGACGAGTCGGCCGTGGACGACGTGGTCAACCAGACGGCCGAGCGGCTGCTGGAACTCGCCCTTCCCGACGCCGGCGGCCGGTTCGATCCGGCCAAGGCGCAGCCGGGAATTTCCGGACTGCGGGGCTGGCTGTGGAGGGTGGTCGAGCGGCAGGCGGTGGACTGGATCCGGCTCTATCGAGGCGGCCGTGGCGTGAAGATCACGACCAGTGGTGTGGCGTGGAATGCCCTGTCGGACAACGACCCGGTCGAGTCGCAGATCGACCGGCAGGTGGCGAAGTTCCGTAGGCCCGACCTGCTGCCGATCATGCTCGAGTGCATCGACGAGATCCGTGACTCGTTCCAGCGGCGGATCCTGCGGCTCAAGCTCGACGAGGATCTGTCGCTGCGAGACACGGCGAAGCGGCTCTCGGTGAGCGTGTCGCGTGTGCAGCGGCAGCTGGTGGTGGCCTACGGCCTGCTGCGAAAAGGGCTCGAGCGTCGCGGCTTCGACGACGACTGGCTGGCGGCGTGATCCGCGCGGTCGTCGTGAGCGGTTGACATCTGCCGCACGACGCCAGCCTCTACCGCATCGCGCATCGTCCTCCGATGCACACGGGTCGTTCACCGCAGCGGCCGCTTCCGCAGCCGCTCGGTCCGCCGCCGATGGACTGCACCTTCTCCCGCTGGATCAGCCAATCCTCGTCATGCCTGCCGAGTGTGAGCATCGATACGATGTCGTAGCGGGCGCCGTCGAGCGTGATGGCGTACCGGATGCCGACCTCGGCCCGACTGTCGGTGCACTCGAGGACATGATGGTCTTCGAGTTCGAGGGTCACGACGTGTGACACGAGAATCATCCCGAGCCGGCGACGGGCCGCGGCCCGCTGATCGGGCATGAAGCACCGCTCCACGGCGTCGAGATCCTCGTGGTTCATCGCCGTCACGGTGTCGTCGAGAAGCTGCTCGATTGCCTCGTGCCGCGAGTCGGGAACGACCACTCTGGCCCTCGGCAGAGCGTCGCCCTCTGACTCGAGCCCGACGGCGATCTCTGGTGCGGTGGACAACCATGCCGCCAAGGCCAACCCGGACGCAACAACTCGAGAGATCGCCCAGCGACCGTGGCGTGCGGGAGCCATGGGGAGCGTCATGGTAAACCTCAAGTGGTGAGTGCCTTGCCGAGCAGGTCGGCGACGTAATCCACGAGCCGCTCGGGCGGGATCTCCGTGACCGACCTCTGAAAATAGCGGGCCAGCGGGGCCGTGCCGTTGCCGAGGCCGAGGCCCACGGTGGCGACGCCTGCGGCCTCGAGCCGCTGCACGGCGGCGAGCGTGGGCTCGTGCCGGTTCGGCTCGCCGTCACCGATCACGAACAGCAGCTTTGGCTCGCCGCGTCGGGCGGCGAACGCCCCGCCGACGGCGTCGAGCGCCGCCGCCATGTCGGTGTTGCCCTGGCAGGCATCGGGCAGCATGCCCAGCCGGCGTCGGGCCGGGCCGTCCACGGCCGCGTCCCAATCGAGCTCCTGGCGAACGTCGTCGGCGAACGACCACACCGCGGCCGCCACGCCGATCCGGCGGCAGACTTCCGTGAGCAGCACCATGCCCTCGAAGGCGCGGTCGATCCGGCCCTGCTCGGTCATCGATGACGACCGATCGACGAGCAGCAGGACGGCCGGCTCACGGCGCTGGGGCAGGATCGGCCGGCACCAGAGCGAGCGATACTGGGCCGGGTCGGCCTCGAACTGCATCGCCCGCCGGAGATCGAGCCGCGGACCCCACGGGTGGCCTGCCGACCACCGCAGTCGCTGCCGGGGCACGAGCACCCGCAGCAGTTCATCGCCGAGCCTGTCGGCCACTCGGCAGATGCGTCGCCAGGCGGTGAGGTAGTTGTCGGTGCCATCGGGGGACGGTGCGCCTCCGGCATCCCGGCGGCCGTCGCCGCGCTGCGAGGCATTGGGCGAAGCGTCGGTCACACGTTCGTCGTGCGGCTGCCGGGCGAACCGTCGGGCTGCCTCCTCCGAGATCTCCCGAAACTTCCGGGCTCTTGGGGAGGTGGCCCGCGCGGGCCGCAGCCGGGCGGCGCCGCGGGCTCGCGAGTGGTAGCCCGAGCCCATGCGGTCGGCGAACTCCCGCAGCTCACCGGAGGCGAGTCGCCCGATGCCCTCACGGGCGTCCATCGCCACGAGCCGTTCCCACGTCGGCAGGATGCGGTCGCGGACGATCTCCCACATCGCCTTCTGGCTGGCCATGATCCCTGCCGGATCATCGTCGAGCGGGGGCTGGCAGCTGGTGGCCGCCGCGATCGGCTCGCGGCAGGCGTCGAGCGCCGCGAGCACCTCGGGCAGCGTGCCGGGCGTGGTGGCCCCGAACCACCAGAGCTCGAGAATCCCGCCGAGAAACTGCACCTGCCGCGATTTCGGGAGCGGCTGATCCCGCATGATGCCGTAGAAGACGTCGTTGTAGGCCCGGATCCAGCCCGTCGCACCCGGAAACCGCGCCCTCATCCACGTCTCGATGCGGATGTCCTCGAGCGTGTTGAGCAGCGGATGAATCCGCGTCAGGTGCGCCTCGGCGAGGATCCGGTGCAGCACCGTGACGGCCGCGTGCGCGGCTTCGTGCAGGGCGAGGCCCCGGCAGAGATCGGGGGCCAGGGCCACGAGGTGCGTGGGGTTTACCGTGACGATGTCGTCCAGCCAGTCGAGCGACCACGAGCAGTTCGGCGCGCCCGTGCGGACCACGAGGTTCGGCCGGCGGGCGGCGATCCGCACGAGGCCCTCGAGTTCGGCACGGAGCTGCTCGGCGGCGACGTCGGTGGCCGCGGACGGCGATCGCGTGGCGGCCGCGGTGGAGCGGTTGTGGTTCGGGGCGGCGACGGCCATCAGTTGAGCCCCGCGGTGCGAAGGGCGGTGCGCACAGCCTGACGGTCCGGGCCGGGCTGCACCCGCTGGAGATAGACCATGCCGAGCGCCTCGCGGACGGCGGCCTCGATGTCGGCGCCGCGATCGACGAGGTCCGCCGCCAGCGACATTGCCGCCAGCATCGTCCGCCTCGTGAACACGTACCGCTCGCGGCGTGTCCTGCCGAGTTCCACGCCTCCTTCGGCCCCCGAGGCCGCCGAGACGGCCCCGTGAAACGACGCGACGGCATCGAGCAGCCCGTCGATGCGGGGAGTGGCGGCGAGCTGCGGATGCACCGGCGCACCGTCGGCGGCCTGCCACTCGACGCCGTCGAGCACGAAGGCCGGATGAACGCCGTGCACCAGCCGCCCGAGGAGCGCCCGGTATTCGGACTCGCCGGGCTGCTCGAGCATGTTCCACAGGCTCCAGCGGTCGCGGAACGCCGGCGACAGCACCGAGCGGCCGGCGTACTCCGACGGATTCATGGTGGCGAAGATCCGGAAGGTGTCGGCGAGCGGCACGTCGCCGCCGAGGCCGTACCGCTCCCCGCCGTTCTCGGAGAGCACGAGCGAGGGATGCTGCTCGAGCACGGGATTGAGCCGCTCGAGCACCTGCGGCTCGGCGAGGTTGAGCTCGTCGAGCACGACCCAGCGACCGTGCCGCATGGCGGCCGGGATGATTCCCTCCCAGAACCTCCACGAAGAACCGGCATCGCCGACGGCGGGCACGAACCGGCCCACGAGTTCGCCGGTGTCGGACTGGCCGTTGAGGTTGAGCCGCACCGCCTCCTGGCGGCAGAGGTGCGCGACCCAGAGCACGGCCGTGGTCTTGGCGACGGCCGTGTCGCCCTCGAGGGCGCAGGGCAGGCGGGACCTGGCCGCGATCGCCACGGCGCGGGCGGCGGTCAGAAACGCGGCATCGAAGCAGAGATGAGCGAACCGCTCGTCGGGCAGGAGCCCCGGGGAGCCGGCGGAGCGGCGGTCGACCGTGACGTCGAGAATCCGCACGCTCTCGTCGGTGATCTCCAGGGCCGTCCGTCGCAGGTGCGGCTGCACTGCGTTGCGGAACATGCCCGGCAGGAGCACCATACGGCCCGACCGCTCCGACTCCTCCACGACCGCCGCCGCGGGCTCGGGCACCAGCACGGCATCCGCCCCGGCGGTGAACGCCGTGGGCAGGTAGCCCGCCCGCTCGATCAGCCGGGCGAGTTCGTCGTGCTCCTCGCGGGAGAACCCGGTGATGCACACGCGGGCGCCTTTCGCCGGGAGTTCGCCGCCCACGTCGTAGCGGTCCCGCGCCGCGGGAGCGGAGGTCGTCGGGGTCGTGGCGGCTGGTGTCATGGTGGGGGCCTCGGGATGTGGGGTGGTCGAGAAACGAGAGGGTGGTGGTCGTGCCGTCTTCTACGCCCGCTGCGATCGGGCGCTCAATGGTCCTGCCGCTCCGGCATGACCGTGGTGATCACAGCCTCTCCGGCCGGGGTCGACGAGGCCGCCAGGATCCGGTCGTGCAGGTCGGGCAGCTTCGCCAGCACGGCGTCGATCACCTTCTCCTTCACCGTGATCTGGCCGATGCCGTCGAAGCACGCCAGAAACCGGACGAGTGGCTCCGGCAGATCGGCGGCGATCTTTTCCCAGACCGAACTCCCGGCCGGAGCGCACTCGCTCCAGCGGAGCCAGTTGCCGACCCGACCATTGTCGTCGGCAGCCTTGAAGGTGCCGTCCGTGTCGACATGGGAGACGGTGTAGGAGCCGCCGATGCGATAGCTGTGGTTGAAGTCGTTGGTGAGCACGCGGATCCGCGTGCCGACGGGGGCAGGTTCCATGATGAAGGCTCCTTCGAGGGGTGAGTGGTGCGGGCAACTGGGTACGGAATCAGAGCGTCTCGGGGTCGAGTTCTTCGAGAACGTCCATCACGCGTTCCCGCCAGTCGGGCAGCGAGTGGAAGACCTCGTTCTTGATCGAACGATTGAGGGCCAAGTGGTCGACGCCGTCGCAGGCTGACAGCAGGGCGAGCACCTCGGAGGGAAGGTGCCCGCGGGCATACTCCCAGCCGAAGGCGATCGGTTCGATGTCGGACCAGGGGATCCAGAAGTCGGCCACGGCGTGGAATCCGCGGGGGATGCCGCGGACGGTGTGGTCACTCTCGTCGACCTGGGTCACCAGAAACTGGTCGCCCACGCGGGCACCGTGATCGCCGGTGTTTTGGGTGATCCGGACGCATTCGCCGGGGATGGGGTCGCGGTCCATGGGGAAAGCCTTTCGGGGTTATGTCGTCGTGGGTGGGGTAGGTGTTCACCCTCCACTACGCGAGCCATGCCTCGGCGCTTCGTGGCTGCCTCATTCGTCGACGAGAAGCGCCGTGCGTGCTGCGCCGTAGACGTGGCAGCGTCAATCGTCACGACACCCACCCCGAACGTCTCCGACACCAGAAGCCCGAAAGGAAACCCATGACCTCGACACCGACGCTCGACCAGATCCCCTTCGACGCCACCGGCTTCGCCGACAACCCCGAGCCCCGCTGCCCCTGCCTTCTTCTGCTCGACGTCTCACAGTCGATGGAGGGCGCACCGATCGACGAGCTCAACGCAGGGCTCGTTTCGCTGAAGAACGAGCTCCACGGTGATCCGTTGGCGATGAAACGAGTGGAGGTCGGGATCGTCACGTTCGGGCCGGTGAAGACGGAGCTGCCGTTCGAGTCGGCCACCGTCTTCAGCCCGCCCACGCTCGTCCACCAGGGCGACACGCCGATGGGGGCTGCCATCCTCCACGGGCTGGAGATGGTGGAGCAGCGGAAGGCGGAGTACCGTGCCAACGGCATCTCCTACTACCGCCCGTGGGTGTTCCTGATCACGGATGGTGCCCCCTCGACGACTGAGTCCTGGCAGGCGGCGGCGGACGCCGTCCGTTCCGGGGAGGATGGCAAGCGGTTCGCCTTCTTCGCCATCGGCGTGTCCAAGGCCGACATGGAGAAGCTCAAGGAGGTGAGCGTGCGGGAGCCGCTGCGGCTCGACGGCCTCAAGTTCAGCGAGCTGTTCAAGTGGCTCTCCGCATCGCTGAAGACGGTGTCGAGCTCCACCCCGGGCACCGAGGTCAAGATCAACGCCCCGTTGGGATGGGCCGCCGTATGACCGCCACGAACCCCACGAACTGGCGGATCGTCGGTGCCTCCACGATCGGTTCGTCCCATCGTGCGACCGGATCGCCGTGTCAGGACAGCAGCTGGGCGACCTCCTGCCGGACGACCTCCGGTCGCCAGCTGCTCCTCGCCTTCGCCGCCGACGGCGCCGGCACTGCCTTGCAGGGCGGTGTCGGTGCCGAGGTGGCCATGGAGGCGACGGCGGCGTTCCTGACCGCGAGCCTCGACGTCATTCCGGAGGAGGGAGTCGAGGCACTGCTCGTGGAGTGCGCCGGCCGTGTGTCGGCGCGGATCCGCGAGGTCGCCGCCGCCGCTGGGCTCGCGCCCCGCGACTTCGCCTGCACCTGGCTTGGCGTGGTGGCCACCGATGCCGCTGCGACGGTGGTGCAGATCGGCGACGGGGGCGTGGTGATCGACGTGGGCGGCGGCCTCCAGATGCCCGTGACTCCGATGTCGGGGGAGTATGCGAACCAGACGTACTTCATCACCGACGACGACGCTCTCGGCCGCGTCCGCACGGCGACCGTGCCGGGACGTGCGGAGCGGGTCGCGGTGTTCACCGACGGCATCCAGCGGCTCGCCGTCGATCTTGCGAGGAACGCGCCCCACGAGCCCTTCTTTCGTGGGTTCTTCGAGGTGCTTTCGCGGGCGGCTGCACACGACGAGGACCGGCTTCACGCCGGCCTGCTGGCGTTCCTCGGCGGACCGGAGGTGGAGAAGCGAACCGACGACGACAAGACCCTCGTCCTCGCCGCGCTGGGCGTGTCCGCGGAGACCTGCTGCCAGCCGGCGTGACGAATCATGGTGATGCGGCTTCTCACAGGTCGTGGCGCGACGATCGACCTCGGCCGCGAGCTCGGCAAGGGAGGGGAGGGGGCGGTCTACGAACTGCCGGCCACGCCCCGCGCCGTGGCCAAGCTTTATCACGAGTCCCTGACGCCGCGAAAACAGGACAAGCTCCGCCTCATGGCCCGCGCGGTGACGCGCGATCTCCTGAACTACACGAGCTGGCCGGTGGACACGCTTCACCGGACGGCGCGCGGTCCCGTGGTGGGCTTCCTGATGCCCCGGGTCACCGATCGCCTCCCGATCCACGAGGTCTATGGGCCATCTCACCGTCGCACGCACTTCCCCGGGGCCGGCTGGGACTTTCTGGTCCACGTGGCCCGGAACACCGCCGCTGCCTTTGCCATGATCCACCAGCACGGCCATGTGCTTGGCGACGTGAACCAGGGGAACGTGCTGGTCGGGCGGGACGGCCGTGTCGTGCTGATCGACAGCGATTCGTTTCAGTTCTCCACGAGCGGTGGGCTCTATCTCTGCGAGGTGGGCGTGGCCCACTTCACGCCCCCCGAGCTGCAGACCGTGGGCGGCTTCGCCACGGTTAGGCGGACCCCGCAGCACGACGCGTTCGGCCTTGCCCTGCTCGTGTTTCATCTCCTCTTCGGCGGCAGGCATCCCTATTCGGGCGTGCCGCTCAACGACCACGTCGGCAACGCGCTCGAGGCCGACATCCGCGCCCTGCGGTTCGCCTACGCCCGCGACGGACGGCTGCGGGGCACGTCACCTCCGCCGCGGAGCGTTCCCTTCGGGATCGTGCCGCAGCCGATCCAGCGGATGTTCCACGCCGCGTTTACGGAAGCTGGCGTGCGTGGAGGCCGGCCTGACGCGGCAACGTGGGTGAAGGCGCTCGATGCCCTTGCGCGCACGATCCGCCAATGCCCGGCCCAGTCGATCCACCGCTATCCGCACTATCTCGGTCCGTGTCCGTGGTGCATGCTCGAGCGGCAGGGAGTGGCCCTGTTTCTGCAGCCGATCTCCGCGCAGCCGATCGTGGTCTACAACCTCCGCGGCGTGTGGGCCAGAATCGAGGCGGTCGCAGTTCCTGCCTGCCCTGCAGTCCCCCAGGTCGACACGCGTGGCCTGGTGCCCAGTCCGCTCCCTCCGGCCGCCGTCGCCGACGCGAGCCTCAAGGGGTTCGTCTCGGTCCTGATGAGTGGATTTCACTCGGGCGTAGAGCTCTCCCGAGAACGGAATCGCCGCGAGCACTCCCTCGCCACGGCCACGGGCACGCTCGAGAGCCTCGTCAGAGAGCTTCCCGGACGGTGCGGCGTTGAGGCATTTCAGCGAAAAAAGGATGAGCTGGCCCGGTGTCGCGCGGAGTATCTCGCCATCGATGCGGAGACAGCCAAGGAAATCCAGAGGATCCGCGACGGGGCTGTCAGGGATCAGAAGCGACGATTCCTCGAGAGCCTTTCCGTGGCAACGGCGCAGATTCCAGGGGTGGGGGCCACGAAGAAGTCGGTGCTCCGGACCGCCGGGATCTGCTCAGCGGCCGACGTGGCATTCGACAGGCTGCTTCGGCTGAAGGGGTTTGGGCCGAGTTCCGCCCGGGCGATGGTGGGCTGGCGGGCTGCCTGCGAGCAGCGATTTCAGGCCAATCCCACGCTCCTGCCACAGGCTGACATCGCTGCGGTGCATGCCAGGTATGCCCAGCGGCGTCGGACGCTCGAGGCATTTCTCGACGCCGGCCCCGCCGCCCTCGCATCATTGGCTGCCGACGCTCGGGCGAAGACCACGGCGATGGTGGCGAGGGTGCAGCAGGCCGTGGCCGCGGTCGCCCAGGCCCAGGTCGACATGAAAGTCGTCTGATGCGGCAGGCATTCGTCTACGCACTCCATATAGCTAGACGGCCCAGAACGGGTTTCGGTATCCCCAAGCGAGAAAATAAAAGATTCCGCGAATAATTCTCACTCGAAATCGTATCCCAATAGCTGAAAGCCGCTGATGACACCAAAATGAAAGAAAAAGCCTTGAAAACAAGCGGTTTTTTGAGTTCCTGGAGCATGTGCGGGGCCGGAGTCCTGCTGGCCACGCGAGACCCCCTGGGCAGGGACTACGTGGTCCTGGGTCGGAAGCGGCCTTCGAGGAAGGCCTGGCAGGCTGGGTTGGCTCAGGTAGGCCTGAGCCTTCACGGGTGGAGCGTCCCCTTCGGCACGCTGGAGGCAGCCGACCACGGCAACTTCTCGCGATGCGCCGTCCGGGAAACGGCGCAGGAACTGCTGAACGTGCCTGAGAGCTATTCCTACGCGACGTGCGTGGCGGCACTTGGCCGGGCGATCGGCGTCGCGGCCGAGGAGGTCGAGGGGCGGTTGGAGCTGCTTCACACCGACTGTTTCATGGGCGACCGTCGCACCTTCCTGCTTCGCGTGCCGTTTCGCGAAGGCCTTCTGGAGTCGCGGTATCGCGGCAACTGGGAGTTTGCAGATGGCCTGCAGTGGTATCGGTGCCTGTCGTCCGATGACGTGCGTGATGGCGATGAAGGGCTGACGGGCCCTTGGCACCGCGCCACGAGACCGACCCTGCAGGCGTTTCAAGCCGCGGTCAGCGGCGGCAGCACGTATTCGTTCACCCGAGAGGAGTCATGCCGATGAGCAAAAACGATGAGCCACGCAATCCCGATCTCACGCGCAATCGGGCCCGGGGCGCCCTTCTCGGGCTCGCCGCCGGCGACGCCGTGGGCACGACGGTGGAGTTCCGGAAGCCCGGCACGTTTCCGCCCGTCACCGACATGGTCGGCGGGGGGCCGTTCAAGCTCTTGCCAGGGCAGTGGACCGACGACACGTCGATGGCCCTGTGCCTGGCGGAGTCGCTCGTCATCCATGGCGACCACGACCCCGTCGACCAGCTCCATCGCTACGTGCGGTGGTGGAAGGAGGGCGTCTTCTCGCCCACGGGGAAGTGCTTCGACATCGGCATCACCACGAGAAGTCAGCTCGCTCGATTCGTCCAGACGGGCGACCCGCACGACCCCGAGGTTGACGAAGAGGCCGCTGCCAACGGCTCGCTGATGCGGCTGGCTCCGGTGTCGATCCGCTGGTTCGACGAACCGAGCGTCGTGGTCGAGCGGGCGGCGGCGTCGAGCCGCACCACGCATCCGGCCCGGCGGCCGGTGGATGCCTGCAGGGTGCTGGCGGCCATGACGGCGGCCCTGATCCGGGGCGAGTCACGCGAGCGGGTGTTCGCTCCCGACTTCTGGGCCCACGGCGACCTGCATCCCGAGGTCGATGCCGTGGCGCTGGGCAGCTGGCGGGGCAAGGAGCCGCCGTCGATCCGCGGCACGGGATACTGCATCGATGCCCTGGAGGCGGCGATCTGGGCGGTGGCTGGAGCGAAGGATTTTCGCGACGCGATCCTGCGGGCCACGAATCTCGGCGACGATGCCGACACGACCGCGGCGATCGCCGGGCAGCTGGCCGGCGCGGCTTGGGGTGTGGAAGGGATTCCCGCCGACTGGCTGGCGAAACTGGCGATGCGGGAGCGGATCGAGTCGCTGGCTGACGCGCTCCACCGGGCTGCGGTGGGCGCGCGGCTGGAGTGGGAGCACGACGAGTTCTTCCACGCGTGGTGGGCCGACGCGGAGGGGCGGGTGCTGGGTGGTGAGTTTCCGGGGGATCGAGCCGAGCCCGACATCACGCGGCTGAAGCTCGAGCTGCTGGCCCGGGCCGGCGTCGGCACGATCATCGATCTCACAGACGACAACGACCGGCTGATTGGCTACGTCGAGCATCTGCCGGCGGTCGCGGCGGAGCAGGGCATCGAGCTGCGGCGAATCTCGCATCCGATCCCTGACGTGAACGTGACCACCCCGGAGCACTACGACCGGATCGTGGCCGACATCGAGGAGTCGCTGGCTGGAGGTGGCAAAGTGTTCATTCACTGCTGGGGTGGCGTTGGCCGCACGGGCACGGTGGTTGGTGTGTGGCACGTGTCGCGGGGCTGCTCGCCCGAGGCGGCGCTCGAGCAGATCGCGGCAGCCCGTGTGGGCACGAAGAAGGGCAACCGTTCGTCGCCCGAGACAAGCCGGCAGGTCGAAGCGATCCGGGAGGCGGCAGCGCGGCGGGGCCGCTAGCGCGGACGACCGTGTACTACCACAGCCTGCCGCTGAAATACGTCGCGTATGGCACGATTCTGCCGCACGACGATCCCTCAAACCAGTTTCGCTCGGCCTACGAATGGCTGGGGCACCACTGCGGCTACTGTCCGCAGATCTGGCTGTCCCGAGGGGACATCAGCATGACCGGCTATCGCTACCGGGTGAATCCCATTGGCATCAGCGGCAGCGTGCAGCGGGCCGAACGCGACAGCGTGCTGTTTGGCTTCGATCTGATCCAGGGGTTTCCGATCGACTACGAGTTCTGGTGGTTGCACGTGCTCAACACGACGCTCAACTCGCCGCCTGGCAAGGCCGAAATCGATCGCTGGCTGGTGGACAAGCTCGACAGGTGGCTGGCTGAATCGACCGCGGAGCATGGATCCGCCTTGGATCCGGTGGTCCATCGCTGGGAACTCGCCTGGCGGGAGGAGCGGCCGGACCTGGAAAGACTGCTTCGCAGGCATGTGTTCGTGGAGCGTGACCAGGTGGTCGTGCCGTCGCTCAACCTCAAGACGGCGAAGCGAATCCTGTGCCGAAACGAGCGGCAGAAAAAACAGCTTCGGCGAATGGGCTTCATCGAGGACCGGATCGAAATCCGTGCGATGCCGAGGTCGTGACTCCGGACCGAGGAAGGGGCACCCTGGGAGGTGTAGGAGGATTGCGCGAGATGAGGTGGCTCCAAAAAACGGCTTTACTTGTGGAAAAAATCAAGAAAAAACGGTTTCCCCTGAAAAAATCCGGTGCGGCGCGGTAATAGGGGCGTCGCAGCGGCATCTCCAACCCCGCCGGGGCTCAGCGGGATCCTCGAAGGATTCCGACCGGGGTGGATGGGTGAGGGTCAAGGCGACACGGCGCAACCTCCTTTTTGGGGGGGTAGTGCCTTCGCACGATCCACCCCATGTACGAGGAGCTGTCGAGATGGAAGAAGCGGCGACGCAGAGCGGTGCGTGTCGGGCGGCTGGCACAACGGAGCAAGCCGCGGTCAGTGGGGCTCTCCTCAATGACCGAATGAGCGAGTCGGCCATCCTGAGGCCGACCCGGTTCAAGATCGTTGTTCGTCGGGAAACGCTGGAAGCGATCCTGAATCCGAGCGTCGAAGAGACCGGGCGAAAATAAGATAGCTGGATCGGTTCTTGTCGGAGTGGGCCGCGAGCACCATCCGGCAGATAGCGGTTCACTCCCAAAAAACTTGTACCCGCGAATGAACAGTCTGGGTACGTCTGGCGTGCAGAACGCGGTCAAAGGCAACTTGCCTGAAGCCCTTGGTGGGCATAGGGATAAAACACAAAAAGGAGGTTCGCATGGCCAGGAACGTCGTCGATCTGCTGGTTCGGTTTCAGGAGACCGGAAAAGGCTTCGAGGAGGTGTGGGCCGAGATCGGCCCGATCGTGGGCGAGTTCGCCCGGCGGTCGCTGCGCAACCTGGGCGTACGGCGTCCGGACGGAAGCGATGACTGGGCGGTGGATGACGTCGTCAACCAGACGGCCGTGCGGCTGATGAGCCTGGCGGCCCCTGATTCGGGCGGGCCGTTCGATCCGGCGAAGGCGAAGCCGGGCCTGTCGGGCCTGCGAGGCTGGCTGTGGACGGTCGTCGAGAACCAGAGCGTGGAGTGGCACCGTTCCTTTCGGGGCGGCCGGGGGGTGAAGATCCTGGCGGCGAGCGATCTCGACTGGAACGAGCTGCCGAGTGGCGACGAGGGTGGATCGGTCATCGATCGCGCGGTGGCGAAGGCGGAGCGGGCCGACCTGCTTCCCATCCTGGAACTGTGCATCGACCAGCTGCCGGAGCCGTTCATGCGGGAGGTGGTGCGGCTGAAGCTCGACAGGGACTGCTCCGAACGCGACACGGCCAAGGTTCTGGGCGTGCCGGTCAGCCGGGTGCACCGGTGCCTGCGCCATGCCTACGAACTCCTCCGCCCCATGCTCGAGTCGCATGGTGGGGACGCCGCCTGGCTGGCGGCGTGATCGGGCCGCTGGTCCGCCACGGCTGCGGCTCAGCCGTACCCGCGGCGGGCGGCCGCCAGCGCGACGATGGCGGCGGTGATCTCGTCATCGAGACCGCTGGCGAGGCTGGTCTGAAAGAAGTGGCAGTGGGCGAGGGCGGTCGTGTGTGGTCGTGGGTCGGCATCGTCTCCGTCGTCGAGGATCACGATTCGTGTCTCCTCGCGCAGGTGCCTCTCCACCCACTTCATGATTTCGGTCCAGCGTGCTCCACACAGGTCCGGCGTCGCCCCGATCCAAACGGGGATGCGATGCTCCGTGAACTGCTCTCGGAGCCTCCTGCAGCTCTCCCGACTCGTTCGTACCGACGACGTCAGCACGATGTCGCACTGCAGCGCATCCACGATCCGCCTGAGTCGATGGAAGTGCCCGCAGTCGGCACCGCGGCCGCAGCGCAGGCAGTCGAGCACGCCGTTGACGTCGAGAAAGAGGATGGTCTTCATGGTAGGGAGCATCTGCTACGCTTTGCCCGGGCGGATGCATTATTCTGCGATCCGTTCGCCTGAGTGTCAGGCCTTCGATGTCGAATCCCGAGTTCCATCCCGCCTGTCTCGTCTTTCCGCCGC
This sequence comes from Planctomycetota bacterium, assembly GCA_016872925.1. Taxonomy (GTDB): domain Bacteria; phylum Planctomycetota; class Planctomycetia; order Pirellulales; family UBA1268; genus QWPN01. The sequence continues at coordinate 22,680 of VGYR01000012.1, forward strand.
TGCCGGCCGCGGAGTTCGACGCCCTCGTGGCCGACATCGCGGCACACGGGCTTATTCATCCGATCGTGATGCTGGATGGCCTGGTGCTCGACGGCCGCAATCGCCTGCTGGCGTGCCGGCAGGCGGGCGTGCAGCCCCGGTTCACCCAGTGGCGTGGCACGGGCTCGCCGCTTGCGTGGGCGATCTCTGCGAACCTCCAGCGGCGGCACCTGACGGCCAGCCAACGAGCCGTGCTGGCGCTCGACATTCTGCCGCACCTCGCTGCCGAGGCGAAGGCCCGGCAGCGGCTGTCGCGCGGCCGCGGAAGGCGGAAGGCTGCCGGCGTTTCGGCGACCGTGCCCACTCGGGGAAAAGCGAGCCAGATCGCGGCCCGCGCCGCGGGCACAAACTCCGCCTACGTCGAGGCGGCGAAGCGGCTCCGGCTGGCGGGCGATGATCTCCTGGCAGCGGTCCGGCTCGGCCAGCTGACGCTCGGCGAGGCTTCGAGGCTCGCGAGATACCCGGCGAGCGTCCGCACCCGGGCGATCGACCTGCGGCAGGCCGCCCCTCATCGCCGGCTCTCGGTCGTGCTGCGAGACTGCCTCGCGGAGATTCCTCCTGCCGCGGTCCGGCCAGGGGCCCGGCGGGGGCGGGTCCGAATCTGGTGTGGCGACAGCCTCGGCCTGATGCGATCTCTGCTCGACGACGCATCGATCGATGCCGTCTGCACGAGCCCACCCTACAACGTGGGCGTCCGGTATGGCACCTACCACGACAGCCGTCCGCGAGACGAGTTTCTAGGGTGGCTCGGCGAGGTGTTCAGGGAACTGCGACGGGTGCTCAAGCCCACCGGGTCGCTGTTCCTGGTCGCTGGCCACGTGCCCAAACATCCGTGGGCGTCCTACGAGCTGGCCCAGGCTGCCGCCAAGCACTTTCAACTCCAAAACCAGATCGCATGGGTCAAGTCGCTGGCGGTGGACGGCCGCACCCGAGGCCATTACCGCCCCGTGGCTGGCTCCCGCTACCTCAACCGCGTCTGGGAGCAGGTCTTTCATTTCACGAGTGACGGCCGTGTGCCCCTGGATCGCGCCGCGGTCGGAGTGCCGCATGCATGCGGGTGGAATCACGGGCGGCATGGGGATGGCAGCGGGCTGCACTGCGGCGGCGACTGCTGGTTCATTCCACATGAGACGATCCATCGGAGCTCCGATCGTGGCGATCATCCCGCGTCCTTCCCTGTGGCCCTCGCCGACCGCTGTCTGCGACTCGCCGGCTGTGGGAAGGGGTCGCTCGTGCTCGACCCGTTCTGCGGCGTCAACGGCATCATTGCTGCGTCGCGGATCGGTGCGCGGGGCATCGGCATCGATGTCGATGAGAACTACTGCGATCGAATAGCCGCGGCGTGCGGTACGGTCGTCGAGCACCGGCCGCGACGTCCGCGGTGACACGGGTGGCTGATCGCATCGCCGGCCATGGCGGGCCAAAAGGTCGCCAGGCTTCTGGCGAGGTTTTTCATTGGCCCGCAGTCAGTCCCGCCGTCGCCGTCCTCGGAGCCACGGGTAATCCCGCAGGGCCTGCTCGAGTTCGACCCGGCACTTCCGGCAGAAGCTGCCGTGCCGCCGGCGCACGAGCAGGTCATCGGCCGGAAAGCGGGCAACGTGCTGCCGATCGCAGAATCCACACATCTTTCGGATGCGGGCGATCCCGTTGACGATACGCAGAACGGTGAACTGTCGAATGGCATGCATCAGATTCCTCCTGTTTTGGGATCGATCAGTCTCTTCAGTTGGCTCTTTGCGTGCTGCACGAGTCGGCAGGCTGTGGCTGGTGAAACCCGCAGTTTTTTGGCGATTTCCCGTTGCGTCAAGCCGTGAACGTAAGCCAACTCCAGGATGCGCCGGTCGCTGTCTGCGAGCTTGTTCATGAAGTGCATCACAAGGTCGCTCGTCATGAACCGCTTCCACTCTCGATCGTGCCGTTCGACAGCATCCGTCGTGCCAAACCCGTCGTTCAGTGCGAGGCCCTCGAAGGACAGGAACTTGACACCATCCCGGGTGTATCGATACTCACGGATGAGGTCGTGCACCTGGCTGTGGACGACCCGCTTCAGCCAGCAGGCGAGGGCCGCAGGTGAGTCGCCGTTTCGCACCACGTCGAAGCCGCCCGCCAGATCGCCCGTGGCGATCCGCAGCAGTTTCAGACTCGCCAGGGAAGCGACCTCGTCGACGGCGTCTTCATCCTTGCCGCCGGAGCGGTTCAGGACGACCCGCTCCCGCAGAAGGGCGGAGGCCTTTGCCCGGACAAAATCCTCGCCTCCCTCGGCCCAAAACTCGGCCCATCCCTGCTTTCCTCGGGACTCGATGAAAGCCACAAAATGCGCAAGGACGCGGGCCGTGATCAGATTGGGCATGGTGCAGCTCCTCGGAGGGCCCAGTCGAGGCCGGACGACCCGGCCAAACGCTGGTGGAACTGCTCACGTAGTGTACCACCAAGCGAGAGTCTTTAATCGGGTTAAGGCGGGCGTGGTACTTCAGAGAGCGTCCGACCCGAATCGGCTCATCATCGGACCGTACGGACTGAAGCAGTGCTCCGGTCGTCGGTTCCCTCCGTCAGCCCATCCGCTGGAGGCCTAGGCGCCGCACTGCCAGGTGCCATGCTCATGCCGTTCGCGAGTAGCCTGCCGGAGCCGCGCGACGACGTCCGGCGAGACATGCATGGTGGCGGCGATCGCGTTAACCAGATCCTCGTCGACCCAGCCGATGTGCTTGCGGAGGTCGAGCCTCGAGATCCGGCCAGGACGCTGCCCCCAGAGAAATCCCTTACCGTGAAGGCCGCACCTGCCGGGGTTGGGGATCGCCCGGCGACGACCACTCGAGCTTCGATAGAACTCCTGAGAGGTGAGCCCGGCCACCAGGTGCTGTTTGATCTCATGATTTACAAGCCCCTCACACGGCCCAGTATCGCGGCAGAGGGGTGTTGTCGCGCATCGCCTGGTTGGCCTCGATCTCCAAAGGGTTCTTCTGCCAAAGCGTCCAAAAGGACGGCAACTGCCCTGTGCGCTGCCGATGCTGGATCGCCGACACGCTGTAGTGCCACGCGAGCAACAGGCTGGCACCCAACGGTGAATAGCGACGTAGTTGCCGCACGTGCTGCAGTTCATGACGCAAAACACTGTCGTCCGCGTCCCGCCGCAGCAGAATCAGCCCCGGCAAGGCCAAACCCAGGGCTCCGGCATAGATCCACTTCACGCGGACAACACACGTCGGCACCAGCCACACCCAGGCCCATAGAAACAGGTTGGGGGCAATGAGCCAAACGAGAATCAGCTGAAACCAGGTCATCGGGTTTTCTCCTTGAGGGCTAGAGAATTGCCGTCTCGATGCATTGTGTTCAGTCGCCGGCCGTGGAATGCGACTGTGGCGGCACTCCGGCGCGATGCCGCACCTCCGCCGGCATCCTGAAGGGCCGAAGTCGTGCAGCGCGGTTCGGGTCCACCACGGCCTGGTCACTGGCGACGAGAAACCGCAGCGGCGAATCCGGATTGATTCGATCAGGCAGCGTGCATTCCCAGAGAGTCCGCTCGTTCCGGTGCAGGCTGTGATGGTCGACATCGGGCCGTGAGATCTGGTTGTAGTGCGGCCACGCTTCGCTGCCGACCCACAGGAACTGCGGAAGAACCGGAGCAGCCGTGTACATGAGGCAGTCGCCGCCAAGCTGTGTCCAGAGCCCACCCTTACCGTGGTCCTGGACCACGACGAGCAACGGTGCGAGACCTGCGGCACCCCATACGTGGATGTATGTCTGGATGGCCTCGGTGTCGAGGTAGATGAAGGTGAGGCGACCTTCATCAGGGCCGTAGGACTGCAATTCCATGACACGGCCGATGACGGGATTCGACTCGTCGTCATTCCGCCGCCCAAACGGATGCCGAATGGCTGGGAAGAAATCGGCGCGGCAATGCTGGCGCAGCTCCGACGCATGGACGTCTCGGTCTTCTCGGGCGCGATAGTGCCCCATCATTTCAAAGTCCACTCGCGGCACACGGTCGATGTAATCGCAGTAGAGAACGGTGTCGATCGCACCGATAGCGGCGAACCGCAACGCCGGACTGATGTCGCTCCCTGCCCCCGGATAGAAGAGCACCCGGGAGTTGCGAAGTGTGTGAAGCAGGCCGCTCGCGCGTCCGCTGGCTCGAAGAAACGCGTCTTTAGGCGCTGGGAGCGTTCCACGCGTCGGGTCAGGATCAAGATCGCGCTGCATTGCAGACTTCTCCGAGGGTACCAGGTAGCTCGCGGCAGTGATTAGTTGTCGTCGAGAAGCTGCACGCTTCCCCCCCGACCTCGTCCAGGCTGAAGCCTTCCGCTCACGATGAGTTGCGCCTTGATCCGCTCGTAGGTCGCCTCATCCCAGCCGAGATGCTGCCGCAGCGATTTGTTGCCGGATTTGCGATCCGGGCGAGCCGCGAGCGCCGTAACGAATGCCGCCGCGAGCGACGCGTCGTCGCCGGAGGGCACTCTGCCGCAGGACGCGGTTGACTCGGCCACGTCGGCGGCATCGCCCTCCCCATCGGCTGCTTCGTGGTCCGCCGCTGTTGAAGTGGCCGATGCGGCGTTTGGCACGGATATCTCCGGTAGCTTTGGCGGTGGAAGATCGATCCGCGTGGCGGCAAACTGGTCGTAGTCCTTCGGGTTGCAGGAGAGCACGATGATCTGAAGCCCGCGACGGGCGCCGAGGTACAGCACCCGTTGCACCGCCTTGATCCGCTCAGGGTCGGAGTTCACGAATGCGTCGTCGAACACCATCGGCAGGCATCCCGCCACGGTCTGACCAGCCTCATTCGAGCTCCCCGCGAGCACCTCCGCCATCGCCAGCCGACACGCCGCGGCCACCTGCTCCCTCGTGCCCCCGCTGAGGTCGTCGAACTTGAAATGTTGATTCCCGGCGGACTGCCTCGATACCGCGAAATCTTCGAAGGCGTCCCCGGACTTCGTGACGGCGATGCGGTTGCCGGGGCCGTAGAGCTGGTCGAGGTACTCCGCGACCTTGGCGCGAAGCGGAGCTGCCACGAGCTCGGCGAAGGTTTTCCGCTGCCTATCGAAGAGTTCCTTCAGGCGGCGGACCGCCTGGGCCCGGTTATTGACTTCCGCGTGGCGACGACGGGCGACGTCGAGCCGCGCGTCGGCTGCGGCCTTCATGCCGTGGAGGTCGCTTGTGCCGACATTCAGCAACTGGCCCTCGGCGGTCGCCTTGCGAATTCCGGCTTGAGTGATCTGTTCGGCGTGGCCGGCGACGGCATTTTCCAGCCGCTCCTTATCGGCCCGCACCGTGTCGGGATTGAGCGCATCCAACCGGCGTTGGGTCCCTGCGACCGCCGCGTGCTTTTCGGCCTTTTCATCGGCCAGCCCCTGGAGCCGTGTCTGCCGATCCGTCCCGTGCACTTGTTCGAGCGCGGCTTTTTGCACATCGAGCCCCCGCACGGCCTGGCGTTCCGTCGTCAGCTCGGCCTCCAGCGTCTCGCGGGTTTCCCGGGTTTGGGTGAGTTCCCTCGTGGCATTATTGAACTTCGCATGGGCCTCTTCCACGGCGGCGTCGGCATCTTGTCGCCGCTCGGCCAACGCGTTGAGCGCGGCCCCAACCGCGGCCGCATCGGTCGGCCGCTCGAATCCTGCGGGCTGTTTCCTCGTGATCTCCGCGTTGATCTTTTGGATTTCGGCGTCCGTGTCGTTCAGTTGCTTCTGCACGTCGTCGCCATCGAGCTCGTCAATCGCCTGCTGCAGTTGGTCTCGTCTTGCCTGCTCTGCGAGTCGTTCCTCGAGCGTCGTCCGGGCCTCAGCCACGCTTTTCAAGCCCAGATCTGCAAGCTTTGTCTTGAGATCCTCGTCGAGTTCGGTGATCCGCGCACGCAGATCGATCAGAGAAGCGTCGCCGCCCGGCGTGACTCGGATCCGGGTTCCCGCGCCGATCGCGATCTCGGCGGGGTTCGTGAGGGTCTTTGCCCCGCCAGCGGTGAGTGACTGGCCATCCACCGTGACGGCCGTGTCTGCCGTGAGTACCTCGACCCGCGTAGCGCTAGCCTCCAGCTTTCCCTGGGCGACCGCCAGCTGCCTGTCGAGTCCCTCGAGTGTCTCGACGGCGGCCTTATCCAGTTCGGGAAGTTTGCGCAGCCGCGCGTCGATCGTCGCCATGACCGCTTGATAGGCCTCGATCTGCTCCAGGACTGCCGTGAGCTCGACGCGGATCGCCTCGAGCTCGAAAACCATTTCGATGGATTTGAGCAGGTTTTCTTCCGTGGTGACCGATCGCTGCGACTCGTTGGTTTGCTTGATCGCGTCGAGGGATTGTCCCACGTCTGTCTGCAGCCGCGCTTCGTGAACCCGCAGTCGTTCAATCTCCTGCTCCCGGGGTGCAATCGCACTCGTGCGGGTGGCGATCTCGGATGCTAGTTGGGTGATCTGCGCATCAGCTTGCTCAAGCTCTGTATGCGTCTCGACGGCTTTGCTCAAAGCGGTGTGCTGAGTCGCCAAAGTCTGCTCGATCGCGTCAATCTGCTCCAGTGTTTGCCGCAGCTCGGTGAGCCGGTGCTCTGTTTCCACGATCGCGTTGCGGCTTTCGCGGATCAGGGATTCCTCATGGACAATGGTGTCGGCTGCCGCTTCGTACGCTGCCAGCTGGGCGGCGGCCTGCGTTGCGGCCCCGCGAGCCGTCTCCAGGTCGGTCTCCGCGATTGCGAGCTGAGAGCCGCCCCTCGCAGCCTCGCCCTGCTTGAAAGTCGCTGCGTATTCGGCGGCAATCCGGTCGTACGTGGCCGTGTCCGTCCGAGACTCGGTAAGCGTCGTCCCGGTCAGGCTCTTGAGCCGCGAATCGAGATCCTTCGCGGCCGGCCCGAGGGCGTCTGCATCCGTCGGATCGTTGCCGGCCTCGCCTTGACGGGCCCAGAGGTGCGACCAGCCGAAGAAGGGGTTTCTCAGCGCAGCGTTGCCAAATCCGAGCAGGGCTCGCAGCCGCTCTTCGGCCTCGTCGCCTCGAAACTGGTTGCCGGCGTCATCGGTGAGCGTCGCCACCGACTGGGCGTTGCCCTTAAAGATTTTGTGAATCACGTAGGTACCGCCGTCCTGCTCGAACTGCAGGATGACCTCGGGAGCCCCGCCGCCGGCTTTGGGCTTGATGCCGTCGAGATCGCCGGCCGTCGATCGATGCGGATAGCAGAGCACCCGCTCGATCGCGTCCACGAGCGTGCTCTTACCTGCCTCGTTGGGGCCGGCCACGACGGTCCGCTCGCGGTCAAACGTGACCGTCCTGTCCTCGTGCATCCGGAAGTTTTTGACCCGTACGGAAAGAATCCTCATCGCGTCCCTCCCGCGTGAACAAACTCGTGGAGCAGGGCGATAGCCGTTCCGGCAACCTCGGCGTCTTCGCCCGCGTCGACTTGCCGCTGCAACTCCCCGGCAACCTTCGCGATCAGCGTGTTGGTCGTGGTGTTTCTGAGTGCATCGATCTCGTCGGCGGTTGGCGCCACGGCCACGTTCTTGTCGAGCCGCAGGTCGAGAAGTCCCGCCCGCCAGCTTTCGAGAACCGTGCCCAGCTCATGATGGCCCGCGAGCCCGAGGCTGCCTGCCAGCGAGAGCTTCAGAAGCGCGAGGCGGCGTTGGGCGGTGCCGACGAGCGTGTTGAGGGCATCCTTGAGGGCGGCCGGACCCGCGTCCGTGGCGAAGGTCTCCGCGTGCACGAGCCACCGGGTGTGGCCGGTGGGTTCGGGCCGCGTGGTCGGGGCACCCCCGCGGCGGGCCTGGACGACGATCACGTGGCCGGTCGTCTGGCCTGCCTTGGGAAAACGGTCGGTCTCGTGGCTCCCGGAGTACCATGCCTTGTCGCCGGCGTCGACCATCCCGTGCCAGTCGCCGAGCGCAACGTAGTCGAGTTCGGTCATCGGCAGCCGGTCGAGTTCGATGAGGTTCGCTTGGCGACCGCCGTCCTCCTCGTCTCCCTCCTGCCGGAAGCTCAGCGTGCTGCCGTGGGCGATGACGATGCGAGGCCGGTCGCCGAGCGTCGTCCAGTCGAGTCCACGGATCCATGCCGTCGGGTCATCGCTTCCCTGCCGCCTGCTGAGCGGGCACGGCAGGAGGAGATACCCGGCCTCTTCGACAGGTCTCGACTCGAGCAGCACTCGGAGATTCGGCGCGCGGTCCCGGCTTTCGGCAAGGAAGAACGACTGCTCCCAGACACTGCCGGGTCCGGCATGGTCGTGGTTGCCGGGAATCACGTAGACGGGAACGCCGATCGAACCGATGGCATCGCAGGCCGACGACACGGTCTCGTTGGATGGCCTGTTCGAATCGAACACGTCGCCTGCCACCACGACGAAAGCGGCATTCGATGCCCGGGCCAGATCGCCGATGCGTCGGATAGCCGCAAACCTCTCCTCACGGAGGATCGTCCGTTTCGCGTCGTCGGCGACACGTGAGAACGGCTTTCCGAGCTGCCAGTCGGCGGTGTGGATGAATGTGATCATGGGAGTCCGGATGGCTGACGGGGATTAGCCAGGGATGTGGGCTGGCCGACAATGACAACTACGGTTGCCGAGCCGAAGCGCTTCGGCAGCAGCACAATAACATGTGTTTCCACGTGCGTAATCCGTCCCCCTTAAGCGTAGCCACGTTTAGAGCGAGGATCTGTGGTGGTGCAAACCAAGGGACCGCAGGAGATACCACCAGGGAAATAGGTCACGCCGGCGATCAATCCCCAGCATGTTGCGACACACAGGCGTGAGATAAGTAGCCGCCGATGTCACGTGACGGATGCGGGCCGTCGCCCATGACGCGGATAAGGTATTCTCTAACCCCGGCTGACGCCTTTGGTGCTTCGCAGAAAGGCTGCGGCACTCAAAACCACAAGCCTGTTAAAAACGCCGCGACGTCAGCGATGTTTGAGCTTCGTTTTCATCTCCGTTCGTGCAAGGGTCGCAGCTGCGAACCGAGTTCGGATTGAGGGCTTCCGTGGAGAGCGCGAGCAGCGGAAGCAACCGCCGGCAACATGAAGGAGTTCACTATGGCGCAGCGTGAATCTGTCTATCTATGGCTGAACTGCGAGGGCTGGGAGCGATTTGGTCCGTTTCTATGGCTTCGGTTCGAAGACAGCCCGCTTCGAATATGCGATCAGGATGCCAATGTGATTGCCGAGTTTGATGGAAGCGACTGGCTGACGACGCACGAGAGGTACCGCAAATACCGCTGGCGAAGCCCGATGATCACCACGTTACCGCAGCATCCTCATCCGCGTCATGGGTAGTAGAAGGAAGCCCGCCCTTACCAAGCGAGACAATGCATGGCAGGCGATGATTTCATGCTCGAAATGATTCCGACCGACTTCAACGTCGAGTTGATCTGGAACGACGGCCCTGATGTCTTGCTCCCGTCGAACCTGGAATCTCCGCGGACAAGGGTTAGCTTACCCTTTCCCCCGGAGGATTCCATCCCATGACCCAGAAGCGCAAGCGGCTGTCAGGCCCCGAGAAGATCGCCATCGTCAAGCGATACCTCGTCGAACGGATTCCGATCTCAGACCTGTGTGACGAGTACGGGCTCCAGCCCAGCCAGATCTATCGCTGGCAGGCTGCAATCTTCGAGCACGGTGCCGACGTGTTCGACCTGAAGAAGGGCCGCCACGCCAAGGCAGCCGAGTCGGCCAAGGACGCGCGGATCGCCAAGCTCGAGGAAGTCGTCGCCCGGAAGGACGCCAAGATCGCCCAGAAGAACGAGGTCATCTCCGAGCTGATGGAGGAGAACATCCTCACAAAAAAAGCCAGTG
>VGYR01000013.1 GCA_016872925.1 Planctomycetota bacterium
ATCTTCTTCATCTTGGCAGGACCGTCTCCGACGCCCTCAGAAAGACCCGGGGCGAGCAGCGGCTTCTCCGTTCCTTCTTCCGTCAGGCTGAACTCGACCTGTAGTCACTTGAAAGAACTATTCAAAGCTCAATAACGTCTTAACTTCCTGCCATTCGATGCTGCCTACGCTTCGCCACGGGCACCGAGCCGCCTCAGGCGGCTTGGTCGGCTGCGCTCGGCGGCATACGCCGGCTCCCGGGGCACGGGCAGCCCCGGCCTGCCGTCCCGTGATGCTGTGCACCGTGGGCCCTGCCCGTCGGAGCGCGGGTTTTCAACCCGCGTTCTCCCTGCCGTCGCCCTGGCCTTATCCCGCGGCCTCTCGTCGGAGCGCGGGTTTCCAACCCGCGTGGGCCACTCGCCGCCGGCCTCCGGAAGCCCCGATCGCGTGAGCGATGGGGACCGACCGTTCATCGGCATCGAGGACACCCATGCCTGGTCGTAGGAAGCAAAAAACGGAGCCCCGTGGCTACAATGCCCTCTCAAGGCACTCCTCGATGTTCCCCCGGGATGTTCTCGCCGTGGCTGCCGTCAATCCCCGTTTTCTGGTCGATGCCCGTCAGACGCCCATCGATGTTGTGGTCACCATCGAAGAGTGGCGGAGCATCGTCGAGGAACTCGAGGAACTCGAGGACATTCGCGCATACGATGCGGCTGTGGCTGAGAAGCAAAAGTCCACGCCGCTTGAGAGGGTGGCTGCAGAGATTCGCGAGAGGCGTGAGCCTTGATGTATGCCGTCGAGGTTGCGGGTGGCGCACAGAAACAGCTGGAACGCGTGCCAGCCGAAGTGCAGTCGCGAATCCTGGTCGCGCTGGAGGGGCTTGCGGAGGCACCGCGTCCGGATGGCTGCTCAAAACTGGCTGGCCGCGAAGCATGGCGGATCAGAGTGGGCGATTATCGAATCCTGTATGAGATTGATGACAACGGGCAACGCGTGCCTGTCGTGGTGATTCGTCATCGTAAGGACGCCTACCGGTAGCGGTGCGTCGCGGCCTCCGTGGCACCCGCCCCATGCCCACGCTCGATCGGATCACGATCTACCCCGTCAAGAGCCTCGACGGCGTCGACGTCGCCGCAGCCCGTGTGCTGCCCTCCGGCGGCCTGGAGCACGACCGCCGCTGGCAGCTCACCGACATGGACGGCCGCGTGCTCAATGCCAAGCGGACGCCGCTGTTTCACGCGATTCGCGCCGAGTTCGACCTGGGCGAGGGAAACGTCGTCCATCTTTCGGTCGATCCTCTGGCCCTCGAAGCCCGGGCGATTCCGGGGATCGATCGCGCGGCTGCGCTCGGCCCAGACTCATTTCCGCTCGTGCCCGGGCCGGCGGGGCCATGCGATTGGTTCGCTGAGGCGTTCAGTCAGCCGGTGCTGCTCGTCGAGCGGGTCGACGGCGGATTTCCCGACGACCGCGATGCGGCCGGGCCGACGCTCGTTTCGACGGCCACATTAGAGGCCGTCGCGGGCTGGTTTCGGTTCAGCGTCGATGAGTGCCGCCGGCGGTTCCGGGAAAACCTCGAGATCGGCGGCTGCGAGGCCTTCTGGGAGGACGCTCTGGCGAGCCCGGCGCGGCCGCTCCTCCAGCCGCCGCTGGGCGAACTCGATGCGGGCCTCCCGGCCGACCCCTACGCCGACCCACCGCCGCCGGAGCCGCGTTCCTTCATGATCGGTGACGTCCGGTTTCAGGCCACGAACGTCTGCCGGCGGTGTGTGGTGCCGACCCGCGATAGCCGCACGGGAACCGTCACGGAACAGTCCCGCGAGGTCTTCGAGGCCTGGCGTCGGCGGACCCTGCCCGCCGACGTCGATGCTTCATCCTGGAGCCATCTCTACCGGCTGGCAGTCAACACCCGCTCGGAGGTGGCGGGCGCTGTCCACGTCGGTGCCGGGATCGCCGCGGCGTGAGACCGCGATCCGGCAGTTCGGCCGATCAGGCGGATTGCAGAGCCGCGAATGCCCGGGCCGTTTTCGTGCGGGGCTGCTGGCCCGCTTCAAGGGCCGACGCCATCGCGGCCATGGTGATGGCCGGCGGCTGCTGCGCCGTGCTGAAGAGGGCGTTCACGATGCGGTCGCGGACGCCCGGGGTTCTGGGGTTCGGCACGGCACTGAGCGCAAGGGCGACGACGCCGGCGACGTGCGGCGCGGCCATCGACGTGCCATCGAGGGCCACGAAACTGCCGGCCGCCGATGCGGATGCGCCCGGGTAATTCCTTGGCACTGTGGAGACCACCTGCACGCCGGGGGCGGTGACGTATCGTAGGGCGTTTGATGTTCCGGCACGGTTCGAGAAGGGCGCCACTGTTCGCGTGCCATCGACCGCACCGACGGCGATCACCCCGGGGACCGTGGCGAGCGACGCCGGAAAATCGGCTTGCGGGCGGCCATCGTTGCCGGACGCGACCACGACGATCGAACCCAGGGACGTCGCGAAGCGGATCGCGTCGGTAACGGTGAGACTCGGGGGAACACCGAGACTCAGGTTGATGACGTGCGCTCCATTGTTGGCGGCGTACAAAATCGATGAAGCAAGGTAGTTGTCGTCCCGGATCTGATTCGATAGCCGGACGGCCATGACCTTGGCATCAAACGCGACTCCACGAGGCCGATCCGTCGATGCCGCGGCGGAAATCGTGCCGGCCACATGGGTGCCATGGCCCCCAGACCCGTCGAGGTAACCGATGTCATCCATCGGATCGTTGTCATTGCCGAAGAAATCCCATCCGCGGACATCATCGATGAATCCGTTGTTGTCGTTGTCGATTCCGTCGTTCGCGATCTCGCGCGGATTGACCCAGATGCTGTTCACGAGGCTGGGATGGGTGTAGTCGACACCCGTGTCGACGACCGCGACCACGATTCCGTTACCCGTATAGCCCCGGGCCCAGGCCTCGGGGGCGCGCACGATGTCGTTGCCCCAGTTGACTCCTCCCAGGTTGGCGACCTCGGGCAAGGCCGTCGTGCCACCGAGCATCTTCCCGACCGCCGCCGCGGCGTTGACCACGCCCCACCCATAGTCGTGCGTGAAGGTTGCTGGAAGGATCGGCGGGCCACCGGGGGGCACCGCGGTGCCGTTGCCGGCGATTGTGACCGTCACAGGCAAGACCGCGGGCACGTCTTTGGCTCGAGAACTGACTGTCACGACAAATGAGCGGTCGAATCCCGCACTCCCGGCCGGACGTGTCGCGATGCGAAAGTGCTTCGCCTGCTGGCCAGGTGAAAAAGTGACCGGCAAATTTCGCAAGGGTGCGTAATCAGACGACGATGAGGCCGTGCGATCTTCGGTGTTTACGTAGAACGTCTCGTTCCGCGTGGCGGGCGACGACAACTGTATGGTGAATCGTGACGTCGTGTTGGCTTGGACCCGTGCCGGACCAGTGACGGACGCCGTGTAGTTGTCGTCGTCGATGATGGAGCACACGGCGGTCTTGGTCCCGAGCGTGTGCCCGCGTACCGCGGCGAGGCTGAATCGAACGTCCTCGTTTCCTTCGCGGATCGTGTCGCCAATCGGCGTGAAGGCGATCGGCAACCACGTCGTGCCAGGCTTGAAGATGAGCGTGCCGCTTGGGGCCGGCAGTCCTCCTGTGCCAAGCGCCAGCCGGTAGTCCTGGCGGGCCGTCGCGGTTCCCGAGATGAAGTAGCTCACTTCAACGGGCCGAGTTTGCGGGGCGGAAAGAGTGGCCGTGAAGGTGACCGGTTGCCCAGCTTCCGTCACCTCGGTCGGCCCCGAAATACTCACCACGGCAGGACAGTCCCGCCGCTCCAGTCGCTCGACTCCCCGGCTCGTCGCCCCCCGCCACGGAGGACTCCTCCTTGCCCGAGTTCCAGCCATCGATCAAACTCCGCAGCCCGTGGGATCCCCGCGTGAAAGGGCGGACCTTCGGGAGGATCGTAAAGCGGAGTCCGTCGCAGTGCAAAGAACCGGTCGATCCGTCTGCGGGTCGTGCCGGTTTTTCCGCCGCGCCCAGGCCCGATGCGACCGACGGTGCGTGACGGAGAGCCTATGGCAGCGTCACGGTCACGCCGGTGGAGTTGCTCACGTTGGCATTCGTTCCGGGGGCGGGAATCGTGGCGGGGGGCGGGCTCGGATTACCGGTTTCCACCAGAAAAGAGTCGGAGATCGAGAAATCACCAGCCGAGGCGCCCTGCAATCTGATGGCGGGCGTCGGTGCGACCGTCTTCGATGCGACCGACAGCAGCGAGACTATGAGATTCGCGTCGTCGTTGCTCGCAAATGCGGGGGCCGCGGTTGACTGGGACGAGAGATCGCTTCGGCCCTGAATACTCACGAGCGACAGGTTGTCGTTGGACTGCGTCAAGAAGGCTTCGGCCACGGCGTCACTGATCGAAAGATCGAAGAAGGCGATCGTCGAGTCAGTGTTACCCTGCACGGCCACTCCCTGTTGTGTGGGTTGGCTGACGTCGGTTGGGCCGATGCCGACGACGGCGGAGGTGTTGTTCGCGACCTGAATCGCCGCCGGCGCAGTCGATCCCTGGTCCTGAACGATGAAGAGCGCCGTCGAGACCGTCGACTCGTTCTTGGCCACCCCCGTGGACAGGGTGTCAGTGGTCCGATTCACCATCACGGAGCCACCGGTCAGTCCCTCGACGAGAACGCTCTCTTCGGCGGATGCATCGGTCGCGATTCGACCCTGAAACCGAACGTCGGGGGCGCCCTGGGTCACGTACAGGCCGCGACCGCCGTTCGTGATGTTCATGTTTGTGAAGTTCGCCGTTCCTGAAGCCGCTTGCACGAGCACCCCGGTGTTCCCAGCTCCGGTTGCGATTCGTACGTCGTTGACGTTGGCGCTGCCGGTGAGCGACGCGTCGGTGAGGATTCCCACCGGCGCGTTCTGGATCGAGAAGTGGTCCACGATCGCGCCGTTGCGGAGCGTGACGGCGTTCCCTCCACTCGCGAGAACCGGATACGCGGTGCTCGTTCCAGTGGCGAAGAACTGGCGGAAGCCGCAGGTCGCCGTGTTGAGCGCCAGCGTCGACCCTTGACCGACGAGGATCTGGTTGTCCGCCTGGAACTGCCACGTGGCCTCGTATGGGCTGGCCGCGCTCGAGCCCGTGTGCACGAAGACCACGTCGTACGGATTGATGGCCGCCGTCTGCGCCTGGGCAAGCGTCCGGAACGGTGACTCGACGGTGCCATTGCCGCCAATCGTGGCGACGGTGTCGTCGACGTGGATCACGTTCCATGCCAGGCCGGTGGCCGGATTGACCGCGGCGATCGGCGTCTGGTGGGCGCGGACGATGTGCTCGTTGCGCATCATCGGCTGCTCCATCTGGTCGGGCACGTTCCGCCGCCGGCTGCCTCCCATGCGGTACGTGAGTCGGGCGAAGCCGGTCCAGTCGAAATAGCTGTCGTTGTTGGCCTGCAGCGAGAAGTCCCAGTTCTCCAGGAAGGTCATGTCGAGTCGCGTGTAGACACCGCCGAACCACGGCACGACGTCGCGACCGTCCTGCGGACCGGACGACCAGTCGTAGCGGGCGTTGCCCAGGGCGTAGCCCCCCACGCTGATCATGCCGGCCCAGTCGTTGAGGCCCGGAATGTAGGCGCCGACTTCCAGGTCGGCGCCCGACAGGGCCGTGTCGAGCCCGTAGTCGCAAAGGATGTTGCTGCCGTAGAAGGGCGAGCCGGGGGCTCCGATCGTGTAGGCGGTCGTGCCCACCGGGATGTAGCCGTTGCTCCGCAGGTTGCCGAAGTCGGTGAGCCACTCGCCGCTCACACCGACCTGGTTGTACGAGTGGCCGAACTGGCCCCACTGAGAGCCGAGCACGCCTGCGGCGGGGTACTGGTTCTGATCGCCGTCGTAGTCCCAGTAGACGCCGATGCCCAACAGCGTGCCGCCCAGGAACTGTTTCCGGACCGCGCCGACGTTCGAGAAGAAGCCGCCGTTCACGGACAGGTGGCTGCGGAGGTCTGCCGCCCAGAGGCCGCCGAGACCGTCCTCGGAGTAGGGGATGTAGCCGCCAAGCGTCATGTAGCTGCCGTAGTAGCCGAGGCCTCGATCGGCCGCGTTGATGCCGTAGTACATCCAGCCGGGGCCGTTCTGATTGAGGCCCGCGAATCCGGCCGCAGCCCGGTTCGCCAGCCCGGACGCCGGAGCCATGGGCACCTGGCCGACCTGCGCCGCTGCGCTCCCGCACACGAGCATGGCCGCGAGGGCCGTTCGAGTCGTGAACCAGGAGGCTTGTCGCATGGCTGGATGATGAAGCGAACGAGGACGGGGCGGATCTCGTGACTGATCGTGCTATGCAATCCCGGTCAGGGGGCCTCGACCGGCGGCAGCTCCGGTGGACGAGCCGGAAGGTTTCCGTCGAAGTGGACGGCGTTCCAGTCGATCAGGCTTCCCTGCGGGGGGTCGGTGTTGAGGTCTGGCGCCGGGTCTTCCAGCACGCCGACGCCAAAGTTGCGGGCCTTGAGTTCCGCTGCATCGCTGGCATCGTTGATGCTGATTGCCCTCAGTGCCACTGGCAGGCCTTCCGACGGGTCCGGCGGATCGAGCGTGATGAGTGTGATGCCCGTGCTTCCCGAGACCGTGATGCGGTTCGACAACACTTGGGCGTGGACGCGAGCAGGCGGAATGGAGGGAGTTGGGGGATCGACGGACGTATCGGGTGGGATACCCGCGACGCCTGAAATCGCGATCCCGGTTCCCGATCCCGACACCGAAATCGTGTTGCTGTTGGCCGTCAGATTCAGCACTGTGCTACGAGTCGTGTTCACGGCACTGATACCGGTGGGCACGCTCGAGATCGATGTCCTCGTGACTGCGACGGTCGAAAGGTTACGGACTTGAATGCCGTATATGCCCGTGTTGGTGATGCTGGTCTGGGCGCCGTTGGCGACCGTTGGATCGGGGGCGACATCGACGTTGCTGTTCAACGCGGAGACGCCTGCAACTTGCGCGCCGCTTATCCGCGTCCCGTAAACCTGGACGACGGACCCGGTGCCACTCACGTCTGCCACGGCGACTCCCGTGTTCGCCGACTGCAGGATGGACGAGCGGAGCAGCGTGGCCTGGATGCGGGTGGGCGACGATGTGCCCGTCACGCTCACCCCGTCATTGCCGGAGTTGCGCACGGTCGAGTCCTGCACGAGCAGCGTCGCAGTCGATCCGCGAATCCGGATGCCGTCACCTTTGGCATTTCTGATCTCCGACGTGCCAGTGACGTACAGAGCGGCTCCGGAGCCGGAGACGAGTGCGCCGTTGCCCCCGATGCGGTCCAATTTCGAAGCGTTGAGGGTCGCGGAGGCGTTCGGCCCGGAAACGACCAGGCCGTCGCTGATGGTCGAGGTGATCGCGGAGCCATCGATCGTGGCCTTCGCCCCGGAGCCTGAGACGACGACGCCGCGGTCCGTGAGCAGTGAGCCGGAGGTGACGAGGGGCGAGCTTCCAATCGTCGAGGTCGTGAGTTTCACGCTAGCGGCCGCACCGGTCACTGCCACGCCGACGCCCTTCGTGTCGGTGATCGTCGCACTTGTCAGCACGATGGACGACCCGCCTCCTTCGGCTGCCACCGCAGTGCCGCTCACGTCCGCGATCACCGTGTTCGTGATCGTCGCCCGGGAGTTGCTGCCCGAAGCGACGAACGCCTTGCCCTGGACTCCCCTGAACGCCGAGTTGCTGACCGACACGTTTCCAGAGTCGGCCGACAGCACGAAACCGTCGTTGGTGAGGTTTTTCAGTTGGAGCCGGTCGAAGTCGAAGCGGCCCTTCGAATTGGAGATCTCGACGCCGCGCTGCCCGGGGCCTGAACCCTCGATGATCACGTCGGAGACCGTGGCCACGCCGCCGAATGGCAGGCCTCCGCCGTCCGTGATCCCGACCGTGGTGTTGACGATCTGGAAGTGGCTGACGTCGGTGCCCGGCTGGTCGATGACGATCGCCGGTCCCAGCGGGCTGCTCAGCACGGGGTAGCCGGCGCTGCCGTCGCCGGCAAAGAACGACCTCGGGCCGCAGCTGACCGTCGGGATCGCGAGGCTGCTGCCCTCGCCGACCAGGTACTGGTTCTCAGCCTGGAACGAGTAGCCCGACGTGGGCGTCAGGTAGGGATTCGCCACGCTGCTGGTGCCCCGATGCACGTAGACGATGTCGTAGGCTTCCTTCGCAGCGTCTTGTGCGGACGAGAGAGACGTGAACGGCGAACCGGCCGATCCGGTGCCCGGGGACTGTGCGGCGTTGTCCACGTGGAACACCCGCCACGGGGCGAGCGTTTCCGGGTTGATCGCCACGACCGGTTCCTGATGAGCCCGCACGATGTGCTCGTTGCGCATCATCGGCTGCTCCATCTGGTCGGGCACGTTCCGCCGCCGGCTGCCTCCCATGCGGTAGGTGAGTCGGGCGAAGCCGGTGGAGTCGAAGTAGCTGTCGTTGTTGTACTGCAGGGAGAAGTCCCAGTTCTCCAGGAAGGTCATGTCGAGGCGGGTGTAGACACCGCCGAACCAGGGAACCACGTCCTGGCCGTCGGGGAAGTCGTAACGGGCGTTGCCGTAGGCGTAGCCGCCCACGCTGATCATGCCCGCCCAGTCGTTGAGCCCCGGAATGTAGGCGCCGACTTCCAGGTCGGTGCCGGCCAGGCCCGCGTTGACGCCGTTCTGGCAGAGCACGACGTTCTGGACGAAGGGTCCCACGTATTCGGCCGTGGTGCCGACGGGAATGTATCCGTTGGAGCGGAGGTTTCCCCAGTCGGTCAGCCACTCGCCCGAGACGCCGACCTGGTTGTAGACCTGGCCGCCCGCGAACGTGGAGGTCGTTCCCGGGATCGTGATGGGCGAATATTGGTTGAGATCGCCGTCATAGTCCCAGTAGACGCCGATGCCCAGCAGCGATCCGCCGAGAAACTGCTTGCGGACGGCGCCGACGTTGGAGAAGAAGCCGCCGTAGACGGAGAGGTGGCTGCGGAGGTCGGCCGCCCACAGTCCCCCGAGGTCGTCCTCGAAGCCGGGGATGTAGCCGCCGAGCGTCATGTAACTGCCGACGTATCCGAGCCCCCGGTCGGCGGCGTTGATGCCGTAATAGAGGATGCCGGGGCCGTTGGCGTTGAGATTCTGGAAACCCTGCACCGCGCGATTCACGACGCCGGCCCCAGGTGCCATGGCGGTCTGGCCCAGTTGCCCGCGGGCTGAGATCGGAGCCCCGGCAGCCAACGCGGTGATCATCGTCGCCACCACGGCGTGCCTGCCGCGCTTGGCAACCCGGTTTCCATGACGACGGAAGCGCGGGGCACGTGCGGTCTGCCACCACCCGTGTGCTTCCGCTGGATTCCGCATCGGAGTCGTATCCATCTCGTGGACCGATCGTGGAGACCGGGCGGGCCCGGGCCGAAAAACCGGCATGATCGTCAGGAGTGATCGACTCGCCTCGACCGCTTCCATGAGCATTTCCGCCACCTTTGCCGTCATTTCCCCCAGCCTGCCCCCGGGTGCCCGTTTCGCCCGTTTGCACGGTTGCCCGAAATCACCAAGATTGGGTCTCGTTCACGCCGGGGTTAGGCGTCCTCATTCATGTCACTCGAATCTGTTCTGCCACCGAGCGGTTTCGCGTGGAGAGCCGCCGGCTGGCTGTTCGTCGTGGTGGGCTGGGCGGCCGCCACAGTCTGGATCGACCGCGACGCCCGGCAGCGGTTTGGCCGCTCTCAACCCTGGCTCCAGCTGCTCGTCGGCCTCGGCTGCTGCCTCGCATGGGGCAGCGCCATGTGGGGCATCTGGGCGGGCGAGGCGATCGGCTGGCTGATGGCGATGTTCGTCGCGTCGTACGCCGCGATGCGAACCGCCATGTCCCGGGAGTGGCAGCAGGGCCCGCTCGCGGCCGCCATGCAGGTGCTCAAGGATGCCGCTCACGTCATCGGGATGCATCCCGATGACGTGGGCCGGCGTCCCCTGGTCAACGTCGGCGGTGCCGGCCGGACGATCGTCCTGCTCAAGAAGGACGGCAGCGTCTACGGCGGCCGGGAGGTCAAGAGACTCGACAAGACGTCGTCCCGTGCGGTCGCCTGCGTGAAGGAAGTCATCGGCGATGCCATCGCCTGCGGGGCCACCGACATCCACATGGAGCCGCGGTCGACCGAGGTGAACTTTCGGTTTCGGGTCGACGGCCTCCTCCAGCAGGACCGCGCGATCGATCCCAACGAGGGCAAGGCGGTCGTCTCGACGATCAAGGTGCTCTCCGACATGGACATCGCGGAGCGCAGGCTCCCCCAGGACGGCACCTTCAGCGTGGTCCGCGGGAGCGAGCGGTACGAGCTCCGCGTCAACTCCACGCCGGGCAAGTTCGGCGAGAAGCTGGCCATCCGGCTGCTCGATCCTGGTGGCAGAGTGCTCAAGGACGGCCTGGGCGGTCTTGGGTTCAGGGACACAACGCTCACCAAGATCCGGGAGTTGGTGCATCGTCCCTACGGCATGGTCGTGGTCTGTGGGCCGACCGGGAGCGGCAAGACCACGACCTCGTGCGCCGCCATCAGCGAAATGGACGGCCTCACGCGCAACATCATCACGATCGAGGATCCGATCGAGTACCAGCTCGACAATGTGACGCAGATCGCGGTCAACACGGCCGCCGGCCTGACCTTCGCGAGCATCCTCCGCTCCGTGCTCCGCCAGGATCCCGACGTGATCCTCGTCGGCGAGATCCGCGACCAGGAGACGGCCGAGATCGCGATGCAGGCCGCCCTCACCGGGCACCTCGTGATCACCACGCTGCACGCCAACGACGCCCCCACCACGATCGCGCGGCTCATCGAGATCGGGATCGACGCCACCCTGATGCAGTCGGCCCTCACGGCCGTCGTCGCCCAGCGGCTGCTGCGGGCCCTGTGTTCGGACTGCAAGGTCAAGTACAAGCCTTCCCCGGAGGAACTCAATCGGTATGGACTCCCTGCGAACAAGGTCCAGAGGCTGTATCGCGCCAATCCGCAGGGGTGCAGCGAGTGCGGCGGCCGCGGGTATCGTGGGCGCTCGGGGGTTTATGAGTTGATGGTCATGGATGCCGAACTCCGGCAGCTGCTCGTGGGCCGGCCCTCTGAGGCGATGATCCGAGAGGTCGCGGAGCGACAGGGCATGAAAACGCTCTATCGCGAGGCTCTCTACAAGGCGGTTGCGGGGATCACGAGCCTCGAAGAGGTCGACCGGTCCGTCGGCGGAGGCGGAGCGGGATGAGCATGCAGCTGCTTGCGGAATCGGGACTCGCGGACATGGGGCCATGGGGGATCACCCTCGGCCTGGTGGCGGCCCTGGGTTTCGTCGGCTACCGGAGTGGCCTCTTCCTCGCGCTGGTGGCCGCGTTGGCGATCATGACCGCTTTCTGCGGGGCGCTGGGGCTGGCGCCGGACCTGGCAAAATACTTCGAAACCCTGCGCTGGCTGCCGGCCATCGTGCTGCCGCTGGCGTATTTCCTGATCTTCGTCGGCGTGCTCCTGGCGGCAACTGCCGGAGTGACCTCCTGCATCACGGAAGACGACGCCTGGCTGAGCCCGAAGATCGATCGGATCGGCGGCGGCATCGCCGGCGCTTTTGCCGGCTGGCTTCTGGCCGGAGCCTTGCTGGTGGGGTGGTCGATGATCGAACTCCCGGTGGGCGTTCGCCCCCCTGTGCCGAGCCAGACGAGAGACGCCGGAACGTGGGTTCTCGAGATGTTCACGCGGCTGTGCGAGCCCAAGACGGTGAAGCGGGAGCGGCTCCTCGAAGGGGATGCCGTCCGCGACAAGGGTGCAGCCGGAGGTGATGTGGTCCAGGCCACCGAACCTTTCGACGACGTGGACCTCGACGGACGGCGTGGCGATGGCGAGCCATTCATCGATAAGGACCGAAGTAGCTCGTTCACCATCAGGCAGGCGGTCACCGATCATGCGACCGACGTCAACGGCGTCCGCGACGTGGGCCTGCTCGATCGCTACTGGCTGTCGGCCTGGCGACGCATGAAGGTCCTTCACCCTCCGCAGATCTCGTCCGTGGCGCTCGACGTGACGTCCCAGGTGGCCGCCAAAGGAGAAACCGTCTACACCGCGACCGTCAAAGACGCTGATCCGAACCATGAATCCCAGCTGAAGTATGCCCTGAAAGCCGGCCGGGAGGACGATGCGGCGTTGCTGACGGTCGAGCCTGCCACGGGCATCGTCAAGTTCCGGGATGACGTGGAGATCGATGGAACCCTCCGCAAGGTGCACTTTACCCTGATCGTCGAGGATCCTGCCGGTCTCATGGACGAGAAGGATCTCGAGATCAAGCTCCGGGCTCCTCAGAAGCAAGCGGAGCCTTCGCGGGAATAGAGGAGAGGCATCGGGACCTCCCAGACGGGTCACACGTGAGCCCCGGGCGTCGCTTCAGCACCGCCGCCGGCCGGAGGCATGCTCGGCGCCGGCGGGACGTGTGAGTGCCCGGCTCCCAGGCTGCGGCAGACTCCCGCGAGGCACACGTCTCACCGGCGTCTGCGCGTGCCCCCGGCAACCCGCGGCGGCTCGGGGCTGTCCGAGCCTGGGAGAGCGCGGGTTTCCAACCCGCGGCGTACCCCCCCGGACCCCGCATCGGAAGCCCCAATCGCGTGAGCGATGGGGACTGGGTCACGAGTGGCTTTCGCTCGGGGTCGCCCGTGCCCCCTCGCTGGACGCTCGCCTCGGGCATCCCGCCCCCGGCTCACTGCGTGTCCGCGGCGCTTCGGCATCCTGCCTGCGCTTGCTCCCCCAGCCCGCTCGAGGGCACGGACAGCCCCGAGCCTCGCGAACGCGCGAGGCTCACGGTGACCCGTATCAGTCCTCGACCCTGAACCGGCTCACCGAGTCGGCCATGCCCTCGGCCGATCGGACCATGTGCTGGGAGGCCTCCTTGAACTCCCGGAGGGCCTCCGCGGCCGCCCGCGAGCCCTCGTTGAGGTTCACCAGGGCGTCGTTGATCTGCTGGGCCCCCGAGGCCTGGGCCTGCATGCCCTGCTTCACGGCCTCGAACCGGCCGCTCAGGCCCTGCACCTTGTCGATCACGGTGGCGAACTGGCCGCTGATCCCGGCCACCCGCTCCACCCCGGTCTTCACCTCCTCCGCAAACCGCGCCATGTCGTCGACGCCCGCATTCACCGCGGCCTGCATCTGCTCCACGAGCCGCTCGATGTCGAGCGTGGCCACGGCGGTCTGGTCGGCGAGCCGGCGGATCTCCCGGGCCACCACGATGAAGCCCTGGCCGTATTCCCCGGCCTTCTCCGCCTCGATCGCGGCGTTGATCGACAGCAGGTTGGTCTGGTCGGCCACCTTCGTGATCGTGGTGATCACCATGTTGATGTCCTCGGCCCGCTGGCGGATCGTCGCCAGCCGGCCGGCGATGTCGGCGGTGGAGCCTTCGAGGTGGCTCATCGTCGTGCCCACCTCGGCGAGGTTCTCGCGGCCGGCCCCCGCCACGCTGGCCGTGTCGGCGGCCACCCCGGCGACGTCGTGCATCGTGTCGAGCAGTTCGCGGCCCGTGACGGCGATCTCCCGGCTGGCCACGGCCGCCTCGCTGGTGCTGGCCCCGAGCGAGGCGATCGCCGACTCCTGCTGGGCCCCGGCGGCCGAGAGCTGACGGGCGGTGGCGTTGAGGTCGATGCTCGACCGCTTCACCTGGGAGACGATCGCCTTGAGGTTGGCCGTCATCGCCGCCACGTCGCGGAGCAGCTGCCCCGTCTCGTCGCCGCCCCGCATGTCGATCGAGCCGCCGAGGTCGCCCTGGGCGACGCGGCGGGAGGCGGCCACGGCCGTCGAGATCCGCCGGATGATCGAGTTGGTCAGCCAGCCCATCAGGCCGAGCACCCCCGCCATGCCGGCGGCGGCGATGGCGGCCGAGGTGAGCAGCGGCCCCTGCACCCGGCCGACGAGGTCGGATCGCGGCGTCTGCATCACGAGCGTCCAGCCGCCCGTGGGCACCTTGGCGGCCGCGAAGATGCTCTCCTCGCCGGTGAGCGGATCGACGGCCACGACCGGCCGGTCGCTGGTGACGGCCGCATGGAGGTCGCCGAGGATGGCGGCGTAGGGCGTCTCTGCAATGTTCTTGGTCCGCAGGTCGCGGGTGCGAAGGGTCGAGGCGATGACCCGCGGGCCCTTCTTCCCCGAGGCTTCCTCGCCGCGGCTGACCAGGAAGATCTCGTGGTGCCAGCCCGAGGCGGCCTGGGACTGCTTGATGCGGTCCAGATCGGCCGTGATCTGGTCGAGCGTGCGGTCGACACCCGCCACGCCCGCGAAGCGGCCCCCCTTCACGATCGGGTAGGTCTGCTCCACCATCAGCTGCCCCTCGTAGTTGTAGGGCTCCGTGACCATGCCCTTGTCGATCTCGCGGGGATCGAGGAACCGCCGCCGGCAGCCCTCGTAATAGAGGCCTTCCATCTCCGCCAGCGGCTTGAGGAGGATGCGCGACGAGTCGAGGCGGTCGCGAAACCAGTAGGGTATGAACCGCCCGTCCGCCGCGAGCGCCTCGGCAGGGACATCGGCGAGTTCCTCGGCGGCGGATCGGCCCGGCTTGGGCGACGGCAGCGTCACGGGCTGCGACGCGGTGCCCGAGCCCAGCACCCGGGCGTTCGCGGCGTCGAGGCCGTCGGCGTCGGGCTCGTAGCCCAAGTAGGCGGCGGTGAAGGCCGGGTTGGTGTCGAGCACGTGCCGCGTGAACCGCAGCGCGTCGAGCCGGCTCTCCATCAGCCCGTTCTCGGCGGCCAGCGCCATCACCCGAGCCGTGGTGACCGCCGCGCGGGTGTCGCGGTCGATCGTGGCGGCCACGGCCCGCACCCGGTCGAGGAGGATCTCGCGGCCGAACTCCAGCATCAGCGACCGCATCCGCAGGAAGTTGAGCCCCAGCACGGTGGCGAGGATCGCCGCCGCGGGCACGATCGCCAGCAGGAGCAGTCGGGCGCGGAGGCCGAGGGCCGGGAGTGAGATCATGGTCGCGTGCGGGGGGCGGTGCGGCACCAAAACCCTAGGTTACTTTCGGGGTTGCCCCTCCCGCTCCCGACCCCGAAAATCCGGTTCCTCCCTCACAGCCGGCCCTGCCCGGCCCCCTCCGGAACCTCGGCCATGTGGCCCCACCCGGCCGTCGACGCGATCCTCTTCGACTGCGACGGCACGCTCGCCGACACGATGCCGGCCCACTACCGGGCGTGGCTCGAGATCACGCGGGCCCACGGCCTGGCCTTCGACGAAGACCGGTTCTATTCGCTCGGCGGTCGCCCGACGCGGGACATCATCGCCACGCTCGCCGGCGAGGCGGGCGTGGCCGTGGACGTCGACCAGGCGGCCCGGGCGAAGGAGCACGCCTTCCTGGATCAGCTCGCCCGGATCGAGGCGATCGGTCCCGTCGTCGACGTCGTGCGCCGGCTGCGGGGCCGAGTGCCGTTGGCCGTGGTGACGGGGGGCTATCAGGAGGTCTGCCGCCGCGTCCTCGCCCACATCGGACTCAGCGATGCCTTCGACACGATCGTCGCCAGCGAAGACACCCCCCGCCACAAGCCCGACCCGGATCCCTTTCTCGAGGCCGCCCGCCGGCTGGGAGCGCGTCCGGAGCGGTGCGTGGTGTGGGAAGACAGCGATCTTGGACTCGAGGCGGCCCGACGCGGCGGCATGCAATGGATCGACGTCCGCGCCTTCCATCTCCCCACCCGGGTGAGCGGGGCATGACCGCGACCGTCACGCCCGCCGACGGCCGTGCAGCCCGGGACCGCATTCGGGGCCGCGTGCTCCACTCCCCGTGCCCGCGGAGCATCCCGCTTTCGGAACTCGTGGGCGCGGAGATCTTCTGCAAGCTCGACCTCTTGCAGCGAACCGGGAGCTTCAAGGAGCGGGGGGCCTGCAACGCGCTCCTGCAACTCGACCCTGCGACCCGGGAGCGGGGCGTGGTGGCGGCGTCGGCGGGCAACCATGCCCTCGGGCTCGCCTACCATGGCCGCCTGCTCGGCATCCCGGTGACGGTCGTGATGCCGCGATTCGCGCCCCTGGTGAAGGTCGCCACCTGCCGGCGGCTGGGAGCCCGCGTGATCCTCGAAGGAGAGACGTTCGACGACGCCCGCCGGCTGGCCGGGGAGATCGCTGCCCGCGACGGCCTCGATCGCATCCACGGGTTCGACGACCCGCGGGTGATCGCGGGCCAGGGGACGATGGGCCTCGAGATCCTCGAGGATGTTCCCGACGTGGAGGCCCTGGTCGTGCCGACGGGGGGCGCGGGCCTGCTCGCGGGCGTGGCCCTCGCGGTCAAGTCCTCGAGGCCGCAGATCCGGGTCGTGGCCGTGGAGACCGCCGCCGCACCGAGCTTCGGCGCGTCTTTGGCCGCAGGCCATCCCGTGACGGTGCCGATCCGGCCCACCCTGGCCGACGGCTTGGCGGTGGGTCGCGTCGGCGACCTATCCTTCGCGCTGGCCGCGCCGCTCGTGGACCGTGTGGTGACCGTCGACGAGGCCGACCTCTCGCTTGCGGTGCTGCGGCTCTTGGAACTCGAGAAGACGGTGGTCGAGGGGGCCGCGGCGTCGGCGCTGGCGGCGGTGATGGGGGGCCGCTGCCCGGAACTTGCCGGGCTGAAGGTGGCGCTCTTGCTCTGTGGTGGCAACATCGATCTCTCGATCCTCGACCGCGTGATCGACAAGGGGCTCGTGGCCGACGGCCGCCGCTGGCGGTTCGCGGCGCGGATCAGCGATCGTCCGGGGGGCATCGCCCGACTGACGGCGGTGATCGCGGCCGCCGGCGCGAATGTCCGCGAGGTGGTGCACGACCGGGCCTTCTCCGGGGCCGACGTGTTTTCGACGGCCGTGGAGGTGACGGTCGAGACGGCCGGCCACGAGCACGTGGCCGCCCTGGAAGCGGCGCTTGCCGCCGAGGGCTTCGAGGTGCGGCCGGCTTAGCCGGTGGCAGACCCTGCGGGATCTGCCGGTCGTGCGGCGGGGGTGGTTTTCGGCGAAGCGGCTTCAGCGCTTCGGTCGATCCTCCCGAATGCGGATCTGGCCGGGATCCGCGCGACGACAGGAGCGTCGGTCATGATCATCCAGCACTACGGCCTGCTCGCCCGTTCGGGCCGAGCAGATGGATCCGCGTCTGCCGAGAGGATCCGCGAGCGGGAGCGGCTGCGGCGCGAACTTCTCCGCCGCATCCTCGACCGGGAAATGCGCCGCCAGGCTCTGCGGGGCGCGAGGTCCTGACGCCGGGCCACCCGGGAATGAAGGCTCCCATGCGACACAGCAGCGGCGGCCAGAACCCGAACCTCGGCAGCACGAGCGGCCGGACGCGGCGGGGCCGCGGGCCGGGCGGCGTCGAGGCCACGCGGGTCCGACTGATGGCGGCGCTCGTCGTGCAGGCGGCCATGGCGGTCGCCTGCAGCGGCGAGGCGTTGGCGCAGGGAGCGTGGTGGAACTGGTGGGCCGCGGCGGGCCCGACCGCCCCCCTGTCGACCGAGCACCTGGCCGACTATCTCTACACCGGCCAGCAGCCGCATCCCGCCGTGGCCCGGATCATCGCCCCGGAGTCGGCGGGCACGTCGATGGGCACGGGAGTGCTGGTCGACGTGAACCAGGCGCAGGGCCTGGTCGTCACCAACTGGCACGTGGTCCGCGACAGCCGCTCGCCCGTGCTCGTGCAGTTTGCCGACGGCTTTCAGTCGGCCGGCACGGTGGTCCGCTGGGACGAGGCCTGGGACCTGGCCGCGATCGTGATCTGGAAGCCGACGGCCATGCCGCTCGAGGTGGCGGGTGATCCGCCGCAGCCGGGCGAACCGCTCACCATCGCCGGCTTCGGTCGCGGTGTGTATCGCGAGGAGACCGGGGAGTGCACGGAGTATCTCTCCCCGGGCAGCGGCTACCCGAAGGAGTTCGTCGAACTCAAGGCGACCGCGCGGCAGGGGGACTCCGGCGGGCCGATCTTCAACTCGCGGCGGCAGCTCGCCGGAGTGCTCTTCGGTCAGAACGAGGGCCGGACGATCGGCAGCTGCTCGACCCGGGTGAGGGCATTCCTGGCGGCGGTCGGCTCGACCGGCTTCAAGCCGGCGGCCGGTGGCTTGGCTGCAGGGCAGGGGGGGGGCGGCACCGCCGGCGAGACGTCGGCCGATCGGATCGCCGCGCTGCCGGTGGCGGCGGTGGAGCAGCGGTCGAGCCACTCACCGACGCCGCTGGTGGCGCAGGCGCTGCCCGCGCCGCCGCCCGTGCTGCAGCCGGGCGCACCGTGGCCCGGCGTTCCGGCGCAGCCCGTCGCCGAGGCGTCGCCGCTGGCGGGCCTCGATCTGCCCGCGTGGCTGCCCGATCCCTATGTGCACCGCACGTCCCTGCTCTCGGCGGCCGGCGGACTGGCGCTGGTGATCTTCGGACTCAAGACGGTCTTCGGCGGCCGGCGGCAGTGACCTGCCCCCCGCTCACTACTTGGGCGTCTTGACGACCGTCACCGTGTTGATCGTGACCCGGTCCACGGGCCGGTCGCTGGCGGCGGTGCGGACGCTGCCGATCGCCTTGACGACGTCGAGGCTCGCCGCGTCGGCCGTGCGGCCGAAGGCCGTGTACTGCTTGTCGAGGTGCGGGACCCGCTCGAGGCAGATGAAGAACTGGCTGCCCGCGGAGTTCGGGTCATTGGTGCGGGCCATCGACAGCACGCCCGGCTCGTGCGGGGTGGCGTTGAACTCGGCCGGGATCTTGTAGCCGGGGCCGCCGGTGCCGGTGCCTTCGGGGCAGCCCCCCTGGATCATGAAGCCCTTGATGATGCGGTGGAAGCAGCCGCCGTCGTAGTACCCGCTCTCGGCCAGTGCGACCATGTTGCGGACGTGGCCGGGAGCCACGGTGGAATCGAGATTGAGGCGGATCGTGCCGAGCGAGGTGTCGAGGACGACCTGATAATCGAACCCCGCGAGGTCGAGGGCCTTGGCGGCGGCTTGCAGTTCGGCAGGCGAGGACTTGGGCATGGAGGTTTCCAGGGATGCAGGGGGCGGGGAGGGAATCGCGGCCGACGGTTTGCCGGTCCGCTGCGTCCCGTCGATACTCATTCCCGATGAGTCAGCATCCACCAGGACGCGTCGTCGACCAGGATCTTTCCGGGCGCAGCCTGGGAGGATACCGGCTCGTGCGGCGGCTGGGTAGTGGCGGGATGGCGGATGTGTATCTCGCGGAGCAGACGTCGCTCGGCCGCCACGTGGCAGTCAAAGTGCTCCGGCCCGACACGGCCCGCCACGCTGCCGCCGTGGAGCGTTTTGAGCAGGAGGCGCGGGCGGCGGCGGCACTGGTCCATGGCCACATCGTGCAGATCCACGAGGTGGCCTGCATCGACGGGATCCACTTTCTCGCCGAAGAATACGTGGCGGGGCCCTCGCTGAAGGCATGGCTGCAGGCCCGCGGTCCGCTCGACGCCTCACAGGCGATCTGCGTGCTGCGGCAGGTGGGCTCGGCCCTGGCCCGCGCGGCGGAGCAGGGAGTGGTTCACCGCGACATCAAGCCCGAGAACCTCTTGCTCACGCCAGCGGGCGACGTCAAGGTGGCCGACTTCGGCCTGGCCCGCGTCCTGTCGGAGAATCTCGATCTCACGCAGGAGGGGATGACGCTCGGGACGCCGCTCTACATGAGCCCCGAGCAGGGCGAAGGCCGTGCGGTCGACGCCCGCAGCGATCTCTACTCGCTGGGCGCCACGCTGCACCATCTGCTCGCAGGACGGCCGCCGTATTCGGCGCCGTCGGCGGTGGCCGTGGTGATGGCGCACATCAAGCAGCCGCCGGTGCCGCTGGCCTCGCGTCGGCCAGACGTGCCGGCGGGGCTGTGCGACATCGTCGATCGCCTGCTAGCGAAGGATCCGGCCGACCGGTTCGAGTCGCCGCAGGCGCTGCTCGTGGCGGTGGACGAACTGCAGGCGGCGCTCCCTTCCCCTCCGATCGGCACCGCATCGCCGCTGGCCTGGCCGGAGGACGCCCCCCCCTGGCGCGAGTCGTCGGAGGCCGTGTCGGCGCCCGTTTTTGCCAGCGGGCCCGGTGGCCGTGTGACGAGTTCCCGGCTCCGCGACGCGACGCTGCATCTCCGAGCCGTGACCGAGCGGGTCGAGCTCCAGCGCGCGGAGCAGCGTCGGCGGTGGCTGGCAGTCGCCGGCCTGTCGCTCCTGGCTCTCGCTCTGGGGTTTGCGATCGGCAGGATGCGGTCGCGGCGATCCCGCGTGTTTGGGCCGCAGCGGTAACAAGGCCTGCGCCGCCCGAATCCGCTCCGCTGAAGGCTGCTTGACTCGTCTGCCGACAGTGCTAGAACGGCAGTGAAACCCGCCCCCATCGTCTAGTGGCCCAGGACGTCGGGTTCTCAGTCCGAAAACCGGGGTTCGACTCCCCGTGGGGGTACTTGAACGGTCGCGTCATTCGCAAAAGCGAGTGGCGCGGCCGTTTCGCTTTCGTCGTGCGAGTCGGTGCGGCTCCCTGCGTGCACTGACTGTGCCGGATTCTGTGCCGCTTTTTGGGCGGCCGCTTTGGCGAAGTGGTCGTCGGTCACCGTGAAGTAGTGCTTCCGGGCCACGTCGGGGCTGTTGCCGATCCACTCGCACACGACGTGGATCGGGAACTCGTCGGCGAGCTCCGTTTCCCGCGACGCCCGGAGGTTGTGGAACAGCTTCGGCCAGGCCGGGATCTTGGCGGCCTCGAGGATCCGTGTGAACTGCGTCCGGAGGTTGGAGTTGGGGCCGCGGGCTCGGCAGATCACATGCACCGTCCCGGGCTCGGCCCGCTCGAACTGTTCTTCGAGGTAGGGGCGCAGCTCGGGGAACAAGGGGATCGTGCGCGAGGCCCCGCCCTTGAGGTGCTCGGTCTTGGGGCTGCGGACGTGGATTCGGTCGTGCTCCCAGTCGATGTCGTTCCAGGTGAGCGCCAGATGCTCCGACGGGCACCGCAGGCCACCGAACCGACTCAGGGCGAAGATCAGCCGCCATTCGTTGTCCGGGCAGGCGTCGAGCACTGCCTGCGCCGTCTGGCGCGTCACGAAGAAGTCACGGTCGGAGTTGGCCTGGCTCTCGGCCTTCACGTCGGCGAACGGGTTTGCATCGACGAGCTTCGCCCGCAGGGCCGCCTTGAAATACTGCCGTGCCCGCTTGATCTCCCTCGAGACGGTCGCCGGCGAATAGCCGTCGTGCAGGAGTTTTTCGCGGTAGCCGTCGGCGTCGCCCTCGGAGATGCCGCGCAGCTCGCGCTGCGCCCCGAAATGGTCCGTCAGCAGCCTCCTCGTCTGCTCGAGGTTTCTGGTGGTGTTCGGTTTGAGTTTGGCGCGGCTCTTGATGTAGCCGTCGAGGAACGCGTCGAGTTTGGCTGGGGCCGTCGTGGCGCTCGTGCGTCGCGGGGCGAGCTCGGCGCGGGCGAGGCGGTCGTGGAGCCGGTCGTCGATCTCGGCGAGCCAGGCGGCCGTCTCGCGGTCAACAGGTTGGTGCGCCACCTTCGCGGCCAGGAGCGACTCGACCTTGAGCAGGATCGTCTGGGCGATCCGCTCCGAGACCTTGCCGAGGCGGATCGTGTGACGCTTGCCGGCCGGGCCGACGAACAGGATGCGCCGGCGGCCGCCGGGGTCATTTCCGATGGTGGCCATCGCTACCTCGTCCTTGCGGCAGTCGTGTGAATGGGATGAGCAACGGAACAGATGGATAGTTCATCGGGGCTTCGCTCGCCAAGCCCCCGCCTCGAGATTCTGGTCGGCCGTTGCTCCTGCCAGCACGAATCGGCGCGTCGGCTTACCGGGCGTGCCGGCGGGAGTCGGAACCCAAGAACCCGCGCCGGCCTTCACCAGCTGGTCGAGCGCGGCTTCGGCCGCGCCGGGGCGTTTGAGCCAGCGGCAGTTTGTCTGAGCGTCGCGGGCGGTTGTCGCCCCGCCGCGGCGCTCGATCCAGTGAACGAGCCGGTCTCGGTCGCGGCGCAGAGCGCGGTCGATGTCGTTCTCGGCCAGGATCGCGTAGACGCGTTGCGTTTCATGCTTGAACCACTCGATCAGCCGGATGGCGGCCGCCATCGTGACGGCATCGACCCGGTCGGGATCGGGAACGGCGGAGACGTTCGCGGCGATCCGCACCTCATGGATCAGCAGAGCGAGCCGGGCCGTGATCTCCTCGAGCTTGCTCCAGGCGGCGGCGAGGTCGCCGATGTGTTCGGCCGTCTCGGTGTTGTGGGCGTCGTAGAACTCGATCCAGAGCCGCTTGGCGTCCGGGTCGAGGGAGAGCAGGGCGGGGCGCGGCGCACCGGTGTCATCGGTGTCCGGCTGCAGGTCGTAGAGGCGGTCGAGCACGCGGTGCAGCTGGTCCCGCGTCAGCGGCGAGATCGAAGTCTCGCGCCACTGTTTCGGGCGCGGCGGGGGCGATGTGAGCAGGAGCCTCGCTAGCAGCCCGCTCTCGCGGCGCTCCTGCCCGAGCGCCCGCTGCAGGACGGCAGGCTGGATGCCGCCGGTCACGCAGACGGCCGCGGTGGGCACGTAGATCGACTTCCGGTTGCCCGTGCGCCGGTCAACCGTCACGGGCTCGGCGTTGAAGCTGGAGAGCCAGAAGGCCTCGTCTGCGCCTTTGCCCTGGGCATAGCGGTCGAGCGAGCCGAGCCAGCCGGCGAGCTCGTCGCGGGTGACGAGGATCCCGCGCTGGTTGTCGGCCAGGATCACAGCGAGCGCCTCGACTGTCGTGTCGGAGACGTAGGCCCGCTCAGCGGGCGTAGGGGTCGGCGCGATCGGAGCCGGTCCGGCACTGGTGCTGCGCCGCCAGAGGGCGACGGCCTTTTCATGCTCGAGCAGTTTAGCGTCGTAGTCCTGCTCCACAGCCCGGTGCGCCTCGAACAGCCGGGATTGCCGCTCGCGGACGTGCTCGAGCACGGCCTTGAGGGCGGGCGTCTTGCTGGTGCCGCTCTCGCCCACGATCACCGTCCAGAGGATCGCGGGGACGGCGAATCCCGGCTTGAGCTCCAGGCGGCGGGTGGTGCCGATGGCGGCCGCCACGCAGGCCAGGAGGGGCAGGGCGACGTAGCTGGCGTCGCAGCCGATGGCGGCCTCGGCCTCGGTCACGAACGAGGCCAAGGGCTCCGGCAGGGCGTCGGCCGGGAACGGCCGATAGGCCTCCGGCGGGTCGCTCTGCGTCCTCTCTGCGGTGGGCGCTGCGCCCAGGGGCGTGCGGCGCGTCCTCCAGGCGTTGGCGATCTGGCGCGGGCAGTCCGCGAGTTCGTCGGCCGGGAGGCCGACCGTCTGCATCCGCTCCATGATCGCGGTCGTGGCGTCGTCGACCGTCCAGCCGCGGGCTGCGAGGTCGCAGGCCACAGTGAACATCGTCTGCCGCCGGCCCGCCGGTAGGACTCGCCCGCTCTCGAGAAACTCCCTCGAGAGATCGCCCATGGCAGCACTCGCGAGCGCGGGGCGCGGCGCGAGTTCGTCGAACGAGTAGACGCGGGCCGGGTCAACGTCGAGCAGCTCGGCTACCGGCTTCGTGTCGTACTTCCAGTTGATGAAGCCCGGAAGTCGCATGATCCTCGGCCAGTCATGGATCGACTGGTCGGAACCGAGCGCCGCGGCGAGGGCCTTCATGCGGCGCGACCAGGCCGCGGCGTCTTCGGTCGGCGCGTCGAGTCGCCACCAGGCGTGAATGCCGCCGCCACTGTTGAGCACGGCGGTGGGCATCGGGAGGCCGGCCGCCTTGATGCGGCTCATGGCATCCTCGTAGAGCGTGCCGCCGTCGAAGTCGGCGAACAGGCATCGGGCGAGGCGCACACCCGCGGCGTCGGAACAGTTCACTCCGCGGCGCGGATTCGCCCCGAAGTAGATCTGGCGCTGGCGGGCATTGATGCTCGTCAGCCACGACACGACCGCGGGCAGCTCCGCGAGCGTGGCCCACTTGTTGCCAGGCGGGTTGAGCGGCCGGAACTCGATCACGTCCTCGTCGTCGAAGATCGCGGTCAGGAAGTCGCAGCACTGGTCGAGGGCCGGTCTCATTCGCCCACCTCCTTGTCCTTGTCGGCGCGGCGCGCGAGCCAGTCTTCGAGCGCCGCGACGGGGTAAAGCGTCACGCGGTCGAGCTTGACGTGCGGCACGTCGCCGGCCTGGGTCAGGCTCCACAGCTTGCGTTCACTGATGCCGAGCGCGGCTGCGGCCTCGCGGGGCCGCAGAGCGAGCGGGGACGGGCGAGGCGTCATACGTCACCTCCCTTCCGGATCGTCCGCACGGGCTTGCAGCCGCCCGCGATCCAGTCGGAGAGTTCGGTACGACGCCACCGGACGGAGCCACCGAGCCGGATCGGCGCGGGGGCGCGGCCAGACGAGACGAGTCGCCACCAGGTTCTCTTGGCGACACCGCAGAGATGGGCCGCCTCCGCGGCCCGGATCAGTTCACTTTCGAACGTCGGTTCTGACATTGGATGTCCTCGGGATGTTCCGCCGCGGCAGCGTCCTGCTGCTCGGCTGAAATCCACGATGACGTATCCGCCGCCTGAGTCCATGCGTCGCGTGACACGGGAAATCGCGTGTCACGCGAGTTCTGCCGGCCGAGGCCTGTAAATGCCCGACTGGACCGTAGCGAGGACTTCTCGCGTGACACGGTCATGTCACGCGAGTTTCAACGTCGCTTGGGGGTTTTTCGCCTCGCGCGGGACCTCCGCTGGCGGCCGTTTTCAATGGCCTTCTCGACGCCGGAGAGGGTGAGGTCCGTCCGGCCTTTGAGTTCAGCCTCGTAGAAGTCGAGGATGACGACACGGTCCTCATTGACGCCCTGCCGAGCCTTGAATGCTTCCCACTGTGCGAGGAGCTCGTCGTCCGGGTGCCGCCGTGGTTTTCTGTTGGACGGCTTCCGAGGTATTGCAGACGCAGACGCTCCGTCGTCGAGTTGTGGATCGGCTGCGGCGGTAGTCGCAGGTGCGGGGCCGGAGAAAGGGGTAAGGCGGTCGAATGCGTTACACCAACTCTCAAACGCCGTTGCCCAGTCATGTATTGAGCGTGTTGAATCCCTGGCCACAGACATCATTGCCTGGGTTGCATCCCAGAGGGCTCGCACATGGCTTTCGATGGCTGGGGCCATCGAGCCCCACAATAGAGCCTCACGCGCGGCGTTGTTTCGCAGCTTGAGGAGAGGGCCGACGGTGGGCTCGCATTCGAGAAGTACGGATCGCTCGCCGTCCGGGCACCAAGCCACCGAGTTCTTTCCGGCGGGAATGTCGGGCATTGGCGTCGGTGGGATGTGCCGAGCTTTTTCGCAGAGTTCATATGTCGCCCGGGTCGCTTCCATGAATCGTGCAATCTGCAGGCGATCGGGAGTCGTGGGTGTGTTCCGTTGCTCAAACGGGCGCAGTTTTTCGATTGCGTCCTGTGCAGCGCGATAGATTGGCGACCACTGCTTCTGGTCGAGGTCTGATGGCAAGGCAGCTATCGCCCTGATCTGGTCAACCACGGCGTCGATCCGCTCGATCACAAGCGGCATCGACGTGTTCCAGGTCTTCGTCTCGTGCACGGCGGCATGATGAAGGCCGCGTAGGCGCGAGGGGTTGATGAGCCGCTCGCGGTCGAGGAGCAAGTTGGCGTAGGCGCGGAAGGCGATGGGAGCCAGGTTTACGCCCTCGCCGTGGCGCAGGCCCGTCCTGCCGCAAAAGCGGATCGTGTCATTGATGGCGCACTCCATTGCGCCCCGGCACGGCCATCGTTCGGCAGCGGCGATCTGGGCTGGGCCGATGCCATCGGCACACGGGCCGTATGGGCCTGGTGAGATGTATTCTCGGAGGGCATCGCTGAGGACGACCGTTGCCCGCGGGTCGGGCGAGTCGGCGACAGGGCCGAGGAACCTGTGCAACAGGTTCACGGCTTCCGCTGCGGCGTCCGTGAGAGCGCGGATGGAGGACATCGTCTTATTGAGGGGGTGCCCCCGATTGTGCCGGGATTGGTTTGCCAATCAATGCCCCAGGACGCCGGGGATCGCAGGGGCCGGCAGGATGCCGGCCCGGGCCGCAAGGCGGAGAAGGGGCCGAGATGCAAAGGCGGGGCGGGGGCGTGGACGAGCGGAGGCCGCTCGCGGCGAGTGGCCCCTCGCGCAGGCCGGCGAGCCGCCGCGGCCGGAGCGGAGCTGCTATACGCGAAGCGGCCCGCATGGACGCGGTGTCCGGCGGCGTAGCCGTAACCGTGCACTGAGAAGGGAATACGTTAGGCGCGAATCAACGCTGCGCGAGTATCGCCCCGGCGCATCGGCTCGGGCTCGACACGGCGGCATGGATGCCGCCGCTGAATCCGGCAGGATGCCGTCTGGCGGCCGAAGGATCGGCCGCACCGATAGCCGCGCCAGCGGCCCACAGCGGCGGGGATGCCCTCGATTCCGCACTCAGGGGAGGGGGAAGCCGGGGGCGCGGCGCATGCCGCATCGCGGGGGGCGGCGAGGGGGAGGGGGGCGAGTCGATGCCGGATGCGGAGACGAGCCCCCTTCCCCCTGATGAGCCCCCCGCAGAGACCATCATCGAGGGCTAGCCGCTGCTCAGAACAGTAAGCCGGCAGGATGCCGGCTTTCCGCTGTGTTTGGAAGCAGCTGACTTACGTCGCGCGGCGGATCAGCGCGGGTCGATGAAGCGGTCGCACAGCCGCGGCGTTGGCAACGGCGACATGCGCGCGGTGGTCAACCTGCGCCACGGCCGTTGTCATTAGCCGCGGTTGAATCTCGGAAACCTTGACCTCAAAGGCAACAGACGGCTTTTGCTGCGACAGGTTCGTTTCGTTTGTCATTGGATACCCTCCGGGGGTGTGCCGTCGACGACCGGAAGTCGCCGCTCAATTAGGGGCGTAATACCATTCCATAACGCCTGTAAAACGTACATCCCCGGGCGAGGGAAGGCAACGTTTTCGACCTTAGCGATGATTTCGGCCACAACGAGCGGATTGTTTAGCTCGACTGGGCAAGACACTGCCAAGACGGGCTCAGTCTCGTCATTTATTTCGACGATTCTGAAGTCCACGCTCCCGGCGGATCTGCCATCAGTGATCGCAAGGTAGAACGCCATTCGACCGTGAATAGCCGGAAACTGGTTGGAAAGCAGCCCGGAAAAAGTGCCGAGAACGGTTCGCTTTCCCGTTGTCGGGTCCGTCCAGATCTCGTCCGCGACCATCAAGGCTAGAGGTACGGGAGTCGTGTGGTCAGTCATTTGCAATTCTTCTTGGATGCGTCGCTATTCGTCGTCGCTGCTGTCGTCCTCTGACACAGCATCGATGTCTGGAATTGTGGCGTCAGTCGGAGTTTCGTCAGCCCAACGGATGTACGTGCGGTTGCGTATGCCGTACTCGCGAACGATCTCCGCGATCACCTGGTCGAGCGTTAGCAATCGATCGCCGCGTGTCGGGTCGGGGCTCTCTGTAGGCCAGGGCGGCCGGCCGCGTCGGGGGGGTGGTGTGAGCACGTCGAAGAAACCGACGTGCGTGCCGGACGAATCGTTTGTGTCATAGAGTCCGACGAAGAACCGCTCGAACTTGGCGGCCGGGTCGCTGGTGTCGGCTCGTCCGGCGCGAGGGCGGAACGTCATCACGGCGTGCGCGAACGACGATTTGTCCGTTGTCCCGTCGTCGCATGCGTCGATCGGAATGAAGAAGACGCCGATCAAGACGGCATAAGGAAACCGCTCGTGGTGATCCATGGCCTCGGCGCGGAGTTCATGGTCGTTACGGACCATGTTCTTCGTGTATCGCCCGATGGTCAGCCGGCCCGTAGCTCGATCCTTCTTCGCATCACGGAAGTTCAGGGTCTTGATCGAAACAAGGAGCTCAAGGCCTGTGTCGGAGGTGGCGTAACGCACGTCGGTCTTTTTGATCTTCTTGTTCGACCCGCTCGCACTGCCGGTTTCGCGGCCCGACCCGTCGGGCATTGGAAGAATGGAATCGAATCGCCCGGTAGCTCGCAGCTTGGACGCAAGCAGCACGGCAATCGAGTTCGAGAGACGTTCGGAGTAGTTCTTCTTGAGATCGCGATCTGCGCCGTCGGCGGGACGCGGGCCGGCATGGCGCAAAGCGTCCTCAAACGTCTGGATAGACGGCGCGGGAGTCGTGGCTTTCGCTTTGGGTTTCTTCTTCGCCATGAGCTTAGCTGCGGCTCAACGGAGCACTCGGGTCGATGATCGCGCCGTGGTGCGGCGCTTCAACTTTGGTCGGGGCGCGTCGGCTGGGGCCGCCGCAATCGCTCGCTGAAGATCCCGGTCAAAGGCTGCGGGGCGTTTGAGATTGCCTCGTGAAAGCCGCGACAAAAAGCCCTGGAGGGCGCGGTGGGAAAGTGGCTTCGTCGGGAACTTCAAGAAGTCTTGGATAGACTTTGCGGGCTTTGAGACCGGCCAAGTGGAAACGTCGACGGTCCATGCGTCGCCGTCGTCGCTGAATGCGGCGCGCGGCCAGGCACTTCGCCGGTCGAACGGAACCGGTAGCAAGGGCTTCCACGTCGTCGTGGCACTGAGGCGGCTGCCGACCCACTCCGCGACCGGAACGGACACCGCGTTACCGACCAGCTTCCAGCGGTGGCTGTTGCGAGCGACCTCGGCGGCCGGGAGGGACCAGTCCGGGTCGAAACCTTGGAGGCGTTCCGCGTCGCGGATGTCCGGCGTCACGAACTGCCCATCGGGCATCCAGATCGCAGGCGGGGACGGGATTCCGATGGTCGAGCC
Organism: Planctomycetota bacterium; assembly: GCA_016872925.1. GTDB lineage: Bacteria > Planctomycetota > Planctomycetia > Pirellulales > UBA1268 > QWPN01. The sequence continues at coordinate 28,590 of VGYR01000013.1, forward strand.
GCCCTTCAGCGTCGGGACTGCGTCCACAGCCCAACCGAGGCCCCGAAGGCCTTCGGTCCAGAAGAAGCCGCAGGCTACGTCCTTGGCGGCTATGGGATCGCGGGGCTGGCGGCTGGCCTCGAGCAGCAGTGGGGCGGGCGACTTCTCCTTGGACGCCACGATGAAGACTCGCTCGCGGCGCTGCGGCAAGCCAAAAGCCCGCGTGTCGAGAACGCGATACGCCCAGTGATAACCGAGGCGTTCGAGTTCGCTCGTCACATGCCTGATCGCGTTTCCGCGGCCGAGCTGAAGCATGAACGGCACATTTTCAAGAACCACCCAGGGTACGTCAGACGCACGAAGCAGGCGGAAGACGTGATCGACGAGGCTCGATTGCTGGCCGCGAAGCCCCTTCGTCAGACCGGCCTGAGACAGGTCCTGGCAAGGAAAGCCGGCGACGACGAGGTTCACGGCGCGTGGGAGCCGTTTCAGCGTCGTGACATCTTCGTGAACCGGAACCTTCGGAAATCTGTTCCGGAGAACCGCAACGGCTCCGGGCTCAATCTCGCAGAGCAGCTCGGTGTGGTGGCCGGCGCGAGCCAGGCCGAGTTCAAGACCGCCGATCCCGGCGAACAGGCCGGCGACGTGAAGGGATGAGTTTGCCATGAGCGCCGTCCTTTGTCCTTGCTCTCCGCTCGGACTCGGTGCAGGCCGTGAAGAAGGCGGTCAGCTTTCTCTCGAGGCGCACGGCGTTCTTCACGTCGCACTCCCACACGGTCAACACCCGATATCCGAGGCGGCGTAACTCCTGCGCCTTCCTGGCGTCGCGGGTCCGATTGGTCGAAATCTTTTCTTCCCAAAACGTTTTGTTTGCGACCGGGATTCTACCGGCTTCCCCCCCTTTCGTTCTGCGGCAGTTCCGGTGGCCGTGCCAAAAACAGCCGTGGACGAAAATGGCCCACTTCTTCCGCTGGTTCGAGAGGTCGGGGCGGCCGGGGAGGGAAGCTGCGTTCGCCCGGGAATGGTGGCCCAGGCGGGTTACGGCGCGGCGCACGGCGATCTCGATGTCGGTGCCGTGGCGGCGCACGGCCTGCATCATTCGGCGGCGCTTGGCGGGGCTCACAATGTCGGCGCTCATTTGCGTAACCTTGACCCAAGTTTAGGCGAGGGCGGCAGCCCGTCGGCGTCAGCAAAAAGTCGCCTCACATCGCAGTTGCGGCGGTTTTGCAGACATCGGCGATTCAAGCGGCGGCGCACTACTGCGGAACGTGCGCTGTGGCGCGACGTAGGGGATGGTTGCAGACCCCCCCGTAAGCATGGTAAGACGCCACGGTGCGTGCTGGCCGGAGATCAGCGTTTCTTGATGCTTGGAGGAGCGAGCCGATGCCTTCTGTGCCTGGCGGGGTTGCAATCGACGAGATTCCTCGCCCCGATCTTTCGCTTACAAGCGTCCGATGGATGACCGAGATTCCAGACTCGGAAGATTCATCCATCGTCGAGGCCGTCGAAATGTTCACGGTCGTAGGAGAGCAATACAGGCTGGACAGTGTTGAAGCAGCTGTGAGAGCCATTGAAGAGGAGGTCAGCTTTCTGCCTCCCCGCTTCTGGCTTGTTCCGGATAACAACAACTCTTTTGATCCGCTAGCAGTAGCCGTGTACGCCGTTTCTGGTGGGAACGGTTATCACGTCGGCTTTCTTCCGAAGGATCAAGCGAGGCATTTTCGCGACAGCATGGAGCAGCTCTCGCGCGGTGGGCAGTCGCTGGAAGTTCTGGGCTGCATCACTCAAGGAAAATCGTCCCCGCATCCCAATGGCAGGATTTACCTACCGGTAGAGTTTGCGGCGCTTTGCGCCAGTGGCTATTCGAGCCAGGAAGAGAACCGCATTTCATGGGTCGAGGATGCCACGCCGGTAACACCTCGCGCCGCCACGGGTAGTCCCGGCGATGTGTTCACGTTCGAAGAGTTGTGCAAGATCTACTGTTGGTACGCCAGAAAGAGGCGGTGGTTTTGCTTTCCGCATGACTGCGAAGCTAAAGCTGAAGGGATTCGGTCTGCAGGCATAGGCCTTCCCGTGGCAGATTTCCAGCCATTTATGACGGTGCAGTCAGTTCCAGCGGGGAAGGCGAGCGCTCCCGCGGAGCGGCAGAGCCGGGCGGAGGCTGCATCGCAGTGGTTTTACGCAAAGAACGGGCGGGAGTACGGGCCGTTTGATGCTGTCGGATTACGGGACGCCGCCCGATCAGGCCAGCTGCTGCCAACGGATCAGGTGCGCCGCGGCGATCTCACCCAGTGGGCTTCGGCAAGTCGGGTGAAGGGACTGTTTTCCGAAGCTGCCGTCGCTCCGAGTGCCAAGCCCGTCGAGTCATCGCTTGAGGCGTTGTTGTTCCAGCAAGATGATCTTCCAACTGAGTGGAGCGTGGGGCCGTTCGAGGCGTCTGCGCCCCAAATGTTCGAGAAGATAAAGAACGCCAAAATGCAAGGCAGTTATCCACTCCTGTTCAACGGCAGTCGGAAGGGCGGTGTGACGGGGCTCGTGTTTGAAAATCCTGGGGATGCAAGGCGGTGTTACGACGAGGTGCGTTCTACATTCGGCAAGAATGTGGGCATTGTGGCGCGACTCGGAGATGCAGCTCGGTTTTCGTACATGCACATGGAAATGCCGCCGCAGCTAAAGCTGCCTCCGACAGAGAACACTGATCTGGTGTTCGTCCACGGCAGAGTGGTTGTTCATATTCGAATGGGGGATTGCCAGCCCGAGCCTGTGGTGGAATTCGCCGTAAAAATCGATTCGAGGGCGCGTTCGTTCGGTTAGGAAGTCGGCGCGTCGGGGCTCCTCTCGGATTGACCGGCGGCGAGGCGTCGAGCGAGAGCCGCGAGGACGGCGATTGAGTAAGGCGGCAGCGACGGCAAAATGGCCAAAAGCTCAATGAGCCGGTCCGCCGCCGGTGTGCCGGATTCTGTGCCGGGTGCTGGCGGATTTCGCGTCTCGCGGCCAGAATCCGCTGGTTGCTCGACTCCCCGTGGGGGTATATGAACAGCCGTACAGTCCGCAAACGCGGGCGGTGCGGCTGTTTCTTTTTCCGTCTGCTGCCGTTTGCTGCCGTCTGCGTGCATGTGCGACGTCGGATTTGACGTCGCTTTTTGGAAGTGTTCCTCGGTCACTTGCAGGTAGTGCTTCCGGGCGACTTCCTCGCTGTTGCCGATCCACTCGCAGACCACGTGGATGGGGAACGCATTGGCGAGCTCCGTTTCCCGCGACGCCCGGAGGTTGTGGAATAGCCTCGGCCACGAAGGCACCGACGCCTTCGAGAGTATCCGGAGCAGCTGGGTTCGCAGGTTGGCGTTCTTGGAGCGGTAACGCTGGATGACGGCGGTCGAAAACGGCGGCGCGGGGACCGTGTCGCGGCGGTCCAAAATGGCGGCGCACAACCGTGCAGGTCTCTGGGCGGGGAAGATCGGGGCGACAGCCCCGATCTCCTGCGGAGCAAGGCGAAGCACTCGGGCAGTATCTCGACCGCCGCGAGAACATCCTTCGGCCCATCAGGCACGGGGAAGACGCATCTGGCAACGGCCTTCGGGATGGCCGCCTGCTCCCAGGGGCGCAAGGTCCGGTTCTTCCGGGTCACGGAACTCGTCACGCTGCTGCTCGAGGCCAAGGAGGAGCGGCATCTGCTGCGCATGCGTGTGCGCACAGCACAACCACCCCTGGCCGCCGGCGTGACGCCGTAGCGGAGCCGATCCGGGGCTACTTCCGCGTTCCTCGGCGCCGGGCCCGCTTGG
>VGYR01000014.1 GCA_016872925.1 Planctomycetota bacterium
GACGGGGCATGGGCAGCCCCAAGCCCACCAGCAGCCCCATGCCACGCAACCGGAGCGGGCGGGGAGCCGCGGGTTGAAAACCCGCGCTACGGCACGAACGCAGCGCGGGGCTGTCCGTGCCCCGGGAGCCGGCGTTGGCGGCCAGCGGAGCCGACCAAGCCGCCTGCGCCGGCTCGGTGCCCGTGCCGGAGCGCAGCCGGGATCGAGTGAGCGGAGCCCAGGATGGGCGCAGCGAGCGTCCGGCGACGGGGCATGGGCAGCCCCAAGCCCACCAGCAGCCCCATGCCACGCAACCAGAGCGGACAGGAAGCCGCGGGTTGAAAACCCGCGCTACGGCCTGAGGGCGGCGCGGCGGGGCGGGGTGGAGGATCGACGACTCTCCCTGTAAAAGTGCCTTGATGCCCGCCACCGAAACCACGAGCCACCGGCTCGTCCTGCCCGCCGACGCCAACCATCACGGCACCCTCTACGCCGGCAGCCTGCTCCGTTACGCGCTCGAGGCCGCCTACGCCACCGGCAGTCGCGCGGCAGGGTCGGCCGCGAACCTGATGCTGCGGCGGGTGCTGTCGCTCGAGTGCCGCCGCAGCGTGCCCGTGGGGACGCTCGTGGAGATCCGCTGCGGCGTCCTGCAGGTGCGGCGGGCGTATCTCGTGGTCGGCGTCGTCGGCATGCCGACGCCCGGCGGCACGCTTCCCTGGATGGACGGGCTGCTGGGCTTCGTGCAGGTCGACGAGGCCGGCCTGCCGGTGCCGCTGCCGCAGGCGGTGGAGCCGGTCGAACCGAGCCCTCTCTGGCAGCCGCTCGTGGAGCGGCTCGGCAAGCTCGCCGGGATCCGCGGCGCGACCGGCGACTGGATCGCGGCGGGCTGGTGAGCGGCGGGACCCGACTCCGCTGCGGCCCCCATCGCTCACGCGATCGGGGCTCCCGGAGGAAGTCGTCAACGGGCCGACGCCCGACGGAATCGCAACCGCGTCAGCGGTACGGCACGTGCGGGCGCGTCAGTAGTTGACCTCGATGCCGAAGTCGACGCCGTTGACGAACAGGTAGCCGACGTCGTTGCCCGCCCGGGGACCGATGCTGTTGTAGACCCGGAGTTGGTTGTTGCTGTTCGGGTCGTTACTCGGCCTGTCCACGGGCGGTGGTGTCCACGACGGGATGGACTCGTAGCCAGTGAGGTTCCCCTGGGCGTCGTAGATCGGCGACTGGATCGGAGGCCCTTTCTGCGTCGCCTGAAGAACGGGCTTCGGATCGGAGCGAAACGCCGTGTTGGTGCTCGCCCGCGTGATCCCGCCCAGCCACATGCCCGTGTACCCCACGTTCAGCGAGACGGCCTTGCTCACGCGATACCGGCCCCGCAGCCGCCATTCTCCCAGTGGTGCGAAGACGAACTCGTGCTCCGCGGCGTTCGTCGCGTTCGTCTGCCCCACGCCGTAAATCTGGACGAACAAGGGGGGCGAGGCCACCGTCGAACTCGCGGTCGGCGGCTGCGTGATCGTATTGGCGAACGTGTAGGTCGACCGGAAGTAGTCCGCCCCCAGGGCGGCAGGGAAGTTGGAGCCTCGGTAGAGCGTGTTCTGCCAGTTCATGCCCGCCACGAACCGCAGGTCCGTCTCGATCGACCAGCGGCCCCGCTCCAACACGTAGTTGAGTCCGATCTCGGGGCCCACGATGTTGTTGTACGAGGACGTGTCCCAGCCACCGTTCTGCAGCGGCGACCCCGTGCCGCCCAGTTGGCCGGTCTGCGTGGTGACCGTGGCCCCCCCTCCGGTCGCCGCCGTGTTGGTGGTCACGCCCGTGGCGTTGGAAGCGGTCGCCCCGACGGGAAACCCCTGCTCGAAGCTCGAGTAGTTGATGCTGTAGCGGTCGGCGACCTGCAGCCACTTCGGCCCGAACGAGAACCGCAGGCTCCGCATCTCTCCCGATCCAGCCGAGGAGAGGTTGCGGCGGACGATCCACGCGAACCCACCACTGCGGAGTTCGGTGGTGTTGACCTGCTGGAGGTTCTGCGTGATCAGGTGATCGGGAGGCGGGCTCTCGGAGGTGATCGTGGTCACGATGATGGGCACCGACACATTGCCAAAACCACCGCTGGCACCGGTCGACACCGTCTGGTTGAAGGTCGTCGTCGGCGAGTTGACGGCGAACGAGTTGGTCGTCAGAAACCCCTGTGATTGCAGCCCCGTCTCGTAGTACGTGAACATCATCCCGAAGTCGTCGTAGATCCAGCCCCCCTCGAAGCGATTGCCCCAGGTCATCGCGGTCCGCATCCAGTTGGTGTTGAGGTCGAGCCGCATGGGATCGGCGCCGAAGATGTACATCCCGGACGCCGGATTACCGGACCTGATCAGGTCGTTGTTCAACTTGGCCACCGCGTACGGGCTCAGCGGCTGCACCGGAATCAGCACATCGGCGAGGATCGGCTGCGATTGAGGAGGCGTGAACGCCCAGTAGGTGCGGTCGTAGGTGAAGAAGATGCCCTCCCGGGGATCCTGCCGGATGGCGTAATCCTGCAAGTCGGGCGGCGCGAACAGCTGGAAGTCATAGAAGTCCTGATCCGGCAGGAGGGGCATCCAGTTTTGTCCCGCGTGGACCGTCACGGTCGCGGCGCAGACCGCTGCCACGGACAGAATGGTCGCCGCCAGACGCCTGAATCGCTGTGTCGTAGCCATCGCGTGGGTGTCCCGGGGAGCAGGAGCCGTCGTCCGCCAATGCGGATTCTCGGTTGGTATCGGTCGTGCCGGACGATCGGGTTGACGAAACTTGGCAGACCTTGCCGGTCGACCGGGTTCTCCGGTGCCGCCGAACCGGGGCGTGGCGGAGGGGGCAGGATGGGGTATTCTGCGGTGGCGTCCGGGATTTCCCCGCGGCCGTGCACCTCCCAGGGAGAGTTCTCGTGCCTCGCCTCGCCGGCCTCACCGTCCTGCTTGCCCTGCTTGCCATACCGGCTTCCGCCGCCGACCGCGCCCGGGGTGATCGACCCGCCGGAGTCGTGGAGCGCGATGCTCCGGAGTCCGGTGAGGTCGAGTTCCTGCGGCTCGTCCGCGACGACGACGGCGAGCCCGTGTCCCTCGACACGGCGGTCGTGGAATACTCCGGCCCGGTCGCGGCCGGGGACCGGGACGCGCTCCAGGTCGACCTGGTCGCGGCCGTTCACGTCGGCGGCGAGTCCTATTACAAGACCCTCGACCGCCTGTTCGCCGACTACGACGTGGTTCTCTACGAGCTGGTCGCTCCCCCCAACGCCCGCGTGCCGAAGCCCGGCCGGAAGCCCGCCGGGGCCATCGGCTCGGCGCAGCAGGGCCTCAAGAACATGCTCGGCCTCGAGTTCCAGCTGGAGCGGATCGACTACGCGGCCGACAACTTCGTCCACGCCGACCTCTCGCCCAAGGAGTTCGACGCCGCCATGCAGCGCCGCGGCGAGAGCTGGTGGTCGATGTTCCTGAAGCTGATGCGGGAGGGCATGGCCCGCGCGGAACGCGAGCAGCCGGCCGGCGACGTCAGTGTCGGCGACCTGTTCGGCATGCTCTTCGGCTCGGGCCCCGACCGGCAGGCCCGGCTGCGGCGACTGATGGCGGAGCAGTTCACCGACATGGACGTGCTCACGGCCGCCTTCGGCGGGGAGGAGGGCTCGACCCTGATCACCGACCGCAACGCCGCCTGCATGCGGGTGCTCCAGGACGAGATCGCCAACGGCCACCGGCGGATCGCCATCTTCTACGGAGCCGCCCACATGCCCGACTTCGACGTCCGGCTGCGGGACGAACTCGGTCTTCAGCCCGCGGAGCCGGAATGGCTCGAGGCATGGGATTTGAGGATGCCCGAATCGCCGACGCGGAAGTGATCTCGCCTCCGCGCCATGGCGAATCGTGATCGGGCGACGGGCGCGGCGAAACGAGCCGACCAGGCATCCGCCACCAACTGCGTCTCCTGCCAGGCACCTTCGTAGCCGAGGATCTCGACGGCCTCGCCCACCGGGTCGAACTCGACCGGGCCTTCGTAGCCCAGGTCGACGAGCGTTTCGAGCATGCCCACGAGCGGCAGGCGGCCGTGTCCCGCGGGGAGCCGGTCCGCTGCGGGAGCGGGCGGCCCGGCCCGGTCCGCGACCTGGACGACCGCCGTGGCGGCGGCCAGCCGGGGCAGGAGCCTCGACAGGGACGGGTCGTCGCCGAAGTGCCAGAGATCGAGCGCGAGCCGCACCGTCGCCTCGTCGAACTGGTCGACGAGGTCGAGGGCCGACACCAGATCCGCGAGGAAGCTGAAGCCCGGACACGCGCCGGCATGCACGGGCTTCACGGCGAGGGTCACCCCGGCCCGCGCGGCGACGGGGACGAGGGTTTCGAGCGCCTGCACCAGCAACCGCTGGGCATGGCTTTTGGTGTGGCCGCCGCGGCAGCCGCTGTGGACGATCAGCGTCGGAGCGCCGACTTCTTCGGCGGTCGAAAGAGCCTCGAACGCGTCGTCGATGCTCTCCGCGAACGAGCGGCCGTCACCCCCCGTGAAGCCACCCACCCATTGCAGGGTCGACACCCTGACTCCGGCGGCACTCAACAGCCTCCGGGTCGCCGCCGCCCCCGTGTCCGACACCTTGGGCCGCCACAGGGCGATCGCCCCGAACCCAAGCCCGCCGAGGAGGGCGAGTTCGTCCGCCAGCTCCGAGCGGGAACTGGTCATCTGACTGACCGCGACATCGAGCATCCAACCGGCCTCCGGGAACCACGCATCGACCGTCGGCGATGCGACGACCCGCCTCGAGGGTGGGAAGTATGGGAGGCTCCTTCCGCGACTGTCCAGCACAATCGCCGCCACCAACGCCACGGCCGCGTGCGACGCGGTCGGCACGTCGACGGGCCCCTGCCAGCACCCCGGCGGCCGATTCCCCTTGACAATTCTCCGTCGATCATTCCGCATGGGTCGCGCCCACGGCCGGCCGGCGGTGGGCCATCCCCAGAGGCCGCCCGATGCCCCGGCACCGCGACATCCGGATCTCCGACGGCCACCGCGAGGTGGTGATCCCGGCGGACGCGATCGCCTGGCAGTTCGCCCGATCCGGCGGTCCCGGCGGCCAGCACGTCAATCGCACGAGCAGCAAGGCGGTGCTGCGGTTCGACGCCGCCGGCTCCCCCCACCTGCCCGACGACGCCCGGCGGAGGCTCCTGGCCCGGGAGACAGCCTGGCTGACGGAGGCCGGCGAACTGGTGATCGCCAGCCAGGTGCACCGCGAACAGTCGCAGAACGTCGCCGAGTGCCTCCAGCGATTCACCGACGCCGTCCGCCGCGCCCTGACGCCACCGAAACGCCGCAAGCGGACGCGCCCGCCGCGCTCCGCGGCCACCAACCGTCTCGACGCCAAGCGGCGGCGCAGTTCCGCCAAACGGCTGCGCCGCCGGCCCGAGGATTGAAAGGCCCCCCGACGCACCGGCGGGAATCGAGACGCGCCGCCGGGTTCACCGCGTTCGGCCCGGCGCGGGCACGGCGGGATATAATCGACGCCGAGGGCACGCAGGCCCTCTCCGCTGCCGCAAGGATTCACCCACCATGCCCTCCCCCCGCGACATCGACTCGCTGCTCCGCTCCTGGGACTTTCGCCCTGGCGAGGTCAATGCGCGGCTGGTCAAGACCCGTTCCGGCCGCGAAGTGCTCCAGATGCGGATCGACATGGGCGTCGTGCAGATGGAGACCGACCTGCGGCCCGACGGCCAGCGGCCCAACGGCGCCGAAACCTACTACGACTACCTGGTCGGCGAGGTGATCCGTGAAGGGGAGGGTTTTCGCCTCTCCCGCGAGCAGTGCACCGAGGCCGACCGGGAGTTCGTGCAGTTCTACCAGCGGCGGCTCTGCTGGCTCTCGCTCCGCGACTACCGCCGGGCCGCCCGCGACGCCGACCACAGCCTGGCCTTCATGGACTTCGTCCGGGAACACGCCCCCGACGAGGAGTGGATGCTGTCGCACGAGCAGTATCGTCCGTTCGTCCTCTTCCACCGCGTGCAGGCGGCGACCCTCGCGGCCCTGGAGGAGCACGGCCCGGAGGTGGCGATCGGCGAGATCAACGCCGGGCTGGCCAGGTTCCGCGAACTCTTCGCCCGCTACGACGCGGCCGAGCAGTACACGGAAGACGAACTGGTGAAGCGGCTCGAGGAGATGCGGGAGAGCGTCCGCCGCCGGTACGAGGTCGGCCGCACGCTCGACGAACAGCTCGCGGATGCCGTGCAGGCTGAGAACTACGAACTGGCCGCGCGGATTCGCGACCGCATCCGGCGGGGCGACGCGGTCAGGGCCGATCGGACGCCGCCGGACGACGACGCGTCCTGACGATGCTTCCGTGCCGCAGGGGCGCGTAGTTTTTTCAACGAACCAATCCCTGCGGCTTGCCCAACCGTCCGTCTCCATGCGGGCAGGTGAAAAACTGGGCTGCCGGGGACGGTCGCGAAAACCCTGCGGGGCCTCGGCGGTGAACTTCCCCGTCCGGCACGGCGTATGCAGGGAACCACACCAGGGACGGCTCCCAGCCGCCCCACCCAGGAGGACTCCGTCATGCACGCCACGTCATCGATCCCCGCCACTCCCTCGGTCGGCAACCGGCACCTCCTCGCGACGACCGTCGACGGCGACACGCTGACCGTTCGGGCCACGGCCGTCTGGCCGATCGCCGAGGTGCTCGACTTCGAACGCAGCCTCGACGACTCGGCCGCGCTGCTCCAGACCGGCGACGTGGATGCCGAGTTGATCGCCGACGCACTCGACTCGCGGATGATCCTGCCGCCGCGGCTCCGCCGCCGGCAGCGGGCCGTGAGCTCGCGGGCGATGTTCTACGCGGGCGGCTGACGGGCGGGGTTCGTGCCGGCTGCTACACTCTCGGCCCCCGTCCGGAGTGTGCATGAACGGCGTCGAACCGCTCCTCGATCCGGCCCGCTGCCGCGAGCGGCAGGCCCGCGTGGCCGCCCGCATGGCGAAGCGGTCGCTCGACCTCGTCGTGCTGGCGACCCCCGAGCACGTCCAGTACCTCACCGGCCACCGCTGGGACCACCGGTTCGCTCCTCTGGCGGCCCTGCGGGCCACGGGCGAGGTGCTGCTCGTCTGCCCGGACAAGCCGGCCGAGCGGCCCGCCGCGGACGACGTCCGCACCTACGAGGCCAAGTGGCGGTCGACGCTGCGAAACGACCAGCGCGAGGCCGCGGCCGCGGTGCTCGGCGACTGGCTCGCGGGGCGGCCCGCCTGCCGCCGTGTCGGCGTCGAGTTCTCCGCCTGCCCCCCGCACGTGACCCGCCGGCTGGGCGACGCGGTGCTCGACGACATCGACGGCGACCTGCTCGCGCTGCGGCGGCGCAAGGACGCCGACGAGCTCGCCCTCCTCGAGCGGGCCGCGGCGGCCGCCGCGGCGATGCACGCCCGGGCCCGCGAGGTCGTCGCGCCGGGCGTCGACGAGCTGACGGTGTTCTCGGCCCTCCAGGCGGCGGCGGTCGCAGAGTGCGGCGAGATGCTCTCGGCCACGGGCAACGACTACGCCTGCGGGGTGCGCGGAGGCCCGCCGCGGCCCCGGCGGTGCCTGGCGGGCGAACTCTACATCCTCGATCTCGGTCCGGCGTACCGCGGCTACTTCGCCGACACCTGCCGGACGCTCGCGGTCGATCGGCGGCCCACCGACGGACAGCTCGCCGCCGCCGAACGGGTCTGCGGGGCGTTGGCGCTGGTGGAGCAGCGGGCGCGACCGGGGGTCCGCTGCCGCGAGATCTACGCGGAGGTTCAGGGCTGGCTCGCCGCGGCCCCCGTCGGCTCCTGGTCGAGCCACCTCGGTCACGGCATCGGCCTGTCGGTGCACGAGGCGCCGCACCTCAACCCCGCGTGGGACGACGTGCTCGCGGAGGGGGAGGTGATCGCCGTCGAGCCGGCGCTCTACGACCCGGTGCTGCGAAGCGGAATCCGCATCGAGAACGACTACGTGGTGACCGCCACGGGGCTCCGCAACCTCGCCCCGATCCCGCTCGGCCTCGGCGACTGACGCATCCGCCCGCGTCGATCGCGGGGGCGAGGGGGCCGGCCGAGGCCCGCGGGTTGCCGCGTCGCACGCCGCGGCCGGATCGCGTACATTCTGCCGATCGGCCGCACCGCAACCGCCCCTGGCCTCGATCGGGAACCACTCGATGTCCCTCGCCGAACTCTCTCCTGACGTCGCCCCCGGCCGCTGGCAGGCCCTCGCCGACCGCGTGCTCGCCGGCGGAGCCGTCGATCGGGACGAGGCCCGGACGATCCTCGAGTCGCCCGACGCCGAGCTGCTCGACGTGTTGGCCGCGGCCTACCGGATCCGCCACCGGCACTTCGGCGCCACGGTGCAGCTCTTCTTCCTGATGAACGCCAAGAGCGGGCTCTGTCCCGAGGACTGCGGCTACTGCTCGCAGTCGAAGGTCTCCGAGGCCGAGATCCCGCGCTACAACCTGCTCTCCGCGCCGAAGCTCATGGACGCGGCCCGGCTCGCGGCCGAGCGGCAGTCGAAGACGTTTTGCATCGTGATCTCGGCCCGCGGCCCGAGCCAGCGGGAGATCGACTTCGTGTGCGAGGTCACGCCGCGGATCAAGCGGGAGTCCGGCCTCAACGTCTGCGCCTGCCTCGGGCTGCTCTCGCCGGACCAGGCCCGGCAGCTGGCGGCGGCGGGCGTCGACAAGGTCAACCACAACCTCAACACGAGCGAGCGGTACTACGGCGAGGTCTGCACCACCCATACCTACGCCGACCGCGTCGCGACGCTGGCCGCCTGCCGGGCTGCAGGCCTGCAGCTCTGCAGCGGCGGGATCATGGGCATGGGCGAGCGGCACGACGACCTGATCGACCTGGCCTTCGAGCTCCGCAGCCTCGGCGTGGAGTCGATCCCGCTCAACTTCCTCAACGCGATCGACGGCACGCCGCTCGAGGGCGTCGCCCGGCTCACGCCCCGCGACTGCCTGCGGGGCCTGGCGATGATGCGCCTGGTGAATCCGGCGGCGGAGATCCGCATCGCCGGCGGCCGGGAAATCCACCTCCGCAGCCTGCAGCCCTTGGGCCTGTACGCGGCGAACTCGATCTTCGTGGGCGACTACCTGACCACGAAGGGGCAGTTGCCGGAGGCCGACTACCGGATGATCGAAGACCTCGGCTTCACGATCACCCGCGGCGCCGAAGCCGCGGAACCGATGCCTGCCGTCACGTAGCGGCGGCAGGCCGCCGCGGGTTGCACGCCCGCGCTCCGGGGTCGAAAAATCCGGCGAGTCGCCGCGGATCAGTCCTCGCCGGCCGAGCCGAGGCTCGTGAGCAACTCCGCCATTTCGGCCGCCGCATGCGATTCGCCGGCCGCGCGGGCCGCCTCGATCCCTTCGCGGAGAGCCCGCCGGGCGTCGGCGACGCGGCCGTGCTTCACGAGGTGCTGCCCGGCCATGTGGAAGGCGGGCACGTACGGCGGGTTCTCCCGAGCGAGCTGCTCGAGGATCTCGAGCCCCGCCTCCCACTCGCCGCACCCCTCGAGCTCGAGCGCGAGGCTGTAGCGGAGGAACACGTCCTGCGGCTCGTCCTTCAGCAGGGACTCGATCTTTTCGCGCCTCGAAGTGGTCATGGATCCTCCTGCTGTCCGACGTCGATCGTCACCAGGCGCACCGGATTGCCGGCCGCCACGACCAGCGTGGCGTCGGACGCCCCCACGATGGCCACCGGGTCGGTGAACGCCGCCACCCTTACCGGCTGCGCTTCCTGCCGGCCGTCCTGCATCACGGCGTCGAGCCGCCAGAGCCCGGCGGCCTGGCCGCTGGCGGGCCCCGCGAGCACCCACAGGCGGCCGTCGCGACGGCTGAACGCGGCGGCCCTGACCTGAGCCACCCCCGCATCGAGCTCGAGCAGCGTGCGGCCGGCGGAGTCCTGGAACGAGACCGCGGCCGGGCCGTTGCCGTTCGCTGCGAACACGACCAGGGCGTCGTCGGGGCTGACGGTGGCGGCTCCGGCCGGGGGGCCGGCCTGGCCCGGGGCGTCGTCGGGGAGAAAGCGAATGCTCAGCCCGGCCACGACGGCCCGCAGCACCCGCGGCAGCGGCGGCGGCAGCCCCGTGATCGCCAGCCAGCTGCGGGCGGTGCTGGCCACGACGGCGACCCGCCCTGGGTCGCCGGCGGCCGCGCCGAGCGGCAGCCGCTGCAGTGGTCCGGTGGCCGGGGCGGCGGGGCCGGGGCGGTAGGTGCGCACCTCCCAGGAGCCGCCGGACCGACAGACCGCGACCACGAGGCCGCCCGGCACCGCACCCACGGCCACCGGCCGCGGCTCATCGTCACCGGGGGCGGCCACGACGTCGCGACGCCGCTCCGGATGATCCACGTCGATCGCGACGATCGCGCCCCGTGTGCCGTCGATGGCGTAGACCGTCTGGCCGTTGGCGGAGATCGCCAGACCGGCAACGGGCAGGTCCGCCGCGAGCGTGCCGGTGACGGCAAGCGTCGCCGTCGCCGAGTCGGCCGCAGGCACTTTCCCTGGTCCCGCCAGGGCGATCACCGCGGCTGCCAGCGGCCACGCGGTGATCAGCAGAGACCGCCGCATCGCATCACCCCTTCAGGGCGGGCAGGCCGTGGGCCGCTTCCCAGGCGGAGATGGCGGCGGTGTGCCGCAGGGAGAGCCCGATGTCGTCGAGCCCCTCGAGCAGGCACTGCCGGCGGAACGGATCCACGGTGAACGACCGGGAAAAGCCGGCGTCGTCGGCCACGGTGCAGGCCTGCAGGTCGACCGTCAGCCGATACTGCCCTCCCGCCGCCGCGGCGGCGGTGGCCCGCCGGAAGAGCTCCTCGACGTCGGATTCGGCGAGCCGGATCGGCACCATGCCGTTCTGGAAGCAGTTGTTGAAGAAGATGTCCGCGAAGGTGGGGGCGACGACGGCCCGAAAGCCGGAGTCGGCAAGGGCCCACGGGGCGTGCTCGCGGCTCGAGCCGCAGCCGAAGTTTCGTCGGGCCAGGAGCACGCTCGCCCCGGCTGCCGCCGGCTTGTTGAGCTCGAAGTCGGGGTTCGGGCCGCCCTCGGGCAGGAACCGCCAGTCGAAGAACAGGAACTGCCCGAAGCCCGTCCGCTCGATCCGCTTGAGGAACTGCTTGGGGATGATCTGGTCAGTGTCGACGTTGGCGCGATCGAGCGCGGCGACGACGCCGGTGTGCGTGGTGAAGGCCTGCATGCGGGCGGCTCCTACTTGTAGTTCCAGTCGCGGACGTCGACGAAGTGCCCGGTCACCGCGGCCGCCGCCGCCATCGCCGGCGAGACGAGGTGCGTGCGTCCCCCCTTCCCCTGCCGCCCCTCGAAGTTGCGGTTGCTCGTCGAGGCGCAGCGTTCCTTGGGCGCGAGCGTGTCGGGATTCATGCCGAGGCACATGCTGCAGCCGGCCTCCCGCCAGTCGAAGCCCGCCTCGCGAAACACCCGGTCCAGCCCCTCGGCCTCGGCCTGCCGCTTCACCCGGCCGCTGCCGGGAACCACCATCGCCCGCACGGACGAGGCCACGCGGTAGCCGCGGACCACGCTCGCCGCCGCCCGGAGGTCCTCGATCCGGCTGTTCGTGCAGGAGCCGATGAACACCCGGTCGAGCGGGATGTCGACGATCCGCGTGCCTCCGGCGAGCCCCATGTATTCCAGCGCCCGCTCCGCGCTCGAGCGGTCGTTGGGATCGGCGAAGCCGCCGGGATCGGGCACCGTGGCCGTCACGCCCGTCACCTGGGCGGGATTCGTGCCCCAGGTCACCTGCGGCACGACGTCGGCGGCCTTGAAGATCTCGACCCGGTCGTAGACGGCGCCCGGGTCGCTGGGCAACTTTTCCCAGCGGGCCACCGCGGCGTCGAAGTCCTTGGGGGCGAAGTCGCGGCCGCGGAGGTAGTCGAAGGTGACCGCGTCCGGGGCGATCATGCCGGCCCGCGCGCCCGCCTCGATCGACATGTTGCAGACGGTCATCCGCTGCTCCATGCCGAGGCCGCGGATGCACGCGCCGGTGTATTCGATGACGTGGCCCACGCCCCCTTCGGTGGACAGCCGCCCGATCAGGTAGAGCACGACGTCCTTCGCGGTCACGCCCGCAGGCAGGCGGCCGTCGACGCGGACCTCGAGCGATTTGGGCTTCCCCTGGCGGAGCGTCTGGGTGGCGAGGACGTGCTCGACCTCGCTGGTGCCGATCCCGAACGCCAGCGCCCCCAGCGCCCCGTGGGTCGCGGTGTGGCTGTCGCCGCAGACGATCGTCATGCCCGGCTGCGTGATGCCGAGTTCCGGACCGATCACGTGCACGATGCCCTGGTCCGCGTCGCCCAGGTCGAACAGCCGCACGCCGAACTCGCGGCAGTTGGCCCGCAGCGTGTCGATCTGCTGCTTGGACACCGGGTCGGCGATCGGCAGCCGACGATCGGAGGTGGGCACGTTGTGGTCGGGTGTCGCGAAGGTCGCCTCGGGCCGCCGCACCCGCCGGCCGGCGAGCCGCAGCCCCTCGAAGGCCTGGGGACTGGTGACCTCGTGCACGAGGTGCCGGTCGATGTAGAGCAGCGGCAGTTCGCCCGCGGGGGAGCAGACGACGTGGTCGTCCCAGATCTTGTCGAGCAGCGTGCGGGGTGGGGATGGCATGGCGGGACACCGGCGGGCGGGAGAAACAGCGTGAAAGCCCATACTTTAGCAAACGCCCGCACGCCGGCACGGCCGCTCCGGTTTTCACTCGCGTGGCGGTTCCGCAAGGTGTGAGGGACGGCGGGGCGGCCTTCCAGCCGCCCGCGGGTCGACGCCGATCCTCCCAGCGGGGGCGGCGCGGCCCTCGCGACGTTCGACGGCTCGGCGGGTCCGGGCCGCGGGGAGGGTTTCGATGCCTCGGCTGGGAATGCTGCGTTCGCTGTGGCTCACGCGGCTCTCGAAGCCGGCCGCCGAGCGAATCCTCTACCGCCACGTGCTCGCCTCGCGGCCGGGCCGGATCCTGGAACTCGGGCTCGGCATGCTCGCCCGCACGGAGCGGCTCCTCGAGGCGGCAGCCGCCGGTGTGGCCGAGGTCGCCTACGTCGGCATCGACCGGTTCGAGAGCCGCACCCTCCAAGACCCTCCGGGCGTCTCGTTGAAGGAAGCGCATCGCCGCCTGCACGACCGGGCCAAGGTGCAGCTCGTGCCGGGCAACGTCGACTCCGCGCTGGCCCGCACGTGCAACCACCTCGGCGTGTTCGACCTCGTCGTCATCTCCGCGGACAACGACCAGCGGCATCTCCCCCGGTGCTGGTTCTTCCTCCAGCGGGTCACGCGGCCGCAGTCCACCGTGTTCGTGGAGTCGGGCACGGCGTGGACGACGGTGTCACGCGAGAAGATCGACGACCTCGCCTCGCGGTCGGTCCTGCAGCGGGCCGGCTGACGCCGGGCCGCCCCAACTCGTCGAGCCGCCTCCTCCGGAAGCCCCGATCGCGTGAGCGATGGGGGCCGCAGCCAAGGCCGGCGCGGGACTCAGCCGTACCGCTGACGCGGTTCCGCTTCCGAAGAACCCCAACTCGTCGACCGGCCTCCTCCGGAAGCCCCAATCGCGTGAGCGATGGGGGCCGCAGCCAAGGCCGGCGCGGGACTCAGCCGTACCGCTGACGCGGTTCCGCTTCCGAAGAACCCCAACTCGTCGAGCCGCCTCCTCCGGAAGCCCCGATCGCGTGAGCGATGGGGGCCGACCCGCGAATCAAGCCTGACCCGTATCACTTGGCCTTGATCTTGCCGAGTGCCTCGGCGGCGGCATCCCGCACCCGCTTCACGGGGTCGTCTTCCGACACCAACTCGAGGATCGGGATCGCGGAGGCCGCGGCCGGGCCGATGTCGCCGAGGGCGACCGCGGCCTCGAGGCGGGCCAGTTCCCGGTCGGCCCGCAGCGCGCGGCGGAGCCGGGGAATGGCCGTCTCGAACAGCGACGCATCGCCGGGCTTCACCTGGAGGGCCGCCCAGACCGCGACGGTCGCCATCATCTCGTCGTCGGATTCGGAGAGCTTCCGCAGGGCAGGCTCGGCGGCGGCGGCGGCCGGCCCGATCCGGCCGAGGGCGTAGGCGGCGGCGTACCGCAAGCCCGCCGCGGCGGCGTCGTCGGCGAGGATGGCCGACAGCCCGGGCACTCCGTCTGCCGCCCCTGCGCCGATCGCCGCGAGCGCGAAAGCCGCCTCACCGCGAACCTCGTCGCTCGTCTCTCCCAGCGCTGCGACCAGGTCGCCGGCCACCGGCTTGGCCGCAGGCCCGAGGGCCGACACGACCTCCATGATCTGCAGTCGCACGGCCGGATCGGCGACCTTCGCCCGCAGCGCGGCGACGGCATCGCCACCGATCCGGATCAGTGCGGCGCCGGCGGCGCGGCCCACGTCGCGATCGGGGTCGGCCAGCAGGGGCACGAGACTCCCCGCGAGCTCCTCGCGGTCCGCGGAGTTCATCCCCTCGGCGAGCGACGACAGACCAGTGACGGCCGCCTGCCGGGCCTCGGGGTCGGTGCTGGCAAGCCCCTGCCGGAGCCTGCCGAGGGCCTGCTCGACGAGCGCCGGGTCATCCGGATGGATCCGCGCCAGCGCCCAGGCGGCGACGGAGGCGAGGAACGGTTTGCCCCCCGCAGCGGCCTTGGCCAGCGACTCGTCGGCGCCGGCCGCCTTCAGCCGGCCGAGCGCGAAGGCGGCGGCGAGCTGCAGCGAGGCATCTCCCGAGTCGAGCACCGTGGCGATCGCCGGCCCCGCCGCGGCGGCGCCCTCGCCGATCGCCGCCAGGGTGAGCATCGCCTGGAGCCGCTGCTCGACGTCGCCCGACTCCACGGTCTCGGTGAGCACCGCGGTCGCCGGGGCCGCGTCCGGCCCGAGTTCGGCCAGCGCCACCTCCGCCCAATACCTCGATGCCGGGTCCTTCATCGCCTTGACCAGGAAGGGAACGGCATCGTCACCCATGTCGGCGAAGGTCTGCACGGCGCCGATCACGACGGCCGGGTCGGCGTCGGCGAGGTGCCGCGACACGATCGGCGCCAGCGTCTCGACGGACGGCGTCAGCGTCCGCAGCGCCCGCACGGCGGCCCGACGGGCCCGCGGGTCGGGATGCACGGCGGTGTTCGCGAGCGGCTCGATCGCCGCCGCATAGGCCGCGGCGTCGGCCTCGGGCACGGCCGGACGGTTGTCGTCCGTCCGGATCCGCGCGATTGCCGCCGCCGCCTGGGTGACGACGAGCGGATCGGCGTCGGTGAGGAAGGGCAGCAGGCGAGGCAGCGTCGCCCGGGCATCCTCGCCGATCAGGCCGATGGCCCGGACGGCGTGCCAGCGCACCCGGGGATCCTCGTCATGGCAGGCGGCCATCAGGCCGTCGAGCGCGGGGAGGGCGTTTTGGCCGATGCTTCCGATCTCGTCGATCACGGCGACCCGCTCGTCGCCGCCGCTCGCCGCGGCCAAACGCTTGACGAGTTCACCGATCGCGTCGGCCGCCGGTGCCGGAGCGACGGAGGCCGGGGCTGACGCGACGGCGGCCGCGGGCTTCGCCACCGGGGCTGCCGGCTGGACCTGAGCAGCCGGCTTCTGCGGTGCCGGCGGCGGGGGCTCGGCGCACCCGGCACCGAGCAGCGCGGCGATCGCGAGCACGGCCACGGCGGCCGGAATCGACGGACGTGCGAACCGGATCATGCTGGTCTCTGGCTCCCCGGTACGAGTCGGTGTGGCGGCGGCCCGCGGCTTCCAAACCGGAACCCGCCGCGCGATTCTCCGTCGCCGGAGAAAAGCCCTCGGAGTATACTTGCCGCCGGTTTTACGCCACCGCTGGTTTTTCCTGCGTCGCAGCGTGGCGGACCGGCAACGACTCACGGAGAGGAACAGCATGCGGTTCTCCGCTCGACATCTTCTCGCCCTGCTCGCCGCCGTCGGCGGCGTGGTGGCCACGTCGGCCCGGGCCCAGTTCGGCGGATTCGGCTTCAACCGCGGGGGCTACGCATCCACGGCCCAGCAGGGCGCCGACTATGGGATGTCGGAGATGATGCGGGCCCAGGGCTATCAGAACCTGCAGAACTCCGAGGCGGCGAAGAACTGGGAGGAGGCCCGGACGCTCGACATCCAGAACCGCCTGCGCTGGACCGAGACCTACTTCGAGATGCGGAAGGTCAACAAGGAGAAGCGGGCGGAGGAGGCCGGGCCGCCGGTCACTCAGGAGCAGGCGATCCGCATGGCGGCGATGAAGATGCCGCCGCGGCTCGGCTCGACCCAGCTCGACCCGGCGACCGGCCACATCGAATACCCGATGATCCTCACCGACGACGCCTTCAAGCCGTACCGGGAGCGGCTCGACAAACTGTTCGCCACCCGCGCCGCCTCCGGGGGCAGCATCCCCTACTCCGACTACCAGGCGATCCAGCAGACGGTCTCGCAGTTCATCGACGCCCTGACCAAGCGGGTGAGCGACTATCCCGCGGGCGACTTCGGCCGGGCGAAGAACTTCCTCGACAGCCTCGGCCACGAGGCCCGCCTCCCCGCGAGTTAGGTCGCGGCCCACCCCGGGCTGAAATCCGACGTCGTCCCGGGGCTGGAAGTCGGCGGAGGGCCGCCCCGGCGTCACGACTCCACGACCGCGCCGCGTCGCATGGCGATCCGCAGGATGGGGATCATCACCAGCCGCGCCAGGCACGACAGGCTGAACACCGTCGCGTACGCCTGCCATCCTTCATCGAGCCAGCGGAGCAGCATGCCGCCGCAGGCCGCACCCGCGACCGTGGCCACGGCGACGCCGAGGTTGTAGACGGTGACCACGCCGGTCCGCTCGCCCTCGTCGACGTCCTGGAAGAAGGCGAGCGTGACGCCCAGTTCGTGGGCGGCCCAGCAGGCGCCGGCGATGACCTGCACGCCGCAGAGATACGCCACGTGCGCCGAGGGCAGCCAGAGGGCGGCCAGCGGAACGATGGCGAAGCTCGCTCCCCAGAGGAGCTTGAGCGGCCCGATCCGGGAGGCGAGCCTGCCGATCGCGGGCAGGAGGAGGGCCTTCGCGAGAAAGCTCGTCCCGTAGACGAGCATGAAGGCGTGGTACGAGAACCCGAGTTCGCGAAGCATGTAGGGGATGAAGTAGGGAGCCGCGATCTGCGCGCCGAACACGAAGCAGCAGAGGTACGCCACCAGGGCACCGGACCGGCGGCCGGCCATCGCTCTCATGGCCGCGGTGATCCGCCGCGGGAGCGACGGCCGCTCCGCAGCCGGGACGGTGATGGTCGCGGGGCGACGCGGCTCACGGCAGGCCCAGAGGCAGGCCGTCGACGTCAGCCGCGCGACCGCGGCCGCCGCGAACATCGCGGCGAAGGTCGGCAGGACGGCGCCACGGGCCTCGCCCCACTGCAGCATCAGGCCGCTGACGCCGAAGCCGAGAAAGACGCCGAGCTGCCCCAGCCGATTCCGCTGCGCGAAGTACGGCGTGCGGATCGCATTCGGCACGAGTCCGGCCATCCACGCCGTCCAGGCCGGCGCACCGGCCATGCCAGCCGCCCAGTAGACCGACGCGGCCACGATGAGTTCCCAGAGTGCGGCGTGGCCCCGGATGGCCCACCATCCGAGTGGCAGGAAGCAGCAGGCCTGCGCGAGCGTGCAGACGATCACCCACTCGCGATTGCTCCCCAGCCGCGCCACGCCCAGCGGCGCGGCCAACTGGACGACCGCCCCCACCAGCACCGGCACCGTGGCGACCATCCCGGCGGCGACGGGCCCGAGCCCGAGCGCGAGGGCGAAGGCCGAGAAGTAGGTTTCGCCGCAGCCCACCATCACGCTGAAGGCCAGCGCGTCGATCGTCGTCACGAGCAGGTCGCGACGGAGGCTGCTGGCCGGTGGAAGGGAGGCTGGGATCACGAAGGGGGTCGCGGAGGGCGCCGGGAGGGACCTCTGGTCTATACTCCCGCGGCCGATCGTCCTAGGCGGTGGTTCGGGTTTCGCCGGCCCGGCCGCATCGGGACACGTCGCGGGAGAGGCTCACCATGAAGGCGCTGGTCACCGGGGGCACGGGAATGGTCGGCCCACGGCTACTGCGGATGCTCGATCGCCCCACGGTGGTCACCCGGAATCCCGATCGCGCCCGGCAGGCGGTGGGCCATCTCGCAGGGCGGATCGTCCGCTGGGATCCCGCCGAGGGTCCGCCCCCGGCCGAGGCCTTCGAGGGCGTCGACGCGGTGTTCCACCTCGCCGGCGAGTCCGTGGCCGAGCGGCGCTGGTCGGCCGCCCAGAAGGCGCGGATCCGGGACAGCCGGGTGCTCGGCACGCGGCATCTTGTGCAGGGCATCCGCCAGGCGTCGGCCCGGCCGCGGGTGCTCGTCTCCGCGTCGGCGGTCGGCTACTACGGCGACCGGGGCGACGAGGAACTCACGGAGTCGGCGGCTCCGGCCCACGACTTTCTGGCCGACGTGTGCATCGCCTGGGAGAAGGAGGCGCTCGCCGCCGAGGAACTTGGCGTCCGGGTGGTCACGGCGCGGACTGGAATCGTGCTCGGCTCGGGCGGCGGCGCGCTGGCCAAGATGCTGACGCCCTTCAAGCTCGGCGCGGGTGGGCCGCTGGGCAACGGCCGGCAGTGGATGCCGTGGGTGCACGTCGCCGACCTGGCGCGGCTCTACGTGCACGCCGCGGGCCACGACTCGATCCGCGGACCGATGAACGCGGTCGCCCCGCATCCGGTCCGCAACTCGGAGTTCACGAAGGCCCTCGGCCGCCAGCTGCGGCGACCGGCGTTCATGCCGGCTCCGTATCTCGGCCTGCGGCTGGTGTTCGGCGAGTTCGCGCAGGTGCTCTTCGCCTCCCAGCGGGTGATCCCGAAGGTGGCCCTCGACTCGGGATTCACGTTCCAGTACCCGGAACTCGCGGCGGCGCTGCGAGAGATCCTCGCGCCGGCCGCCGCCTGATCCAGGGCACGGCGGATTCAAACCCGAGCGCTCATGCGGTTGGGCTTTTCGATGCGGAGTCGATAGGAGTGCGCCGCGGGTTGAAAACCCGCGCTCCGAGAGGCGCAGCGCCCAGCGCTCATGCGGCTGGGGCGTGCGATGCGGAGTCGATAGGAGTGCGCCGCGGGTTGAAAACCCGCGCTCCGAGAGGCCCGGCGCCAGCGCTCATGCGGTTGGGCTTTTCGATGCGGAGTCGGCGGGAATGCTACGCGGGTTGAAAACCCGCGATCCGAGAGGACCGGCGCCAGCGCTCATGCGGTTGGGCTTTTGGATGCGGAGTCGGCGGGAGTGCTACGCGGGTTGAAAACCCGCGCTCCGGAGGACTCAGCGAGAAGCGGCTGCACGGGTGAGGCGATCGCGAACGGCCCGCCAGTCTTCGTCGACGGGAGGCTCGTCCACGACGATGCGATCGAGCTGCCGCTGATCGAGGGCGTGAAGGGTGGCGTAGAGGCGGCTGGCAAACTCCGCGGATCCGGCCGGCATCGGCACGATCACGAGACTCCGGGAGGCGGCCAGCCGCCGCACCTCCGAGTCGTCGGTCCGTGACGTCAGCCAGCCGACACGCTTGCCCGACTCGAGCAGGGCGGCGACGTGGGCCGCCGCGTCGCCGCGGAGGTCGAGCGGCGTGCGGGGTGCGTAGTGGCGGGGCTGCTGGCCCGGCGAGCGAGCGGGACCGGCCGAGCCTGCGGCCTCGGGCCGGGCGACGGACTCGCCGACCGCCGCTTCGATGGCGGCCTGGGAGAGCGGGCCGGGGCGGAGGATCCGCGGGGGCGAGACGGTGCAGTCGATGACCGTCGACTCGATTCCGGCGCGACACGGGCCGCCGTCGAGGATCAGGTCGATCCGGTTGCCGAGGCTCTCGAGCACGTGGTGCGGCGTGGTCGGCGACACCGCCTCGGAGCGGTTGGCGCTCGGTGCGGCCAGCGGCACGCCCGCGGCGGCGATCAGCCGGCGTGCGAGGCGGTGGTCGGGGCAGCGGAGCGCCACGGTCGGGCCTCCCGCCGTGACGATGTCGGGGATCCGCGGGCCGCGGGGCACGACCACCGTCACGGGGCCGGGCCAGAACCGCGCGGCGATCGCCGCGGCTGCCGGCGGCCAGGCGGCGGCGAGTTCGCGTGCCATGGCGACGTCGGCGACGTGCACGATGATCGGGTTCGTCGCCGGCCGGCCCTTGGCGCGAAAGATGCCGGCCACCGCCTCGGCGTCGAGGGCGTCGGCCGCGAGCCCGTAGACCGTCTCCGTCGGAATCGCCACCAGCCCGCCGCGGCCCAGCACCTCCACGGCGCGGTCGATCGCCGCCTGGGCGTCGGGGGGAGGATCGACCGCGCCGGCGGGCCAGACGGCGCGGAGAATCGGGGGGAGCGGACGAACCATGCTCGTTACCTTGCAACGCCGCGGCGAGACGAGCAAGATGACGCCGCGCGGACCGCCGCCAGGAGCCCGCAGGAGCCCGACCGTGCCCCCCTCCATCTCCCCCGTCGTCGGCCTCGCGATGGGCAGCCGCTCCGATTGGCCGACGCTCGAGCGGGCCGCCGCGATCCTCCGCGAGTTCGGCATTCCCTACGAGGCGGAGATCGTGTCGGCGCACCGGACGCCCGCGAAGCTCGCCGCCTACGCCCGCGACGCCGCGGGGCGGGGACTCAAGGTGATCATCGCGGGAGCCGGTGGCGCCGCCCATCTGCCCGGCATGCTCGCCGCCCAGACGCACCTGCCGGTCCTCGGGGTGCCGGTGGAATCGTCGATGCTCCGGGGCGTCGACTCGCTGCTCTCCATCGTGCAGATGCCCGCCGGCGTGCCGGTGGGCACGCTGGCGATCGGTCCGGCGGGGGCGGCGAACGCGGCGCTGCTGGCCGTCTCGATCCTCGCGGTCGGTGATCCGGCCCTGCGCGAGAAGCTCATCGCGTACCGCAGCGCCCAGACGGAGCGCGTCCTCGGTGAGTCGCTCGACGGGGCCGCGGCGGCCCGGCCGGAGCGGTGACCGTGGCGGCTCGCGGGCACACCGGCCCGATCCTCCCCGGCGGCACGCTCGGCATCCTCGGCGGCGGCCAGCTCGGCTCGATGTTTGCAGCCGCCGCGAAGCGGATGGGCTACCGGGTGGAGGCGATCTCCGACGTGGCGGACTGCCCGGCGGCCATCCACTGCGACCGGCTGCACGTCGGCTCGTTCACGGATGCGGCCCTGCTGGCCCGCGTGGCGGCGGACTGCGACGCCGTGACGTTCGAGTTCGAGAATGTGCCCGTCGAGGCCGGCCGGGCGCTGGCGGCCGCCGTGCCGGTGCGGCCCGACCCCGAGGTGCTCCATACCACGCAGGACCGGGCCCGCGAGAAGGCCTTTCTGTCGGCGCACGGATTCGCCTGCGCCCCCTTCCGGATCGTGGACGCGCACGCGGGCCTGAAGCAGGCCGTGGCAGAGATCGGGCTGCCGGCCGTGCTCAAGACGGCGGCGTTCGGCTACGACGGCAAGGGCCAGGTGAAACTCCTCGCCGCCGGCGACGTCGACGCCGCCTGGGCGCGGTGCGGGGCCGGCCCTGACGGGTCGCGGCGGCTGGTGCTCGAGGGATTCGTCGACTTCGACTGCGAGATCTCGGTGGTGGCGGCCCGGGGCGTCGACGGCACGGTGGCGGCCTTTCCGCCGAAGCGAAACGACCACGCCCACCACATCCTCGACGTGTCGAGCGTGCCGGCGCGGCTGCCCGACGGCGTGCTGGCGGAGGCGACCACCGTGGCCACGAGGATCCTCGAGACCCTCGGCGTGGTGGGAGTGGCGTGCGTCGAGTTCTTCGTCTCGCGGGACGGCCGGGTGCTCGTCAACGAGATCGCGCCCCGCACCCACAACTCCGGCCACCTCACGATCGAGGCCTGCGAGACGAGCCAGTTCGAGCAGCAGGTCCGGGCCGTGTGCGGCCTGCCGCTCGGCTCGACGCGGCTGCGGTCGCCGGCGGCGATGGCCAACCTGCTCGGCGACTGCTGGACCGCGGGGGATCCCGACTGGGCGGCGGCCCTGGGCGTGCCGGGCGTGAGGCTGCACCTCTACGGGAAGCGCGAGGCCCGTCCGGGCCGCAAGATGGGGCATCTCACGGCGCTGGCGGCGACGGTCGAGGAGGCCGTCGAGAGGGTCACGACGGCCCGCCGTCTGGCCTGCCGCGGCTGACGCGACCGCCCGCCTTCACTGCGGCGCCAGCGGGCGGCCGCGCCAGGTCGTCTTGAGGCCGAGCAGCTTCCGCACGAAGGCGGCCCACTGGATCGCGAGGAACACCACCACGCCGAACGGCTGCAGGAGGCCGCTGCCGACACTCTGGCGGAACCGGCCGGCCTCGAGGAGCCGCGGCAGCCAGGCGAGGGCCACCGCCGCGAGAGTCACCGGGATCGCCCACCGCGGCCAGCCCCGCCAGCCGGTCGCGAGTCCGCCGGCCGCGAGCACGAAGGGGAGGACCTGGCCGCCCGCGAGCAGGAGCGTGAAGGGGACGATCGTCGCGGGGGCCGCGATGCCCTCGGTGGCGTTCTTCGAGAGCCCCCGCCAGACGTCGGCGTTCCGCTCGTACATCCGGCACGACGCGAGGCCGGTGGCATCGAAGATGTCGGTCACGAGGCCCGCGCGGCGATAGGCCCGCGGCAGCTTGACGCCGTCGTGCAGCGAGGCGCGGATCGCCTCGTGCCCCCCTGCCCTGGCGTAGTCCGCGCGCCGCGTCACGAACAGCTGGCCGCAGCCCGCGGCGAGGCCCGGGGAGCCGTCCATCCGGCTGCGGGCGATCGGCAGGAACCCCAGCAGGATGAAGTGGATCAGCGGCAGGAGCAGCCAGTCGAGGAAACACGCCGTCCGCTGCCGCGGGAATCCGCTCACGAGCGCCGCGCCCGACGCGTCGAGAAACGCCACCGCCCGGGCGATCGCGTCCGGCGCGGGCGCCACGTCGACGTCGAGAAACACCCACGTGTCGTGCCGCGCCGCCCCGGCGAGCTGCCAGCAGGCGTGCTGCTTGCCGCACCACCCGGCGGGCAGCGGGACCCCGCGCATCGGCCGGACCCGCGGATCCCGGGCGGCGATCCCGGCGACGATCTCGGAGGTGCCGTCGGTGCTCCCGTCGTCGAGCACGACCAGCTCGAGGTCGACGCCCGTGCTGGCGAGCACGTCGTGGCAGAGCCGCCCGATCGCCCGGGCCTCGTTCCGGGCGGGCACGAGCACCGAAACCCGCGGCGGCGCGGCCTCGGGATCGACCGGCGGCGCCGGGCGAAACACCCGCAGGTTCGCGAGCGTCAGAAGCGCGGGCAGGGCGGCCAGCACCAGCCCCGCGACGGCGAGGCCGCCGATCGCCAGCGGGCTCATCGCCGCGCCCCTTCGCCGCCATGCGAGGCGTCGAACCGTTCGCCCCGGAGCAGCGCCCGCGTCCGCCGCACCGCGTCGTAGATCGGATCGACGCCGACGCTGCCGGCGAGCAGCGTGGTGAACCGCGCCGGGTCGCGGGAGAGCACGGCCGCCGCGAGCCGGTCCTGCGCGGCCTCGAGGCCGCGGCCGAGCCGCGCCGTCCAGTCGTCGGCCGACTGCTCGGCTCCGCCGAGTCGGAGCGGGTCGCCGAAGGCGATGGCCGCCTCCGGGCAGCGCTCGTTCCAAAACGGATACTCGACGGCCACCGGGACGATCGACCCGCCGGCGGCGGCCGCCGCCGCATGCCCCACGCCGGGCCGCAGCCCGACCGGCCGCACCCGCGGGTCGGTGAACTCCCCCTGCGCGGTGATCCAGTAGATCACGTCGCTCCGTCGGCCCGCCGCCCGGACGGTGCGGAGAAACCGGGCGGCGCCTGCGCGAGAGGAAGGATCGATGCCGATGAACCCGATCCGCTCCATGAACCGGTACTTGCCCAGGGCGCCGGCGTCGATCGGCCCGTAGATCATCCGCTCGGGAAAGAGTTCCTGCCCCACGAGCAGGAACACCAGCGGATCCCACCAGCCGGGATGGTTCGAATAGAAGATCACGGGCTCGCCCGCGATCGACGGCACGTCACCGCCGCCGGCCTCGGGCCGCAGGAGCCGCACCGCGTGGAAGTTCCGCGCCAGATACTTCCGCACGTACCACATGAACCAGCCGAACAGCCGCCGCGAGAACGCCGGCAGTTCCTCCTCCCGCCTCCTCCCGCGCCGCTCGCGACCGTCGTCAGTCATGGGCAGCATGGTACGAAAGATGACGGCCCGACGATTCCGGGCGGGCTCTTCGCCGGTCGGCCTGCCCCGGCGCGAACCTGCCGCTGGGCTGACCGAGCCTGAGAGAATCGCGGGTTTCCAACCCGCGGCGCACCTCCGCCGACCCCGCACCGGAAGCTTCGATCGCGTGAGCGATGGGGACTGAGCCTCGCGTGGCGCGGGCTCGGGGCCGCCCGTGCCTGAGAGGAGCGCGGGTTTCCAACCCGTGCCTGAGCGTAGCGCGGGTTTTCAACCCGCGGCGCACCCCCGCAGACCCCGCATCGGAAGCCCCGATCTCCGAGCCATCCGCGCTGGCCGCATGCCCGCATCGCTCACGCGATTGCGGCTTCCTGACGCCCCGAGTCGCGTCCGGCACGGCGGGGTCACACCCCGAGCGGCACGCGCGTCGCCGCGGCGCTCCCGGCCGGCACCAGCTTGTCCTGGTCGACGCAATCGGCCGCGATCCAGCCCGACATCAACACCATGGGCATGCCCGGCCCCGGGTGGGCGGCGCCGCCACAGAGGTACAAGCCCTCGACGTCGGGCGAACGGTTCGCCGGCTTGAAGGCTCCGAGGTATTTCCCGTGGCTCGCCAGGCCGTAGATGGCGCCGTCGAGCACGTGGTAGCGGTCGTTGATGTCCTGGGGCGTGAGGGCCCGCTCCACGACGATGTGCTTCTCGAGATCCTTCATGCCCGCGGTCCGCTCGAGCTTGCGGATGATCGTGTTGCGGTACTCGGGCAGCATCTTCTTCCAGTCATGGTGCGGCCGGAGGTAGGGCGTGTGGACGAGCACGTAGAGCGACTCGCCGCCGGGGATCGCCACCTCGGGCTCGGTCACGGCCGGGGCGCAGACGTAGCAGGTGGGATCGGGGGCCGGCTCGCCGCGGCGGTAGATCATCTCGAACTCCTCGTGCGGATCGCGCGAGAAGACGAAGTTGTGGTGGATCAACTGCTCGTAGCGCCTGTCGAGCCCCAGGTAGAGCACCACGCCCGAGCAGGCCGGTTCGTACTTGCGGCGGCCGAGGAACTTCCGCCGAGCCGGGCCCTCCACGAGTTCGCGGTGGGTGCGGACGCTGTCGGAGTTGCTGACGACGGCGGCCGCGGCGATCGTCTCCCCGGCGGCGGTCTCCACGCCCCGCACCCGGCCGGCCTCCACGAGGATCCGCTTGATCGGCGTGCTGGTGCGGATCTCGACGCCGAGGTCGATGGCCAGGTTTGCCAAAGCCCGCGGCACCGCCCCGGTGCCGCCGCGGGGATACCAGACGCCGTCGTTGGATTGCATGTGGGCGATGCCGCAGAGCACGGCCGGCGACTGCTCGGGGCAGCTGCCGACGTACTGCGTGTAGTGGTCGAGCATCTGGGCCGCCCGGGCGTCGGGCACGTGCGACCGCACCGTGCCGGCCACGCTGTGCCCCGGCCGCATCCCCAGCAGCTCCTTGAGGAAGCCGACCGACAGGCTCTTGCGGACGTCGATCATGTCGCGCATCCCGCCGACGCTCCGCCAGAAGAAGAACTCATCGGAGAGCCGGTGGAGCCGCTGGGAGAGGGCCATGAAGCGGCCGTAGCCGTCGCCCGAACCGGAACCGGGGGCGAACTCGTCGAGCGTGGCCCGCATCGACGGCACGTCGGCGACCAGGTCGAGCGTGGTGCCGTCCTCGAAGAAGCTCCGCCACTGCGGGTCGAGGGGCACGAGGTCGACGTGCTTCTCGACGTCGAGGCCGGCTTCGGCGTAGATCCGCTTGAGCACCCGCGGAATGGTCAGGATCGTCGGCCCCATGTCGAACCGGAAGCCCCCTTCGGAGAGCACGGCCGCCTTGCCGCCCACCCAGGGGTTCTTGTCGCAGAGCGTGACGGCATAGCCGCGGGCCGCGAGCGCGCAGGCGGCGGCGAGTCCGCCGAGCCCGGCGCCGACCACCACCACCCGCCCGGCGTCGCGTGCCTGCCCGATCATGCGTTGCGTCCCGTCTTCATGTCGCGTGTGTGGTGCCCGGCGCCGCTTCAGACGGCGGCGGTCTCCCGCCGCTGCCGGCGGCCGTCCGACCTGCCCGGCGCCGGCCGCGCGGCCACGGTGTCGAGGCCGAGGTCGTCCAGCAGCAGGTTCGAGGTGATCCGTGCCGAGGAATAGATCACGGGCAGGCCGCTGCCGGGATGCGTGCCGCCGCCCACGAGGTACATGCCTTCCACGTCCTCGAACCGGTTGTGCGGCCGCATGTGCAGCATCTGGCCGAGGTCGTGGGAGAGGTTGAAGGTGGCGCCGCGATAGATCTCGTAACCGTCCTGCCAGTCGTCGGGCGTGAGCATCTTCTCGTACCGGATCCGCCCGCGGACGCCCGTGATGCCGATCCGTTCGAGCTGGTCCAGCGCCACCTCCCGGAAGCCCGCCGCCTCCCGCCGCCAGTCGACGTTGGGATGGCGGTGGGTCGTGGGGATCAGCAGGTAGAGCGTGCTGGAGCCCCGCAGCGCGAGCGTGGGGTCGGTGACGGACGCGTTCTGCACGTACATCGACGGATCGCGGGAGAGCACGTGGCGGTGCTCGATGTCGGCGAGGTTCTCGCGGTAGTTCTCCGACAGGTAGATGTTGTGGTGGGGCACTTCGTCGTAGCGGCCGTCGATCCCCAGGTAGAGCATGAACGTCGAGCAGGAGAACCGCCGCGAGGCGATCTTGCGGTCGTTCCAGTTGCGGCGGATCGCGTCGGGCACCAGCCGGGTCATGGTGCGGGCGAAGTCGGCATTCACGACGGTGGCATCGGCGGCGTACGTGCCCCGCGACGTGGTCACGCCGGTGATCCGCCGCCCCGCGAACTCGAGCGCCTTGACCGGCTCCTCGTAGTGGATCTCGACCCCCATCTCGCTCGCGATCCGGGCCATCGCCTCGGAGACGGCCCCGCAGCCGCCGATCGGGTGGAACACCCCGTGCTCGTATTCCAGGAACGACAGGATCGAGAACAGGCTCGGGCACTTGAAGGGGGACATGCCGAGGTATTTCGACTGGAACGTGAACGCCAGCCGGACCCGCTCGTCGCTGAAGAACGTGCCGAGTTCCGCGTCGAGGCTCCGCCACGGCTTGAGCATCGGCATCAGCTTGATCAGGTCGGGGCTCGCGAGGTCGAACCAGCTCTGGAACGGCTGCTCGAGGAACGGCGCGAACCGTTCGAACTTGGCCCGCGTGTTCTCCATGAACCGCGTGAACGACCCGCGATCCGCCGGCGAGAGCCGCGACACCTCGGCCTCCATCCGGGCGACGTCCGGCGTGCAGGAGAGTTCGCCGCCGACCCCGAAGATCAGCCGGTACTGAGGGTCGAGGCGGACCATCTCCACCTCCCGCGCGAGATCGCGGCCGCAGGACTGGAAGATCTCCGCCAGCACCCGCGGGTAGAGGAAGAAGGTCGGCCCGAGGTCGAAGCGAAAGCCTTCGGGCGTGGTGATCGAGCTGGTCCGCCCCCCGGGCACGGGCAGCCGCTCCAGCACGCGAACCCGCACGCCGGCCCGTGCCAGGAGCATGGCGGAGGCGAGTCCGCCTGGACCGGCACCGATGATATTGACCGTCCGCGACATCCCGGCCTTTCCGTCGCACCGGCCCGGGACGCACGTCCGTGCCGCGTCGAATCGACCGTACTATAGGGGGCGCGGGGGGTCGGTCAAGAAAACCCGGTCAGTACGGGATGTAGTAGGCCGAGCGGACCGGCCGCAGGCCCCCGAAGATACCGCGGCGGTAGAGCGGCACCGCGACGGCAGCGGGAGCGTAGTAGGCGGTGACCGGTGCGGCCACCACTTCCGCGACGGGCGCCGCGACCACCGGCGAGTAGACCGTCGTCGGGGCGTAGTACGAAGTCACGGCCACGGGAGCCGCGACTGCCGGAGCGTAGCCGGCGGTGTAGACGGGGGCGTAGGCCGAGGTCACGGCGACGGCCGAGGCGGGCGCGACGACAGGCGGCGAATACGCGGTGACGGCCGCGTAGTTGCCGGCCGGCGTGTAGTTGGCCACGTAGGCGGGGGCCGCCATGACCGGTGCCGCCACGATCGGGCGGTAGGCGCCGTAGTAGACGACCTGAGCATGGGCGGAGCCCGCCGCGCAGATGGCGACGAGCGAGAGTGCGAGAGGCGACAGACGGCGAGCCGAGAGTGACATCGTGACGTTTCCGAGGCGGTGAGTCCGGTGCGACGACGGCCACTCCGTCGGCCGTTCCTGAAGTTCCTACGACACCGATCGAGAATACGTTCGCTGGAGCCGCCCTTGCAAACCGCCGTCAAAGTCTGTCATTTTGCCGGTCACCATGGGGAATCGGCGGCCGCTGGGAGGCCTGGATTCGGCGCCGCCGCACGTCCGCGCCCTCTGCCCTCGGAGACGACACCTTGGTGCCCACGTCAGCGAACGAAGCGCAGCCGCTCCCGGCGGCGTCCTCGGCAGGCTTCGGGTCGCTCCTGCTGGTCCGCGGCCTGACGCTCGTCAACGACCACGCGCTGAAGTGGCTGGCCATCGGCCTCGGCAAGCGGCTCGTCGACCAGGGAGACGTGTCGCTGGTGCTGACGATCGGCCTGGTCGGCCTGTCGCTGCCCTACGTGCTGTTTTCATGGCTCGCCGGGTCGCTCGCCGACCGGCACGCCAAGTCGGCCGTGATCCGCTGGTGCAAGGCGGCCGAGGTGGTGATCGCGGTGGCAGCCGCGGCGGCCCTGGCCTTCGGGCTCGCGGACACGACGACCTGGCTCGGGCTCCCGCTCGGCCTCTGGCTGCTCCTGGGCACCGTGATCGCGATCGGGACCCAGGCGGCCCTCATGACGCCGGCCCTGGTCGGCGCGCTGCCCGAACTCGTCTCCCCTCCCCGGCTCGCTGCCGCCAACGGCGTGTTTGCGCTGGTCTCGCTGCTGGCGGTCCTGGCGGGAACCGTGGCCGGCAACTGGGCCGCCGATGCCACGCCGCTGGCGACCGGCGCGACGGCCGCGGCCCGCAGCCTGCCCGGCGGCCTGCTCCTCGGGGGAATCGCCCTGGCCGGATTCCTCGCGGCCCTCACCCTGCCCCGGATGCAGCCGGCCGCCCCGGATGCCCCGCCCGCGTGGAACGCGCTTGCCAATGCCTGGACCGATCTCGGTCTGCTCGTCCGCCGCCCGGAACTCGCCGCGGCGGCGGCGGGCATCGTCTTCTTTTGGGCGATCGGCGCGGTGGCCCAGGCCAACGTCGACCAGTTCGCCACCGAGGCCGGCGCCGCCTCGCAGGGGCAGGTGGTGCCGCTGCTGGTGGCGCTCGTGGCGGGCATCGGACTGGGGAGCCTCGTGACCGGCCGACTCGCCAGCCGGCCCAACGGCGCCGACCCGCGGGTGGAACTCGGCTTCGTGCCGCTCGGCGGCCTGATCATGGCCGGCGCATTCCTCGCCCTGGCCCTGACGGGCGGGCGGTTTCTCGACGGCGGTTCGGCGTGGGGACCGCTGGCCTGGCTGGTCGTGCTCGGCTTCGGGGCGGGGATGTTCGACGTGCCCCTCGAGACCTACCTGCAGGAGAAGAGCCCGAAGGACCGGCTCGGCGGCGTGCTCGCCGCCACGAACCTCCTGCTGTTCAGCGGCATGTTCCTGGCGTCGCTGGCCTACGGCGGCCTGCGGGCGCCCCTCGGGGCGGGCGGCGGGCCGCTCCTCTCGGCCCGGGCGATCTTCGCGATCTTCGCGGCGCTGTCGCTCGTGGCGGCCGGAGCCGCGATGTGGTGTGCGCCGCGGGCCACGCTGCGGCTGTTCGTGTCGGGCATCGTCAACGCCGGCTGGCGGTTTCGCGTCCGCGGCCTGGAGAACCTGCCGCAGTCGGGGCCGGTCGTCGTGGTCGGCAACCACCTCTCCTGGCTCGACGGCTTCCTCCCGCCGCTGGCGAGCCCGCGGCCGATCCGGATGGTGGTCTACGGACCCAACATCCGCGGCCGCTTCCTGCGGATGCTCGCCGACCAGTGGCGATTCATCCTCTTCGACCCGCGGCCGAAGTCGATCGGCACGGCGCTCAAGGCGATCCAGTCCGGGATCGCCGCCGGCGACGAGATCGGCATCTTCTGCGAAGGGGGCATCTCGCGGACGGGACAGCTGCTCGGCTTCAAACGCGGCCTGGAGTGGCTCCTGGAGAAGGTGGCGTCGCCGATCGTGCCCGTCTCCATCGACGGCATGTGGGGCAGCATGCTGTCGTTCTCCCAGGGCTGCTACTTCACGAAGCGGCCACGGCGCTGGCGGCGGACGGTGACGGTGACCTTCGGACCGCCGCTGCCGGCCGGCACGCATCCCGACCAGGCCCGGCTCGCGCTCCAGGAGACGGCTGCCGGCGCGGTGGCGAAGCGGCTCGATCCCCGGGCGGCCACGGCCGAGGCCTTCGACGGCTGCTGCATGATTCGCCGCGCCGACCGGCTCGTGGCATCGCTCGCGGCCGGCGATCCTCTGCACGACTCCCTGGGCTGCGATGGCGGCCGCCTGCTCGGCATCCGGGCCACGGTGCTCGACCCGGCCACGCCGACGCCGGCGATCCTCGATCGGGTGTCGCGCGAGCGGGCGACCGTCTGGCTGGCCCGCCTGGAGCAGGTCGAGGCCGCGGCCGACGAGCCGGCTCGGGGGGATGATCTGGCCGCGTTCCTCACGGCCGTCGTGATCCCGATCGGGCGGGCAGCCGACGTGCCGCGGGCCCGGCACGCGATCGACCGCTTTCGCGAACGGCACGGGATCGAGCCCGTGGTGGCCTACGCGCCTCCCGAGGTGGGCGGCCTGGTGGCGATGAACACACCCGCCAGGCGGATCACCTGGGATCACGAAACGATCAGCAAGCCGGACACGGTGGGCCGGGTGGTCAACGGCGTCGCGGTCTGGCCGCGGGCCGGCATGCGGCGGCCGCTGGGGCTGGAATCGCTGGCCTCCCGCGGCGTTCCCGACGACGCATCGGCCACGCTGGCGATCGCCGCCACGAGTCCGGCCCGCGGCCCCGCGGGCGCACCCGCGGCGATCCTGCTCGCCGACGCCTTCGCCGTCGACAAGGACGGGTTTCTCGTGGCCCCGCCCGACTGACGGCGGGGCCGACGGGCCGCTACGCGGCCGGGGCCTGGTGCTGGCGGCGCGATATCACGACCCTCCCGAGGTGGCTCATGGCCTGGTTTCAACGGTCTCTGCGGCTCGCCCCGCGATCGCGCGGATTTCACCTCATCACGGCCGAGATCGTGGCGGCCCTCCCGGGCCTCGGGCAGGTGCACGTGGGGCTCCTGCACGCGTTCATCCAGCACACCTCGGCGAGCCTGTGCATCAACGAGAACGCCGACCCGGACGTGCCGCGTGACCTTGAACTCGCCTTCCACGAGATCGCCCGCGAGGATTTTTCCTACCGGCACACGATCGAGGGGCCGGACGAC
>VGYR01000015.1 GCA_016872925.1 Planctomycetota bacterium
CAGGCCCTGAAATACGCGGCTCGGGGCTTCCGCTCATTCCCGAATTACCGCACCCGAATCCTGTTCTTTTGCGGCAAACTGGATCTCAGGCCCCGGCTGCAGTGCCACTAAAAGTCCCGAAGAACCTAAGGAACAGCAAGGCACTCCCTGCTCTGCGGTCTTTCTGCATCGCTTTTGGTTCTTCCGGGAATTTCGTGGCAAGGGGGCCTGGATCCCGGAAAATCGTCGGTTTTACTCCAGGGAACGTGCTGGTCCCGGCCCCCGCGGCGCCCCCTCTCCTCCAAGCTGGGCCCAAAAGCCCGATGGTCGGAAAACACAGGGGAAAAGGCAGCCTTTGAAGGTGAATGCAGTGGGTTTCGGCCCCACTGATCACGCCGTCCGCCATGCACTTCCCCATTCTTGAACCTGTACGCCCGTCGACACTCTGCAGCCACGGAAATCCCCGAAGAGCCTCGCTTTTGGGCAGAAGATGCCTGTCGGGAGTGCACCGGCAGCACCGCCTTTGACCTGAGCGATGGTCACCCCGTGGCGTTCGCCAATGCGGCAGGCCCGCAAACAAAATGGCGGATCTTCCACTTCCTCAGGCATGAGTGGCGCGCCGTTTGCTGACTTAGTTCCGGAAGGTGACTTTTCGTGATCGTCGTGTCTAATCGCCGCGGGTTTGGGATGGGTGACGTGCTCACGAAACGCTCACGCACGCGTGGCATGGTGATGCCCTCGCGGCCGCTGGGCTGCGGAGCGTGAACGATCGGCCCGCATGGATCGCAGGGCTTGGAAATGGGGTTCTCTGTCGTGGAATCGACGGGGGATCGCTCCTGCGGAGGGCTGGCACATGAAGTGGCATACGCCGAGATGTTGGTTCGGCCGAGCGGGTGGATCCAAGCAGCAACAGCAAAATCCGTCGGCGTCACCCTACAGCGTTGGATTCCCCAGCGCCTTGGCGAGCGCTGCGATCGGATTTTTGCTCGCGGCCTCGCAGTCTTTGTACGGACAGAACTACACGACGACGTCCGTTACGACGGCGTGGAACACATCCAGGTGGTCGACGTCGTCGTCGGGCCCATTTACGTCTGCATACACGGCTAATTCAGCCGTTTCTTTCACGTCCGGTTCGTATCAGTTTGCTGGCATGGGGGCGTTGATCAATGTTGGTAATGTCACCGTATCAAATAACGTCAACGTCTTTTTTGCTTCGCCGGTCAGTACCTATGCAACGGGCGGTGCCGTGCAGACCGTCGATGTTGGAACCGGAGGTGTCTACGACCTCAATACGCAATCCGTTTCGACTGCCGCGGGTACGGGATTTCTCAAGACGGGGGCCGGTGTCTTCGCCCTTTCGGCAGGCGGAAATAACTACACGGGCGGTTTCACGCTGAATGAGGGCACCGTCATCCTGCGGGGTATCAACGCGATCGGCAATGGTGGAGCGTTGACGCTCAACGGGGGCGTGGTCGCGGGCAGTGCAACCCGCGATCTGACCGGAAAATATGGGGGCGGTATCACGGTCGGCGGCAATGTTCAGTTCGGCGAGTTCTCGACGAATGTCGCGATCGCGAGTGACTCGGGAAACCTGACTTTTTCAAACAACATGTCGCTCGGTGCGGCGACCCGTACGCTGACGCTCGGCAACCGCGGAATCGTCACGTACGGCGGGGTGATCGCAAACACGAGCGGCGGCATCACCTTCGCTGCCGCGTCCGGGGCGGAAGCTTCGGCGTCAAATAATGGTCGGTTCGATGTCACGAACCTGGCGAACACCTTCACGGGAAATCTCACCTTCACCGGCGCTGAGGTTCGCTTCTACGGCGATGGAAGCCTCGGCAACGCGAACAACGACATCGTCATTGATGGCGGCCGCTTCACCATCGCGAGCGGGTCCAACATCTCGCTCGGCGGAAGCCGTGATATCCAGATCGGAAACGCTGCCGGGACATCGATCAGTGTTCCGGGAACGTCCGGCACATTGACGTACAACAACGCGATTGTCAACATTGGCGGCAAGACGGGGTCATGGGCAAAACAGGGAAGTGGTGTCCTGAAACTGGGCGGCGTGAGTTCGTACACGGGAACAACCACGATCGCCAGTGGTACGATCCAACTCACGACGGGCAACGACCGACTGCCGACGAGCACGGTTCTTTCTTTCGGCGCGGCTTCCAACGCAAACCTTGGAACTCTCGACCTTGGCGGATTCAACCAGACGGTGGCCGGCCTCTCGTCGATCGTGGGAACGAACTCCGGGGCGTCTACGAATCTGGTGACCACGTCATCGGGGAGCAGCGAACTCTCCATCAGCGTCACGACCGGCTCAACCCATGTCTTCAGCGATGGATCGGCTGCCAACTCCGGCGCGATCACCGGCCCCGTCAGGATCACCAAACTCGGTGACGGCACGCAGATTTTCGGCGGCTCCAACTCCTACACCGGACCCACCACGCTCTCGGCCGGCACGCTCCGCGGAGGTAACGACTCGGCCTTCGGCACGGGCTTGCTCACCCTCAACGGCGGCGTGATCACGGGCACGGGGGCGGTGGCCCGCTCCTTTGCCAATGGGGTCGCCATCGTCGGCGACATCTCGTTTGGCGACGGCACCGGCACCGGCCCGCTGGCTTTCAGCGGCACCGTGGGGCTCGGCGGTGCGGCGCGGCAACTTACCACGGCCGTCTCGACGACCTTCTCGGGTGCCGTCACCAACGGCAGCCTCACGAAGGCCGGCGCGGCCACCCTGTCACTCACGAACGCGTCGAACAGCTTCGGTACGCTCACGGTCAACGATGGCACGGCATCGATCGGCGCCAACACCACGATCACGGGCCTCGGCGGGTCGTCCGGGGCGTTGAACCTTGCCGCCGGCACGCTCACGTTCAACCCGGCCGCCGACGCGAGCGTATCGCTGCCGTTCAGCGGGGCCGGTGGCTTCACGAAGACCGGCAACAACGTGCTCACGTTCACCGGAAACAGCAGCACTCACTCCGGCCCGTTCACCGTCTCCGCCGGCAGGCTGAAGGTCGACGGAGTCGTCGGCACGGGCACCCTCTCCGTGGCGGCGACCGCGTGGCTGATGGGCACCGGCACCGTGCTCGGGCCGGTCACCGTCGGCGGCACGCTCGCCCCGGGATCGAGCCCGGGAGTACTGACCCTCGGCTCGCTCACCCTGACGAGCACCAGCACCACCGTCATCGAACTCACGTCGGGCACCTTGCGGGGCACCGATTACGACGGCGTCACGATCTCCTCCGCCGGCGGCCTCACCTACGGCGGTGTCCTGCAGTTCGCCTTCGGCGGCTCCGCGGTGCCCGACGGCACCTACGACATCTTCGACTTCTCGGGCGGGTCGACCGCGTCACTGGCCTCGGTGGAGTCGACGGGCTTCTACGCCGGTACCTGGCAGACCGTCGGCAGCGGCACATACCGGTTGGTCTCCGGGACGCAGACGCTCACCTTCTCCGAGTCTTCGGGGGACATCATCGTGGTGCCCGAACCGGCGGCGCTCACGCTGGCGGCGATCGGCATCGGCGCGATGGGCTGCTGCCGCCTCCGCCGCCGACAATGACCGGCGGCCCCCGCGGTCCCGGGAACGTCGGTTGACCTTGCGGGCTGACGAAGCCGCGGCCTTGGCGGCGGGCCTGCCTGCCCCGTCACGACCGGTCAAGTCGCGGCCTTCCGTGCGTCGATCGCCCTCCGGCGGGCCTCATTCTCCGGCCCGATCCAGGGGGCGGACGGATGGCCGTCACGGCAGCGCTGCGGGGCACGACTCCTTTCACCGCCGGGGCCGGGGTGCGGCGGCGGCCGGCCATGTTCCGGGCACTCGGCCCCGCCGACCCGCCTCCGGCCATCACGCTCGCCGGGGAGACCTTCCGCCGCGCGGAGATCCTCAAGCACGACTCCTGGGCGGCAACGGCCGTCTACCGCTCCCCCAGCCGCGTCGCCAAGTGCAAGTTCAACCGTACGCAGCCCGTCGGCATCCTGCCCATGCGGTGGCTCGGCAAGCTTCTCGCCCGCCGCGAGCGCTGGTTCATGAGCCGCCTGGCGGGCATCGAGGGGGTGCCGAAGTCGCTCGGCGTCATCCACCTCGACGGCAGAGCCGTGAAGACCGCGATCGCCCACGAGTGGATTCCCGGCCACGCCCTCGCCGAGCGGGAACGGGTCGCCGACGCCTTCTTCCCGCAGCTGCTCGGAATCCTCGAAGCCGTCCACCGCCGCGGCGTGGCCCACGTCGACCTCCACAAGCGGGAAAACATCCTCGTCGACGAAGCCGGCCGGCCGTGCCTGATCGACTACCAGATCTCCTTCGGGATTCCCACGGAGAGCCGCGTGAGCCAACTCTTGTTCGGCGGCGTGCTGCGGCTTCTCCAGCGGAGCGACGACTACCACCTGCTCAAGCACCGCCTGAAGCACCGCCCGGACCAGGTCGGTCTCTCGCCGGCCGAGTTCGAGCGGCTGCGACCGTGGTGGATCCGGGCCCACCGCTGCGTGGCCGTGCCGTTCCGAACCGTCCGCCGCCGGCTGCTCACCGCCCTTGGCATCCGCTCGAAGACGGGTCACGCCTTCAGCGAGGCCTTCCCCGAAGTCGCCCACCGCCGGGCCGCCTGAGCGGCGCCCCCCCGGGGAGCCGGCCTCCGCCCCAGCCCCCTGCGACCGCCGCTCAGCGGCCCGTCGCGGCGGCCTCGATCTGCTTCTGGATCTTCTCGAGGTTGAAGGAACCGGGCGTCTGGCTCGGCGGATAGTCCTTCATCGTCATCAGGAACCTCCCCGCGATCTGCTGCAGCGGCACCGCCACGAAGGCGTGGTCGATGAACCAGTCGTTGTAGATCGTGGCGTTGTGCTGCGCCTTCTCGAACGGGTCGCGGCGGAGATTGAAGAGCAGCGGCACGC
Organism: Planctomycetota bacterium; assembly: GCA_016872925.1. Taxonomy (GTDB): domain Bacteria; phylum Planctomycetota; class Planctomycetia; order Pirellulales; family UBA1268; genus QWPN01. The sequence goes on from VGYR01000015.1 coordinate 4,876, forward strand.
GGAGCTCGGTGAACGGCTCCCGCCAGACCTCGAAGGCCTCGGCGCGGTTCTCGAGGAACACGGCCTTCCAGTCGCTGTACCGGATGGCGACGATCTGCCCGTCGTCGTTGACGTAGAAGAACTCGTCGCGGGGCGACTCCTTCGCCGTGCCGGAGAGGTAGGCGAGCTGGTCGTAGCCGTCGATGCAGTTGCGGAACTGCCGCCCCCCCAGCGACACGCCCTTGGCGAGCTTCTCCTTGATGCCGGGATCGCCCGCGGCGGCCGCGAAGGTCGGCAGCCAGTCCTCGTGCGAGACGAGGCCGTTGAGAGTCACGCCCGCCGGAAACTTCCCCGGCCAGCGGACGAAGGCGGGCACGCGGTAGGCGCCCTCCCAGTTGGAGTTCTTCTCGCTGCGGAAGGGCGTGGTGCCCGCGTCGGGCCAGGTGTTGTAGTGGGGGCCGTTGTCGGTGGAGTAGAGGACGATCGTGTCGTCGGCGATGCCCAGCTCGTCGAGCGCGGCCAACAGCACGCCCACGTGCCCGTCGTGCTCCAGCATGCCGTCGGAATACTCGTCCTGGCCGCTCTTCCCCTGGCTCTCGGGCTTGACGTGCGTGCGGAAGTGCATCCGCGTGGCGTTCCACCAGCAGAAGAAGGGCTTGCCGTCCTTCACCTGCCGCTGGATGTAGTCCTTGGCGGCGGCGAGCGTCTCCTCGTCGATCGTCTCCATCCGCTTGCGGTTCAGCGGGCCGGTGTTCTCGATCGTCTGGCCCCCCTTGCCGTCGGCCTTGCACTTGAGCACGCCGCGGGGCCCGTAGGTCTCGCGGAAGGTCTTGCCGTTGGCCAGCTTCCGGTCGCCCGGGTAGTCGCGGTGCTCCGGCTCCTCCTCGGCATTGAGGTGGTAGAGGTTGCCGAAGAACTCGTCGAAGCCGTGCATCGTCGGCAGGTGCTCGTCGCGGTCGCCCTGGTGGTTCTTGCCGAACTGGCCCGTGGCGTAGCCGAGGCTCTTGAGCACGGTGGCGATCGTGACGTCGGTCTTCTGCCAGCCCTCCTTCGCCCCCGGCAGCCCCACCTTCGTCATTCCGGTGCGCACCGGGCAGTTGCCGCCGAGAAACGCCGCCCGGCCGGCGGTGCAGCTCTGCTGGCCGTAGTAATCGGTGAACGACAGCCCCTCGCGGGCGATCCGGTCGATGTTGGGCGTGCGGTAGCCCATCATTCCGCGGCTGTTGTGGCTGACGTTCCAGGTGCCGATGTCGTCCCCCCAGATCACGAGGATGTTGGGCTTCTTCGCGGCCGCCGGTTGCTGGGCGGCGGCGGGCAGGACGACGGCCGCCATGCAGGCGGCGACACAGCAGATGGTGCGGATCGACATCGGAGTCTCCCTGGTTGACCTTCCCACCGGGCTCGGGCGGTGCCGAGCAGCACGCGGTTGAAGATTCATAACTGCCCCATGCCGGCAGTTATCGCAAGCCCCTCGGACTGCCGCGCGCCGCGAGCGCCGTGCGTTTTTTCGGTCAAATCGGCCTGCCCTGTGAGCGGCCGACGCCGCTACACTCCCGCCGCCATGCGGATCATCTCTCGCTACGTGCTCTGGGATCTCCTCCAGGTGTTCCTGGTGGCGCTCACCGCGCTGACGCTGTTCATGCTCGTGGTGGGCCTCGTCCGCGAGGCCCAGCAGCAGGGCCTCGGGCTCGTGCAGATCCTGATGCTCGTGCCCTACGTGCTGCCCGAGGCGATGCGCTTCGCCGTGCCGGGCACGATGCTGTTCGCCGTGGCCAGCGTCTTCGGCCGGATGTCGGCGGCCAACGAGGTTATCGCCCTGAAGGCGGCGGGCGTGTCGCCGATGGCGATCGTCTGGCCGGCCGCGATGCTGGCCCTGGTGGTGAGCTTCGTCTCCGTCTGGCTCAACGACGTCGCCGTGTCGTGGGGCCGCGACGGCGTCCGCCGCGTGGTGGTCAACAGCGTGGAGCAGATCATCTACGGCCGACTCCGCCAGCAGCGGTCGTACAGCACCGCGCAGATGTCGATCAACGTGAAGTCGGTCGACGGCAAGCGGCTCATCCGGCCCACGCTCTCGTTTCAGACCGGCGGCAACGGGACCGCCACGGTGTCGGCCGCGGAGGCGGAACTGCGGGCCGACGCCGCCCGCAGCGCGCTGGTGGTGGCGTTCAAGGATGGCACGATCCACATGGGCGACTACACCGCCTCGTTCCCCGACACGATCGAGCGGGAGATCCCGCTCGACGCGGTGAGCCGCAAGAGCACGGTCTCCACGAGCCCGTCGGAGATCGCGATGGCCCGCTTCGCGACGGAGCGGGCCGAGCAGGTCGCCCGGATCGACCGCGTGGAGCAGACGGCCGCCGGCAAGACCGCGGTCGCCATCCTCTCCGGCCGGATGGAGCTCACCGTTCCCGGGCACGTCGGCTACGAGCGCGAGCTGCTCAAGGCGGAGCACAACCGGCTGCACCGGGTCGTGATGGAGCCCTGGCGGCGGTGGGCCAACGGCTTCAGCTGCCTGTGCTTCGTGCTGGTGGGGGCGCCGATGGCGATCCGGATGCGAAACGCCGACTTCCTGACGAGCTTCTTTCTCTGCTTCCTGCCGATCCTGGTGGTCTACTACCCGGTGTTCATGCTGGGCGTCGACCTGGCGAAGCGGGGCAGCGTGCCCCCCACGGCGGTGTGGCTGGGCAACGTGCTGATCACGCTCTGGGGCTGGTGGCTGCTCCGCCGCGTGGTCCGGCAGTAGCGCAGCCGACGCAAGTGCGCCGCGGGTTGAAAACCCGCGCTACCGTGGAGCAAGGTTTCACCCGTGCGGCACAGCGGAGCGCGGCACGCGCCGCTTGAACACCCCATGGGATGTGTCACAATCTCGGCGTCCCGTCCGGGAACGTTCCTCGTCGTCGCCAGGGAGTCACGCCGCATGCCCCGTCCCGTCACGCTGTTCACCGGCCAGTGGGCCGACCTGCCGCTCGAGAGCCTCGCCCGCAAGGCCCGCGACTTCGGCTACCAGGGCCTGGAGCTCGCCTGCTGGGGCGACCACTTCGACGTCACCAAGGCGGTCAAGGAGAGCGGCTACTGCGCGGTCAAGCGCGACGTCCTGGAACGCCACGACCTCTCGGTCTACGCCATCTCCAACCATCTCGTCGGCCAGGCCGTCTGCGACCGGATCGACGAGCGGCACAAGTCGATCCTGCCGCCGCACGTCTGGGGCGACGGCAAGCCCGACGGCGTCAACAAGCGGGCCGCCGAGGAGATGATGAACACCGCCCGTGCCGCCCAGAAGCTCGGCGTGTCGGTCGTTAACGGCTTCACGGGATCCTCGATCTGGCACCTGCTCTACTCCTTTCCCCCCGTGCCCGACTCGATGATCGAGGCCGGCTTCGCGGAGTTCGCGGAGCGGTGGCACCCGATCCTCGACGTGTTCGCGGAGTGCGGCGTGCGGTTCGCCCTCGAGGTGCATCCCACCGAGATCGCGTTCGACATCTTCACCGCGCAGCGGGCGCTCGACGCCCTGGGCCGCCGCGAGGAGTTCGGCTTCAACTTCGACCCCAGCCACCTCCACTGGCAGGGAGTGAGCTCGGTCGAGTTCATCCGCAGCTTCAACGACCGCATCTACCACGTGCACGTGAAGGACGCGATCGTCACGCTCAACGGCCGCACGGGCATCCTCGGCAGCCACATCAACTTCGGCGATCCCCGCCGGGGCTGGGACTTCCGCTCCCCCGGCCGCGGCGGCGTCGACTTCGAGGAGATCATCCGGGCCCTCAACCAGGCCGGCTACGAGGGGCCGCTGTCGGTCGAGTGGGAGGATTGCGGCATGGACCGGGAGCACGGCGCGGCGGAGGCGGCGCGGTTCGTGAAGAACCTCGACTTCTCCCCCAGCGGCCGACAGTTCGACGCCGCGTTCGCCGAGTCGTGAGAGCCGTTTCGCTCCTCGCCGTGACGATCGCCGTCTGCTGGTCGCCTGGGGCAGAGGCCGCGCCCCCAGCCGCTCCGGCCCGCACGCTGGCCGAACTCGACGCGGCATTCGCCGCGTCGGCCCGCGATCTCGCCCGCCGGGCGACGGCGGCGGGCGCTGCACAGCTCGCCACGCTGATCGACCAGTGGGATCCGCCCCGGCCCCCGGGCCGCCAGATGGCGTTCGCGATCCCCCCGCGGCTCGAGAAGCCGGCCACGATCGCGGGCGCGGCGGAGGAGTCGATCTGGTCCGACTTCGTCGCGGCACGGCGGGCCCGGGCAGCCGGTCTCTTCGAGCATGCGGTGTTCGCGGCCGGGGCGCACGATCGCCAGCCCACGCGGGACGAGCTCGCGGATCCCCCCGAGGGGCCCAGGCCGCCGCTTCCGCAGCGATCCTGCGCGGCACTGGAGCTGGTCCAGCGGACGCTCCGCGACGACCCCGAACATGAGCGGGCCCGGCTCGCCGGCGGCTGGGTGAAGCGCGGCGACGCGTGGGTCTCGGCCGCGGCGGTCCGTCACCTGGATCGCGGCGAGGTCTTCGATCCCGAGTTCGGCTGGCTCCCCGCCGCGCGGCTGGAGCGCTATCGGGCCGGGGAGCGCTACGACGCCGGTCGCTGGGTTCCCGCCGCCGAAGACGAGGCGAAGCACCGCGACCTCAAGCACGCCCGCGAGTTCCACGGCGACCACTGGGAGATCGTCACCGCGGTGCCGCTGGAGCGGGCGGGGCGGCTGTCGGCGCAGCTCGAGCAGACCCGCGCGGTCTGGCGGCAGGTGTTCGGGGCGTTCGCCTGGGAGCCGGCCGACCTCGAGCGCTTGCTCGCGGGCCGCGTGCGTGCGGTGGCCCGCACGCCCCATGCGGCGATCCTGTGCCGCGACCGCGACCACTACGTGTCCGAACTGGCCCGCCTCGAGCCGCGGGCCGAAGGCTCCGAAGGCCTCTACTGGCTGCCCACCAAGACGATCTGGTTTCACGCCGGACAGGATGGTTCGGGTGCGGCGGGCCCCGATCCCGTCACGGTCCATCACGAGGGCACGCATCAGCTGTTCGCCGAAGCCCGTCCAGAGCTCGACCGCGTGCGGCACCTGGCCGGCGAGCGGTGCGGCTTCTGGGCGATCGAGGCCGCCGGCTGCTACATGGAGTCGATCGAGCCGGCGTCGTTCGGCTGGACCGTGGGGGGCCGGGAGACGGGCCGTGTTCCGGACGCACGGGCACGGCTCGCCGAGGGCTTCTTCGTGCCCCTCGACGAACTCAGCGGCATGGGTCGCGAGGCCTTCCAGAACTTCGATCGCCTGGCCGACCTCTACGCACAGGTCGCCGGCCTCGCCGACTTCTTGATGAACGGCGCGGACGGCGCGCTCCGCGAGCCGTTCGTGGAATACCTCGTGCGCGTCTATTCCGGCACCGCCGATCCCGACACGCTCGCACGGCTCTGCAAGCAGAGTTACGCCGAGCTCGACGACGCCTACCGCCGCCACCTCGCCGGCGAGTAGGCGGGTCGCGGCCGCGGTGTGCCGCGTTTGACGCCCGTTTCCGGCCGCTCCTACACTCCCCGCCGTCGCTCCCCAGCCCGCAGGAAACCTCCATGTCCGCCCCCCTCGACCGCCTCGCCATCGACACGATCCGCACCCTCTCGATGGACGCCGTCGAGGCCGCCAAGAGCGGGCATCCGGGCACGCCGATGGCCCTGGCCCCGGTCGCCTTCACGATCTGGAAAGACTTCCTCCGCTACGACCCGGCCGATCCCGTCTGGCCCAACCGCGACCGCTTCGTGCTCTCCTGCGGCCACGCGTCGATGCTCCTCTACTCGCTGATCCACCTGGCGGGCATCCGCCGCCAGGATGGGAAGCCCGCCGTGTCGCTCGACGAGATCAAGAAGTTCCGCCAGCTCGACAGCGTCTGCGCCGGCCATCCCGAGCATCACATGACCGCCGGCATCGAAACCACCACCGGCCCGCTGGGCCAGGGCTGCGGCAATTCGGTCGGCATGGCGATCGCCTCGAAGTGGCTCGCTGCCCGCTACAACCGCCCCGGCCACACCGTGTTCGACTACGACACCTACGTGCTGTGCAGCGACGGCGACCTGATGGAGGGCGTGGCCTGCGAGGCCGCGTCGATCGCCGGGCACCTCGGGCTCTCGAACCTCTGCTGGCTCTACGACGACAACCAGATCACGATCGAGGGGGAGACCGAACTCGCCTTCACCGAGGACGTGGGCCGGAAGTTCGAGGGGCTTGGCTGGCGGGTGGAGCGGGTGGCCGACGCCAACGACACCGCGGCGGTGAAGCAGGCGCTCGCGGCGTTTCAGTCGGAGCAGGAGAAGCCCACGCTCGTGATCGTGAAGAGCGTGATCGGCTACGGGGCCCCGAAGAAGGCGGGCTCGCACGAGTCGCACGGCGCGCCGCTGGGCGCCGAGGAGATCAAGGGCGCGAAGGCCGCCTACGGCTGGCCGGTGGACGAGTCGTTCCGCGTGCCGGCCGAGGTGCCGAAGCACTTCGCCGGCTCGCTCGGCGCGCGGGGCGCCGCCGCCAACGCCGCCTGGAAGCAGACGGTCGCCGGCCTCGGCTCGGCCGACGCCGCCTGTGCCGCCGAGCTGGCCGACTTTCTCGCGGGCCGGCTGCCAGCCGGCTGGGAGCAGGCGATCCCCTGCTTCCCGGCCGACGCCAAGGGCGTGGCCAGCCGGGTGTCGAGCGGCAAGGTGATCCAGGCCCTGAGCGGCTCAGTGCCCTGGTTCCTCGGCGGCTCGGCCGACCTCGCTCCATCCACCATGACGCTCGTGCCCGGTGCCGGCGACTTCGGCCACGGCAGCCCTGGCGGCCGCAACTTCCACTTCGGCATCCGCGAGCACGGCATGGCCTCGGCCTGCAACGGCATGGCCCTCTCCGGCCTGCGCCCCTACTGCGCCACCTTCTTCGTGTTTCTCGACTACCTCAAGCCGGCGCTGCGGCTTTCCGCGCTCGGCCACCTCGGCGTGATCTACGTGCTCACCCACGACTCGATCGGCCTCGGCGAGGACGGCCCCACCCACCAGCCGATCGAGCAGCTCGCCACGGCCCGCGCGGTGCCCGGGCTCTCGGTGTTCCGGCCGGCCGACGCCAACGAGGTGGCCGAAACGTATCGCGTGGTGATGCAGCGGCCGAGCCGGCCGGCGGTGATCGTGCTCTCACGGCAGAATCTCCCCACCCTCGACCGCGCCGCCGGCCTCGGCTCGGCGGCCGGCACGGCGCGGGGCGCCTACGTCCTCAAGGAGGCCGCCGGCGGCCGGCCCGACTGCATCCTGATCGGCACGGGGAGCGAGGTGCAGATCTGCCTCGAGGCCGCCGACAAGCTCGCGGCCGAGGGAGTGAAGGCGCGCGTGGTGAGCATGCCGAGCTGGGACCTCTTCGAGGAGCAGGACTCGGCCTACCGCGAGAGCGTGCTGCCGAAGGCGGTCACGGCCCGCGTGGCCTGCGAGGCGGCGTGCGGCTTCGGCTGGGAGCGGTGGACCGGCACGCGGGGCGAGTTCGTGGGGATGCGGAGCTTCGGCGCCTCGGCCCCGTTCGCTGCGCTTTACAAGCACTTCGGGATCACGTCCGAGGGCGTCGCCGCCGCGGCCCAGCGGTCACTGGCCGCGACCTGATGCCCGCGGTCCGCTGACGACGCGTGATGAAGGCGAGGGGCTGCCGGCACCCCGTCGCCGGACGTTCACCACCGCCGCTCAGGGCTGGTGGTGCGAGTCGCCGATCACGGCGTCCTCGGGGTCCTTGCCGGCGCGGATCTCGCCGTCGTGATTGCGGTAGAGATGGTCGCGGTCACGATGCAGGGCTTCATGCTGCACCCGCTCCACGTGGCCGTCCTCGAAGAGGATGAAGTGGACGCCCTCGGGATGGTTGTCGCTCCGCTCGCCGCTCTCGTCGGGAGCGTCGGCCATCAGCGGATGATGGCTCCGCCGCCGGTCGAGGATCGGCTGCAACACGCCGTCGCCGTCGCGATGCCCGAGCGTGTAGCCGAAGTCGCCCCCCATCGACTTCACCAGTTCCTCGAACCTCGGCGTGCCCACGGCGTCACGCAGTTCCTCGAGCGAGGGCACGCGGAAGTTGCCCCGCCGCGACTGCTCCGAATCGGGCACGAGCAACGTCCCATCGCCTGCCACGAGCCGGTGCTCCGAGACCAGCGTCGGGGCGTAGAGGCCCGCCCGCGAGAGCGGTCCCTCCCCGGGAGGCGTCGGCAGCATGCGGTGGGCGTCGCCGTAGCCGTGGAGCGAGCCGGCGAGCGTCTGGAGGTTCCGCTGGGTCCGCCTGGCCCGCGCGTCGGCGATCGACTCGAGCAACAGCGGCGCCACCAGCACGCAGGCCGCCAGCGCCGAGGCGGCGATGATGATCCGGTCGACCCACCGCCGGGACGACGCTCCCTGCCAGGCAGCCTCGTCCGTCCGCGGCTCGGCCGCGAGCCGCGGCATCGGCCTGGTCGCCGCCGGGGCGGCGGTCTGTGCCGACACGAACGCCAGGGTCCGTTGGGCCAGCCCGGCGGGGGCGGGCAGCATGCCCCGGTCGGCCTCCAGCGGGCCGAGAGCCCGGCGGATCAGGTCCATGTTCTTCTTCAGCCCGGGCCCCTCGACGGGGTCGGCGAGCGCCACCTCGACCCGCCGCGTTTCGGCATCGTCGAGCACGCCCAGGCAGTACCCGACCAGTTCGTCCTCACGCATGACACGACTCCTCGTCGCGGACTGGATGACGGTCGAATCGCGGATCAATCATGGCCGCCTCCGGCACAGCCATCGGGGATGGCGCGGCCGCTTCGCTGCCACGACTCGTTGAGTTTCAGGAGCGCCGAATGCAGCCGGCTCTTCACGGTGCCCACGGGAATGCCGAGCACGTCGGCGGCCTCGCGGTATTTCATGCCTTGGTGATAGACCAGCATCAGAGCGCTCTTGAGCGGGTCGGGGAGGTCGTCGACGGCCGAGCGGACCCATTCGCGGGCCTCCTCCACCTCGAACTGCGCGTCGGCGGTCTGGCCGCTCCCGGCGAGCATCTCGACCAGCGAACCCACCTCGTTCTCCCCGCCCGTGCGGTTGTCGAGGCTGACCATCCGATGCCGGCGGTTTCGCCGCTGGGCGTCGATGGCCTGGTTGGTCGCGATCGTGTACAGCCAGGGTCGGAAACGCCGGCCCTCCTCGAACTGCTCCTTCTTGAGGTGTACCTGCAAAAACGTCGCTTGAAACACGTCCTCCGCCATCTCGGCGCTGCCGAGATAGCGGCGGAGATAACTGAACAACTCCTGCTCGTACCGGTGCACAAGCGACTCGAAGGCCGCCCCATCCCCGCTCCGACAGCAGCGCCGCAGCAGTTCTTCGTCGGAAACGACGCCGGACGCGCCCCCCGATGCGGGAGACGCAGCCGCCTGGCCGCCGCCGGAACGTGAATCGTGCAAATCCATCTCTGCTACGGAGCCGCCTGACGAAGGGTTCGCTGGGCGTCGGCGGCCTCGAGGAAGCGTCTTTTTGCGGGCATTCGGCGGGCCTCGCGGCAACCACCCCAAGTCCGGAGTATAGCCGGGGAAGCCGCCCGGGGGCCCCTTGGGCGTGGGCGGGCCCGGACCTGCGGATTGACTTTTTCCCCCGCGCGGCTGACATTCCGCGGCACGCATGGACCGCCACCGCTACCGCTGGGCCGCCCCGGGCGATCTCAACGCCTTCTTCGGCCTTTCGATCGACAATCTTGCGGTCCTGGTGCTGACGGTCTCGATCCTGGGGACCGTGTTCGGCTACCCGGCCCAGTTCGCCCTCTCGCACCTGGTGCCCGGCACGGCCGTGGGGGTGGTGATCGGCGACCTGCTGTTCACCTGGATGGCCTTCACGCTCGCCCGCCGCACCGGCCGCACCGACGTCACCGCCATGCCCCTGGGCCTCGACACCCCGAGCACCTTCGGCATGGTGTTCTTCGTGATCGGGCCGGCCTTCGCCGAGGCCGTGGCGGGAGGCCTCGACCAGGAAGCCGCCGCCCGCCGGGCCTGGCACGTCGGGATGTGCTCGATCGTCGCCAGCGGGATCTTCAAGATGGCGTGTGCCTTCGTGGCCGGGCCGGTCCGCCGGCTCGTGCCGCGGGCGGCGCTGCTCGGGAGCCTGACGGCCATCGCGCTGGCCCTGATCACCTTCCTGCCCCTGCTCGAAATCTTCACGTCGCCGGTCGCCGGCCTGGTGGCCCTCGGCATCGTGCTGACCACGCTCACCGCCCACGTCCCCTTCCCCCTCAGGATCCCGGGGGCGCTGGCGGGCCTGCTCGTCGGTGGGCTGATCCAGTTCGTCGGCCTGCGATTCGGCTGGATTCCCGAGGCCGCGCACATGGCGATCGACCCCGCCGCCGCCCTCTGGCCCACGGAATGGCTTTCCGCCTTCCGCTGCGAGTGGCTCGAGGCCTGGCCGCACACCATCAAGTATCTGCCGATCGTGATCCCGTTCGCCCTCGGCACGGTCGTGGGGGGCATCGACTGCACCGAGAGCGCCGCGGCGGCCGGCGACGAATACGACACCGGCCGGGTGATCGCCGTGGAGGCGATCGCCACCGTGATCGCCGGCGCCTGCGGCGGCGTGATCCAGACCACGCCCTACATCGGCCAGCCCGCCTACAAGGCGATGGGGGGCCGGGCGGCCTACACGCTCATGACCGCGATCTTCATCGGCATCGCGGGCCTGACCGGCACCTTCGCCTACCTCTACGAGATGCTGCCCGGCCCGGCGCTGGTGCCGATCCTGGTGTTCGTGGGCCTCGAGATCACGTCGCAGAGCTTTCATGCCACGCCGCAGAAGCACTATCCGGCGGTGGCCATGGCCTGCGTGCCGGCGCTGGCGGCTCTGGCCAAGATCGAGACCGACAAGGTGGTCGCGGCGGGGGCCAGCCCCGATGCCGGCCTGGCCCGCGAGCTGTTTTCGCTGCAGGTCATCTCGGCCGGCTTCATCGTCACCAGCGTGCTCTGGTCGGGCATGCTCACCGCCCTGATCGACCGCCGGCTGCGGCAGGCGGCCGGCTGGTGCCTCGCCGCGGCGGCCTTCACGATCTGCGGCGTGATCCACTCGCCGTTCAAGGACGGCCGCCTGTTCGTGCCCTGGGCGATCGGGGCGCTGCCCCCGGAGGCGGCCGGCCGCGGACCGCTGCACCTGGCCACCGCCTACGGCCTGCTGGCCCTGCTGTTCCTCGGCTGGTCGCTGCAGCTCCCACGTTCCGAATCATCCCGGAACGTCCGCGACTGACGACCTGCAACACGCGGCCGCCACGCCTCGATCATGCCGCCCAGAGCGATGCCTGCCGCGACCGGCGGATGCGAACGTCGTGCGTGGCCAGCAGCAGCTTGCGGGCGCGGGCCGTGGCCACGATGAGTCGATCGGCTGGGTCTTGGTGAAAGTTCGCCGGAAGTCGATTCATCTCCGACACAATGGCAGACGTGATCGGGATCACCTCGACCGTGGCCGGCGAAGCGGCAATCCGCAGCCAATCCTCGAGGCTGTCGTCGAGTTTCAGCCGCCCGAGTTGCACGAGCATCGCAACTTCCCACTGGCTGATGTCGCAGACCCGGGGGCGATGACCGCCCGGCAGGTCATCCAACACCGCACGCTCCCGGGCAGGGAGCCGGGCATCGCCCAGCATCCACCATACCCAGACGTGCGTGTCGAGAAGCGGCGACTTCGTCATCGCAAGACTTCTATCTCAGACTCCTCGACAACCGCCGCACACGGATCTCCCGTCAAGCAGCCGCGACCGCGAAGGGCCAGCCACGGCTTGTCATCCCGTGCCGGCATCAGACGGGCCACCGGCCGCCCGCGCTTGAGAATGACGAGTTCCTCGCCCGTGCGGTTGACTTCGTCAAGGATTCGTAGGCACCGCGCCTTGAACTGAGAGGCTGAAAATCTCACCAAGACCTCTGTACATGACCAGTGTACATCTCGTCAAGTGCGTCGCCCTGGGCGGACGCGCACGCTCCAGCGAACCCCACCACGATGGTACGATGCTGCGCATTTCTTGTTCGGACAGGGTGGCGGCCCTGGCCCGGGAGAGCCCGCGCGAGTCGGCATCTCATGACCCCAGCTCTCCCCGCCCTGCCCCGCCTGGCCTTCGGAAACGCGTTCGCGCACGCCAGCAGCGACCTCGATGCCTTCACGGCCGCACAGCAAGACGGAATGCAGGCGCCGCTGCGGTACGAGCTCCTGTCCGGCAGCAGGGCGTTCCGGCATCTCTCGGCCACGGTTCGCATCAGCGACATCCGGCTCGTCGCCAGCGCATCGACGCCGTTGGCGATGGCGGCCGGCGACTCGCCGGAGCCCGCGCTGCTGATTCCCTTGCACGGCTGGAGCACGTCGGTCATCGACGGACGTGAATACCGCTGGCACTCGGGGAGCTCCGCGATGCTCGTCCCTGGCTCGGCAAGGACGGGCAAGAGCGGCGTCCGCTCGAAGCTCGCCATCACCTTCAACCCTCGGCGACTCCAGGCTGTGGCCCACTCGATGCTCGGGCCGCCCATCCACCGCCGGCCCGAATTGGGCATGAACCAGGCCCGCCTGATTCCGCTGACCGCGCCGCGATCGCCGGCCCTGGCCCTGCTCAAGCAGGTACTCCCGCTGATCGACCTCGGCGGCGTCGATGAGGCGGCTCTCGCATGCTCAGCCTTGACGACACGCTCTACCGGATCCTCGCCGTGATGCTCGCACCGGAGGCGCTGGCGCCGGCATTCGCGCGGGGCTCCACGAGCGGATCCTCGGCCGCCATCGGGAGCGTGACGGAGTACATCGTCGGCCACCTCGATCAGCCCATCACGCTGAGCGACCTGGAGCGGGTGAGCGGGCTCGCCGCCCGCACGCTGCAGATTGCATTCCGGAGGGCCCATGGCTGCTCGCCCCGCGAGTGGATGCGACGGCGGCGGCTCGTCATGGCCCGCGACCGGCTGCTGGCCGCCGACGAGACCACGACGGTCGCCCGGGTTGCCCTGGCCTGCGGATTCTCGCGGCTCAATGGCTTTGCCGCCGCCTACGAACAGCGGTTCGGCGAACTGCCTTCGGCCACGCTCACCCGCGCCCGGCGGGGCTGACGGCCCAACCGGTGCACTGCCCCGGCTGGCAACTGAGCGACGGCACGTTGATTCCCCCGTCCTCATCGTGACGCACGCCGTGGCGGCCTGCTACTCGAGCCCGTAGGCGCCGGCGACCGGGATGTCGATGCCCGAGCGGCTGGCGAACTGCGTCCGCGAGAGGAACCGCGGCTCGAGGTTGAACGTCACGCCCACGTTGTTGCGGCTGTAGTCGACGTTGAATCCGAAGGTCATCAGGAACGACTCGCCGATCCGCACGAGCTGGAAGTTCTGGCCGATGTTCCGCCCGGTGAGGTCGATCGCCGAACCGAACGAACTCGCCCACTTGGGGCTCATGCGGTAGGTGTAGGAGCCCATCAGCACCGAGGCGTTGATCGGCCCGCCGAACTGGTTGAAGCCGATGAAGAAGCTGCCCCGCGGCGTGCGGTTGAGCAGGGCGCCCACCGTGTAGAGCTGCTGGCCGCCGGAGAAGAAGTCGACGTCCGCCGTGGAGAGCACGGTCGTGCGGTCTCCCACGTGCCAGCGGAAGTCGTATTGCCAGAGGCCCATCACCTGGCCGAAGTTCTGGCTCGTCGTCGGGAAGAACTCGCCGTCGACGTCGAACGTGATCCAGTCGATGATCCGCCGATTGCCGATCGGGCCCCGCTTCGTCTGCCACCGCTGGCGGGCCGCCACGCGGAAGGCGGTGAGGTCGTTGGCGATCTCGGTGGGCCCGGTCACCCAGCTCGCCAGGCCGCGACGGACGGCGTAGGAGCGGGGGTCGTACTTGCCGTCCTGCCCGAAGATGAAGGGCTGCCCCAGCGGCGTGGCCTGGCCGGGCACCGCGCCGTAGTCCCAGTAGGGGATGTTGCGGCGGTACTGGTTGATCGTGTCGTCGTCGATCTGGTCGTAGAGCGGCAGCGCGTCGATGTTCTGCGTGGCGTTGGCGTAGGAGAACTCGGCCTCGAACACCACCTTGTGGGCGAGGCCGTGCAGGTTCCAGAGCTGGCTCTCGACCGAGTTGTCGGCGGTCCACATCGGCAGGCTCGAGCGGATGCCCGCCTGGCCGTAGGCCCGGTCGAGCGGCGAGCCGTCGAGCGCCTCGCCCCAGTGCGCCAGTTCACCGAGCGCGTAGGGCACGATCTTCACCGCCCCGGCCTGGAAGGGCAGGTCGAGCTCCTGACGGGTGGCCAGCCGCTCGCCGATCACGTCGGCCTCGTAGGGCAGCAGCGTCCAGATGTCGCGGCCCTGCCCCTTGCTCGGGGTCTGCGGCAGTGCCTGGCGGGCGTAGGAGACGCCCGAGTGCTCGTACCAGCTGACCGCGTCGTAGAGCAGCGGCTGGCCCATGAAGTAGTGGTCGAGCCTCGGCCACCACTCGGTCTGCGTGAAGAAGGGATCGAGGCGGACGCTCGTCAGCAGCCGCAACTCGCGATTCTCGACCGGCCGCCGCAGGTCGAGCCACGTCCGCTGCTCGTAGCCTTCCTCCCACTCCGCCTCGTAGTATTCCTCGAGGAAGTTCATGTCGCTGATCCAGCCGGCGGTGCCGCGGGCCTGCCAGCCGCCGAAGAAGTTCTCCGTCGTACCGCCGAGATCCTGCCGGTGCCGCCAGAAGGAGCGGCCGCGGAAGGTACGGTCGGGATAGCCGGGGTAGGTGAAGTCGCGGCGATAGAGGCCGAGGTTGTCCTTGCCGACGTCGCCGATGAACCAGGCGTCGAGGTCGCCGCTGGCGGGCGTCTGGATGCCGAAGAACGAGGGGCGGTTGTAGAGCAGCGACGTGCCGCCGCCGGGGCCGCGGAGGCTCAGGTAGTCGACGTCGAAGTCCCAGTCGACGCCGTCCGGCGGCCGCCGCCAGCCGAACACCTGGAAGGCGTCCCAGCCGGTGAGGATCTGCGTGCCGAAGATCTGGTCGTTCTTGACCTGCAGGTCGTTGATGTAGAAGGTCGGCTTCTTGGCGTTGGTCGCCAGGATCGGCCACCAGAGCACCGGCACGCCGAGGAGCGTGGCCGTGTTGCCCCGGCTGGTGATGAACTGCTGGTGCTCCACCTGCGGCTCGCCGGTGGCCGGGTCGATCGCCGGCTGGCCGTAGGGCCCCGCGAGCGGCACCTGCTCGTCGGTGAACTCGAGCTCGCGGGAGCGGAACTCCCAGGTCGGCACCCCGAGCCGGCTCGACGTCAGCCCGGTCCGCTGGGCCACGAACCGGCTGCGGTCGACCTGCCGGAGCACGTCGGCCCGCAGCCGCACGGCACCGGAGTAGTTGTCGACGGGGGTGAGCACCGTGGCCCCGGTGATCACGCCGCTCGACCGCGGCACGTCGTAGAACATGTTCTCGGCTTCCACCACCCGCTGGCCCTGGCGGAAGACGACGTTGCCCTCCATGTAGAGCTCCAGCGGCACGTCGGCCGATTGGGCCGCCGCGCCTCCCAGGTCGGGCTGGGCCGAGCCCTGGGTCCAGATCACGAGCCGGTCGGCGGAGATGTCGAGCGGGCCGGCGGGATCGACGCCGTCGATCACGAGGTTCACGCCCGAGGTGATGACGGCGATCCATTCGCTGCCCGACGGACTGGGCAGCCACTTGATCGCCAGCGGGACGCTCGACCGCGGAAACGCCCGCAGCCGCCGGGCCGGCGCGACCGCGGCCACCTGGGGCGCGGCCGGCGCCCCGAACTCGCTGAACTGCGCCTGCTCGATCGGCTCCTCCGCCGCGGCCAATCGCACCTCGGACCCGTCGTCGCCCGCGCCGCCGGCGGCGATCGCGGCGGCGGCAGGCTCCTCGTAGAGCGGCGGCGGAGCGGCGCTGCCGACCACGCTGGCGAACTCGAGCTGCGGGTCCCGGAGCGTCCAGAACCGGCCGGTCCAGCGGGGCCCGCGCACCGTCGCCGCCGACTGCTCCGCCCGGCTTGCGATCTTCACGTCGCCGGACATCCGGACGAGCATGCTCCGCACCCGTGGCTCGGCCCCCGGCTCTTCGGCGGACCTCTCCGCGGAAGGTGCCTGCTCGATCCACACGACCGCCTCGTGGGCCGAGGCCTCGGTCGACCCCTGCACGATCCGCACACCGCCGGTCAGGTGCCAGACGTCATACGCCCCTTCGGTCCACCGCGCCGCCTGCGTGGCGGCGACGGTCACGGGCTCCGACGGATCCGCCGACGGCACCTCAATGCGGCCGGCTTCGGCGATCGCGGCGGCGAGCCCGCGCGCCGGCACGCCGGCCAGCGCACCGGCGCTCGCTTCGGGCGTCATCACGGAGTCGGCGGCGCGGCTTCGACCGGCGCCGAGAACCGCGCCGATCACGAGCGCGACGGCGAGCGCGGACCCCGATCCGGGCCCGGCGCGCAGGCGAAGGGCGCGGTTGCGCGGAGGCGGCGGCGGGTGACGGTGCTGCACTCGGGAAGTCCGCTCGGAGACAAAAACCGGCCTGGCGACTGGCAAAATCGCGGGTTTATAGGAGCGGCCGCGCGCACGGGTCAAGGCATCGCGGGGCCCGCATGCCCGCCCTTAAGTCGCGGTGGCGCGGGGGTTTATCGCCGCCCTGGGGCGGTGGCGGAGGCGGGAGCCGGCGGCGCCCCGAGCGCCGCGCTCCGTGCGCGAACGTCGGTGGTCGACGCAGCCTCGGCGTCTTGGGGCGTGGCAGCCTCGGCAAACTGGCCGGCCGATCCGGCAGCGTCGGTAAGATGTCGGTAGGTTCTTCTCCGGCATCGCATTCCCCGCCGATCGAGCGAGTCGCCGCCCTTGTCCGCCCCACCGCCGACCGGCGACCTTGCCCAACCCTCCCGGGGCTCGTCGTTC
Organism: Planctomycetota bacterium; assembly: GCA_016872925.1. Lineage (GTDB taxonomy): Bacteria > Planctomycetota > Planctomycetia > Pirellulales > UBA1268 > QWPN01. Next base: position 21,626 of record VGYR01000015.1, read on the forward strand.
GCCTCCCGTGTCGCCACGCTCCTGGTCGGGCGGCGGATGCAGCTGGTGGTGCTCGCGGCCCTGCTCACCGGCCTGGGTGTCTGGCAGTCCCGGCGGCTGGAGTTCTCGAAGTCGATCGACGCGATGTTCGACCGCTCCGACCCGGCCCTCGTGCCCTACGCCCGGATGACGCGAACCTTCGGCTCGAACGAGGCGGTGCTCGCCGCCTACGACGACCCCGAACTGTTCACGACCGCCGGCATTCGCAGGCTCCGCGGCGTGGCCGCCGAGCTCGCGGGCGTCCCCGGGGTGGCCTCCACCACGAGCCTGGCGAGCACCCCGCTCGGCGAATCGATCGTCGATCTCGACCGCGGACTCACCTCCGGGTGGGCCAGGCGGCTGGTCTCGCTGCTCGAGGGCTACGTCGTCGGCCCCGACCATCGCACCGCGGCGGTCGTCTGCGTGCTCGAACCGCTCCCCACGTCGACGGCCACGCAGCGGGAGCAGGCCGTCTCGCGGGCCGGGACGATCGACGAACTGCGGACGCGGATGGCCGCCCTGCCCGCGGGCACCATCGCCGGCGAGCCCGCGATGCTCCGCGACGGCTTCGACATGCTCCAGCGGGACGGCAACCTGCTCGGCACGGGCAGCGGCCTGTTGGCCGGCGGCGTGCTGCTGCTCTGCTTCCGCAGCCTCCGCTGGCTGGTGGTGCCGCTGGCCGTCGTGCTCTTCGCCCTCTGGACGACCCGCGGGCTGCTGGCGGCCGCCGGGCTCAAGCTCACGATGGTCTCGACCATGCTCTCGGCGATGGTCACGGTGGTGGGCATCGGCACCGTGACCCACGTGATCGTCGAGTTCCGCCGGCTCCGGGGGCTCGGACACGCCCCGGACGACGCGCTGCGGACGGCCTTCACGACCCTCTTCTGGCCCGTCGCCGGAGCGATCGCCACCGACGTGATCGGCTTCGGGTCCCTGGTGGCCAGCGCCGTCGGTCCCGTGCACGACTTCGGCATCATGACCTCCGTCGGCGCGGTGATGGTGCTCGTCGCGGCCGGCCTGGTCGTGCCGTTTCTCGCCCTGGCGGGCCGGTTCGACGCCGATCCGCAGATGGCCTGGGGCGAGGGGACGCTCGAGCGCGGCCTCCAGGCGCTCGTCCGGCGGATCGTCAGCCATCCGCTCCCCATCCTGGCGGCGGTGACGGCCCTGACGGTCGCCTGCACGGCCGGCATGAGCCGGCTCACCGTGGAGACCGACTTCACCAAGAACTTTCGCGAGTCGAGCCCCACCGTGAAGGCCTACGACATGGTCGAAGCGCGGCTCGGCGGGGCGGGCGTCTGGGACGTGCTCGTGCCCGCCGTCGAGCCGATCGACGACGATCAACTCGACGCCATCGACCACCTCGCGGACCGCCTGCGGAAGGAGGTCGCGATTCCGGGCCCCGACGGCACGCCGGCGCCGGCGCTGACCAAGGTGATGAGCATCGCCGACGTGCTCTCGGCGGCCCCGCTGCTGCCCCGCAAGGGGCAGGCCCTGATCGTCAATGCGATGCTCCGGCAGGAGGGGAACGATCAGCCCGCGTTCGTGCGGTCGCTGGTGGGGCGCGATCCCCGGGACGGCGGCACCTGGCTGCGGGTCATGCTGCGGGCCCGGGAACGGCAGCCGGCGGCGGCCAAACAGTCGATCATCGACCAGGTGCGGCGGATCGCCACGGAGGAGTATCCCACCGCCGCCACGCGGCCCGGCGCGGAGGTGACCGGCTTCTTCGTGCTGCTGGCGCAGCTCGTCGACCGGCTGCTCGCGGATCAGTGGCTCACCTTCCTGATCGCGGCGGTCGGCATCTTCGTGCTCCTCGCCGTCGCCTTCCGCAGCCCGCTGGTCGCCGCGATCGCGCTGGTGCCCAACGGGCTGCCGATCTTCGTCGTGCTGGGCCTGCTCGGCTGGATCGGCGAGCCGATCAACATGGGCACCGCGATGATCGCGGCGGTGTCGATGGGGCTGTCGGTCGACAGTTCGATCCACTACATCGCTGCCTTCCGCCGCAGGCTCGCCGAAGGCACCCATGCCGCGGCCCTCGAGGCCGCCCATCAGACGGCCGGGCGGGCGATGATCTTTTCGACGCTCGCCCTCGCGATCGGCTTTCTGGCACTGACGACCAGCGGCTTCATGCCGACGGTGTCGTTCGGCTGGCTGTCGGCGCTCACCCTGCTGGGCGGCCTGGCCGGCAACCTGGTCGTGTTGCCGGTGCTGTTGGCCCTCGCCGCCCCGTGGATCCGCGGCGGCTCGCCCACCGCGTGAAAACGGGTACAACACGGCGTCGCCCCGGCCCCGACTGAGGGCCGGCGGTGCCCTCCTCAGGAGCGTCTCCATGTCCAGCGAGTTCCTGCCGACGTCGGGCCCCGGCACCGTGGTCTGCGAGCCGTCCACCCGACCCGAGACGGTCGAGGCCGAGGCCCTCGTCGTGTTCCTGGCCGAGGGGGGCGTGGGCGCGGGTTCGGCCGCCCCGCTCGACGCGGCGACCGGCGGCCTGCTGACGCGGCTGGCGGCCGCGGGTGAACTGAGCGGCCGCCGTTACGAGTGCGTGCCGCTCCTGGCCGCGCCCGGCGTGCGGGCGGGGCAGTTGCTCGTCGTCGGCGTCGGCAAGCGCGAAGACGTGACGGCCGGCGTGCTCTACCGCGCCGCCGCCACCGCGGCCCGGCACCTCGCCGGACGGCCGCGGGGCCGCGTCGCCTTCGTCGCCGACGGCTCCTGGACCACCACGCAGGTCGAGCAGGCCGTCGCCGGCGCAGCCGTCGGCATGGTCGGCCAGGACCTCTACCGCGCGGAACGGAAGCGGACCCGGTTCGGCACGACGATCTGGATCGCCGCCCCCGCCGAGGCCGTCGAGCGGGGCGCACTGATCGCCGACGGTGTCAACCTCACCCGCCGGCTGGTCAACATGGCCCCCGACGACATCTACCCGCAGTCCTTCGCCGACGAGTGCGCCACGATCGCCGGCCGGACCGGGCTGGACATCGAGATCTGGGACGAGGATCGCCTCGTCCGCGAGCGCTGCAACGCCATCCTCGCGGTGGGCCGCGGCAGCTCGCGGCCGCCGCGCCTCGTGCTCCTCCGCCATCGCGGCGCGGGCCGCACGGGGCCGGGACGGTCGCCGGCCGCCGCCGCGCCGCCGCTGGCACTGGTCGGCAAGGGCGTCACCTTCGATTCCGGCGGCCTGTCGCTCAAGCCGTCCGAAGGGATGCTGACCATGAAGTGCGACATGTCGGGCGCCGCCGCGGTGCTCGCCGCCGCCGCCACGATCGCCAGCCTCGAGCTGCCCCTCGACGTGACCGTGGGCATCGGGCTCGTCGAGAACATGACCGGTCCGGCCGCCTACAAGCTCGGCGACGTGATCACCGCCCGCAGCGGCACCACGATCGAGGTCCACAACACCGACGCCGAGGGCCGCATCGTGCTGGCCGACGTGCTCGACGTGATCCGGGGGGAGAAGCCGGCCCGGATCGTCGATCTCGCCACGCTGACGGGTGCCTGCGTGGTGGCCCTCGGCCAGGACGTGGCCGGCCTGTTCACCAACGACCAGGCCTGCTGCGACGCCGTGGCCGCCGCGGCCCGCGAGGTGGGCGAGCCCGTCTGGCAGCTGCCGATGTTTCCCGACTACGACGAGCAGATCAAGAGCGAGGTGGCCGACATCAAGAACGTGGGAGACGGCCGCTGGGGGGGGGCGATCACCGCCGCGAAGTTCCTGGAGCGGTTCGTGGGGGGCATTCCCTGGACCCACGTCGACATCGCCGGCCCGGCATTCTCGGAGAAGAGCCGTCCCTGGACCGACGGCGGGGCGTCGGGCTGCATGGTGAGGACGCTCGTCGAACTCGCCCGTGCCTGAGAGGATCGCGGGTTTCCAAACCGCGGCTGGGTTCCTGCCCCTCGGAGCGCGGGTTTTCAACCCGCGGCGCACCCCCCGCAGACCCCGCACCGGAAGCCCCAATCGCGTGAGCGATGGGGACGGAGCCGCGCGTGGCACCGGCTCGGGGCCGCCCGTCTCGCTCAGAGGAGCGTGGCGAGTTCGTCGACGAGCTCCGCGAAGTGCCCCAGCGCGATGGCGACCGGCTCGGGCCGCTCGAGGTCCACGCCCGCGTCGCGGAGCAGATCCAACGGCCACTTCGACGAGCCCCCCTTCAGGAAGCCGAGGTAGCGGTCGAGGGCGCCGGGCTCCCGGTCGCCCACCTGCTTGGCCAGCGTGATCGCGGCGGCCAGGCCGGTGGCGTACTTGTAGACGTAGAACGCGTTGTAGAAGTGCGGGATCCGCAGGCACTCCAACTCCAGCTGCGGATCGATCGTGAACTCCGGGCCGAAGTAGGCGTCGAGGAGTTCGCGATACAGGCCCCGGATCCGCTCGAGCGTCAGCGGCTCACCCGCTTCCGCCGAGGCGTGGCTCCGCCTCTCAAACTCCGCGAACATCGTCTGCCGCACGATCGTGGCCCGGATCGAGTCGATCTCCCGCGAGATGATCGCGGCCCGTTCCTTGGCCGACCTGGCCCGCTCGATCAACAGCCGCGTCAGGAGCTGCTCGTTGAACGTGCTCGCGACCTCGGCCACGAAGATCGTGTATCCGGAATAGTGGTAGGGCTGGGCCTCCGCCGAATAGCGGGTGTGCATCGAGTGGCCCGCCTCGTGGGTCAGGGTGAAGACGTGCTCGATCACGTCCTCCTGGAAGTTCATGAGGATGTACGGATCGGAATCGTAGGTCCCCGAACTGAAGGCGCCCGATCGCTTGCCGGCGTTCGGGTAGCGGTCGCACCACCGGCCACGGAGCCCCTGCTCCAGCCTCCGGCCATAGTCGCCGCCCAGCGGGGCGAGCGACTCCAGGATCACCGCCACCGCCTCGTCCCAGGTGTGCCGCTGCTCGAGTTCGGGCACCAGGGGTACGTAGCAGTCGTAGTGGTGGATCTCGTCGAGGCCCAGCACCCTCCGGCGGAGCTCGTAGTAGCGATGCACCGCCGGCAGGCTCGCCCGCACGGCAGCGATCAGCCGGTCGTAGACCGCCAGCGGCACGTTGTCGGCGAACAGCGCCGCCTCGACGGCGCTGGGGTACTTCCGCACCCGGGCGGAGTAGACGTCGCGCTCGTTGGAGCCGGAGAGCGTCGCGGACAGCGTGTTGGCGTGGGCCTCGTACTGCGCGTAGTACTGGTGGAAGGCGGCGCGGCGGACGTCCGGCACCGGGTCGTGAAGGAGCGTGGTGAAGGTGGCGTTGGAGAGTTCGATCCGCTCCCCCGTGCCCGTCGTCACACTGCCGAACTTTAAGTCGGCGTCGGTCAGCTGCCGGAAGACCTTGCCGGCCGTGCCGGCGAAGGTGCCCTGCATCGCCAGCAGCCGCTCCTCGGACTCCGAGAGGGTGTGGGACCGGGTGCGGACGACCCGCTCGAGCAGCAGGCGATACGGCGCGAGGACGGGCAGTTCCATCCAGGCGGCGAGCGTGGCGTGGGGAATCGCCATGATCTCCGGGCGGATGAAGCTCGCCGCCTCGCCGGCCCGCGTCGCCACGTGCTGGAACCGCCCCACCATCCGCTGGGCGTCGGCCGACGCGAGATCCTCGCTGGCCCGCAGCTGGGCGTAGGTTCCGAGCCGGTCTCCCTCGCGGTCGAAGGCGAGGTCGTGCGCCAGGCACTCCGCGAGCCGCTCCGCCGACGTGCCCAGGGTGCCCGCGAACGACGCGAACTCGGGAATCCGCTCCTCCCACGCCCGCAGGGCCGGCTCCCACTCCGCGTCGGACGCGCAGAGGCTGGCGAGATTCCAGGTGTCGCCGACGGGCACGTCCTTCCGCGCCGGCAACGACTTCACGGCCGCTTCGTTCATACCGCTAGAGCCTCCAGACCGCCGTGCCCCACGCCAAGCCGCCACCGAAGCCGCAGATCACGACGGTGCTCCCCGCTCCCACGCGTCCGATCCGCCACGCCTCTTCGAGGGCGAGCGGAATCGAGCCACTCGACGTGTTGCCGTAGCGGTCGAGATTCATGAACACCTTGTCCGCCGGCAGGCCGAGCGATTCGCGGACGCCGTCGACGATCCGCGCGTTGGCCTGATGCAGCACGAACAGGTCGACGTGATCCAGCGGCAGGCCTGCCCGGTCGGCGACCGCGCGGATGTTCTCCTCGGCCAGCCGGATGGCCCACTTGAACACCGCCCTGCCGTCCATCTTCATGAACTGGTCGCGGCGGGCGAGCCCCTCGGTGGACGGCGGCTGCCGCGAGCCGCTCATGGGGCAGGCGAGCAGCCCCGCCCCCCGCCCGTCGGAACCGAGTGCAAAGGCGAGCAGGCCGTGCTCCCGGCCGGACTCGTCCGGAGCGCACGGCTCGAGGAGCACCGCCCCCGCCCCGTCGCCGAACAGCGGCCAGGTCTTGATGTCCTCCGGATCGACCACGCGGGAGTTCGCGTCGGCCCCGATCACCAGCGGCAGCCGGCTCGTGCCCGCGGCCACGAACTGGGAAGCCGTGACCAGGGCGTAGGCGAAGCCGGCGCAGGCGGCGGTCACGTCGAGCGCCGGCGCCTCGAGGCCGAGACGCTCCTGGACGATGCACGCCGTCGACGGGATGCACATGTCGGGCGTGAACGTCCCGACCACGAGCAGGTCGACGTCGGCCCGCGGCCGCCCCGCCTGGGCGATCGCCGCCTCACCCGCGGCCGCGGCGAGGTCGCTGGTCGCCGTGTCGGGATCGACGTGCCGCCGCTCGTGGATGCCCGACCGGGCCACGATCCAGTCCGGATCGCAGCCGAGGCCGGCGAGGTCGGCGTTGGTCACGACCCGCGGCGGAACCGCGGCCCCGATGCCCGCCAGCCGGAACCCCACGGCCCTGCCGAACCGTGACGGCCGCGGCGAGGTGAGGATGTCTGACATCGGAGACCGCGAAGGGAGCTCGAACGCCGGTATCGTACGACCGGGCGGCGGGGCTGAACAGTTCGCGGGGCGCTAGCAGGCCGTGGACAAAGTGAGTTTTTGCGAAGGCGCGAGAACGATCAGACTGCCAGGGTCGATTGGCCAGCGGCGTTCCCGTCACCGATCGCGCGGCCCAATAGGTGTTCCAGCGCCGATATGA
>VGYR01000016.1 GCA_016872925.1 Planctomycetota bacterium
TCGATCTCCACTTCGATCTCGGTCGATCCCCCGGCGGTTGTGACCAGTCTTTCCCGTTTGTAGACGAACGACTTGAGCGGCTCGACGTGATTGAGAATACTCTCGAGGTGCATCCTGCGGTGGCTCCGGAGAAAGGGCTGGCTATGAAACCGCTTCTTTACCCGACAGCGCCGCACGATGCTCCTCTCTCCTGGCCCGCCCGTCAGGGCGGTGCTTCCAGGCGGCGGAACGCCGCCGCATGCCGGATGTCGCCGCGCAGCGGCGGCTCATCACATACCCATGCCGCCAGCGGCTTGGTGCGATCGCTGCCGGAAGCATCAGCCTCACGCCGACAGACTCAGGCTGATGCCTGTGCCATGGCTCATAAACCTCGGGGTCCGGGGCAGAGCCCCGCGCAGAAACACAGGCTTTCTACCCACAAATTCTGCTGAAGACCCCCGATGCAGGGTCTGCGAAGGTGCGCCGCGGGTTGAAAACCCGCGCTCCTCTCAGGCACGGGTTAAAAGCCCGCGCCACGTGCGGCTCAGTCCCCATCGCTCACGCGATTGGGGCTTCCGGTGCGGGGACAGGGGGTGTGCGCCGCGGGTTGGAAACCCGCGCTACTCCGGTGCGGGGACAGGGGGTGTGCGCCGCGGGTTGGAAACCCGCGCTACTCCGGTGCGGGGTCCGGGGGGGCGCCGCGCGTTGAAACCCCGCGATCCTCTCCGGCACGGGCAGCCCCGAGCTGCAGCCTCGTTCCTGGGGATCCGTTCCTGGGGATCCGTTCCTGGGGATCCGTTCCTGGGGATCCGTTCCTGGGGATCCGTTCCTGGGGATCCGTTCCTGGGGATCCGTTCCTGGGGATCATGGAAGCCGGGAGCAGCCGGCGGCGCCGGTTCGGCGCACGCCGATTTTTCCGGCTTGTTGACACCCGCCCGGGCCAGACTTAGATTTCGCATCTCACCGCAGTTCTGCCCGCCGCAGCCGGTTTTCCGGATCGCCGCGTGGGCAGGCTTGAAACACGGCCTTTCCGGGCCGCTTTTCGGCCGGGACGGGATATCCACAGGGGTATTCGTACGTCCGGCTGCGTTTCGATCGATGCCGCTGGGTCGTGGTCGTGTTGACGCGCCACCCCAGCGACTCGAGGACTGTTCGGAGTTTTGCCGTGGCTGGGCCGACGCAGGAAATCATCCGCATCCGCATGGAGGCGTACGACCACGCCGTGCTCGACCAGAGCGCGGCGGAGATCGTCGACACCGCGAAGCGCACCAACTCCGAGGTTCACGGGCCGATTCCGCTGCCCACCAGGATCGAGCGGTACACCGTCTTGTCGAGCCCGCACATCGACAAGAAGGCCCGGCAGCAGTACGAGATCCGCACGCACAAGCGGGTGATCGACATCATCCAGGCGACGGCCAAGACGATCGAGGCGCTCAACAAGTTGAGCCTGCCGGCCGGCGTCGACATCAAGATCAAGGCTTCATCGAGATAGGCGGAAGGCGGCCCGCTGCCGCCCCTGCCGAACCCAGGGAATCCACCACAGGAGCGCTCGACAGGGCATGCTTGGAAGGCGTTGCGGGTAAGGTCGGGGACACGGTTTCCCGGCGCTCCCGCAGCCAACGGCTTCGAGCGTGAACGCGAGACGCAGGTTCCGGCGGCCGAAAAGGGCGTCAGCCGGAAAGGGCGTCGCGACGGCGAACACCATGACTGCTGCCATGAAGAGTCCCGACAAGACAGGCCGCAAGGGCATCCTGGGCCGCAAGCTGGGCATGACGCAGGTGTTCGATGCCGAGGGCGCCGTGGTGCCCGTGACCGTGATCGAAGCCGGGCCGTGCCCGGTGATGATGGTTCGCTCTCCCGACCGGGACGGCTATGCGGCCATCCAGATCGGGTTTCTCGACAAGCCCCGGCGGCTCGCCAGCAAGAGCGTCCGTGGTCAGGTTGCGAAGCTCGACAGCCGCCGCGGCAAGCGGCGGGCCGACGCGGGAGTCGTCCAGCCGCCCAAGGCCGACTGCGAGCCGAAGCGATTCGTGCGGGAACTTCGCGGCGTCTACGACGGGGCCGAAGTCGGCCAGCTGCTGACCGTCGAGCTCTTCGAGGGCGTCGAGTTCGTCGACGTCACCGGCACCACCAAGGGCCGGGGCACCGCCGGCGTGATGAAGCGGCATGGCTTCAAGGGCCAGCGCGCCAGCCACGGCGTCAAGAAGGTCCACCGCCACCAGGGCGGCACGAGCATGAACACGTCGCCGGCGCGGGTGTTCAAGGGCAAGCGGATGGCCGGCCGCTACGGCAACGAGCGGTCCACGATGCGGAACGTCAAGCTCGTGCGGATCGACAAGGAACACAACCTGCTCGTGATCCGTGGGGCGGTGCCGGGCCCGATCGGCACGTACGTCACCGTGATGCAGACCAACAAGATCCGGAAGGTCGGCGGCCCCGCGGCTCCGGCCGGCAAGAAGAAGGCTGGTGGCAAGTGAACCTCGCCGTCTACGACATGTCGGGCAACAAGGTCGGCTCCTATGAGATCGACCCCGCGGAACTGGCTCCCCGCGTCAGCAAGCAACTCCTGCACGACGCCGTGGTGATGTACCAGGCGAATCAGCGGCAGGGCACCCAGAAGACCAAGACCCGCGGCGAGGTGGCCGGCTCGACCCGCAAGCTCTACCGCCAGAAGGGCACCGGCAATGCCCGCGCCGGCGCCCGGCGCAGCGGCACGCGGCGGGGCGGCGGCCACATCTTCGCCAAGCGGCCCCGCGACTTCGGCTGGCGGATGCCCCGCAAGGCGCTGCAGCAGGCCACGCGGATGGCCCTGGCGGCCCGGATCGCCGACGACGAGGTGAAGCTGATCGATTCGCTCGCCGTCGCCGCCCCGAAGACCAGGGTCGTGGCCGGCATGCTCGACAAGCTGGGACTCGGCGAGACGACGGTGCTGCTCGCGCCGGAGAAGCACGACGCGGCCGTGTGGAAGAGCGCCCGGAACATCGCGGGGGTGACGGTGGCCCCGGTCTCGGACCTCAACGCCTGGTCGATTCTCCGCTCGCGGTCGATCCTGATGACGCGGGGTGCGATCGACGCCTTCCGTGCGTCGGCCGCCGCGGCCAACAAGCCCGCCGCCAGCCCGCGGAAGAAGCCCGCCCGCAAGGCGACCACCCGCGTGGCGAAGAAGGAGGCACAGTAGTCCATGGCCGTTCCCATTTCTCCTGCCCCGGCCTTCACGCCCGGCCTGAGCCCCCACCAGGTGATCGTGCGGCCGCTCGTGACCGAAAAGGGCGTGCATCGCGCGAACCGCCACAACGCCTACTCGTTCGAGGTGGTGGGCGAGGCCACGAAGGCCGACATCCGCCGGGCCGTCGAGGAGATGTTCAACGTCCAGGTCGAGAAGGTCGCGGTGCAGAATCGCGTCGGCAAGATGCGGCGGAGCCGCGTCCGGCGGACCAGCACCAAGGCCTGGAAGAAGGCGATCGTCACGCTCAAGCCCGAGTGCAAGATCAACCTGTTCTGAGTTCCAGCGCACACTTCGAGTCATTCACCGAGCCATGGGCATCCGCACCTACAACCCGACGAGTCCCGGCCGCCGCGGCGCCAGCGTCTCCGACTTCGCCGAACTGACGGAGGGCGCAGCGGCGCCGAAGGGCCTCCGCGTCCGCAAGAAGAAGAAGGGCGGCCGCAACAACCAGGGCAAGATCACCGCCCGGCATCGTGGCGGCGGCCACATGCAGCACTACCGGCTGATCGACTTCCGCCGGAACAAGGACGGCGTTCCGGGAACGGTGCACTCCATCCAATACGACCCCAACCGCACCTGCCGCGTGGCGCTGATCCACTATGCGGACGGCGAGAAGCGGTTCATCCTCGCCCCGGAGGGGCTGAAGGTCGGGGCCAAGCTCGCCAGCGGCGAGACCGCGCCGCCGGAAGTCGGCAACTGCCTGCCCATGTCGGCGATTCCGCTGGGCATGCAGATCCACAACATCGAGCTCCAGCAGGGGCGCGGCGGTCGCCTCTGCAGGTCGGCGGGCTCGTCGGCGGTGCTGGTGGCCCGCGAGGCGCAGTGGGCGCAGATCACGCTGCCGTCCGGGGAGATTCGTCGCGTGCCCGCCGCCTGCCGGGCCACGATCGGCGCGATCGGCAACTCGGAGCACATGAACGTGCGGCTGGGCAAGGCCGGCCGGTCGCGGTGGATGGGCATTCGCCCGCACGTGCGCGGCACCGCGATGAACCCGGTCGACCACCCGCACGGCGGTGGCGAAGGCCGCACCAAGGGGGGCCGCCATCCGGTCAGCCCCACTGGCAAGAGCGCCAAGGGGGGCGGCACGCGGAAGCCGCGGAAGCCGTCGGGAGCCGCCATCATCCGCCGGCGGAAGAGTCGCCGTTACGGCCAGTTGAAGCTGAGGTAATCATGGGACGCAGTGCGAAAAAGGGGCCGTACGTCGACCCCAGGGTGTTCGAGAAGGTCGAGTCTCAGCTCGCCAGCGGCAAGCGGGATCCGATCAAGACCTGGTCGCGATCGTGCACGATCGTCCCGGAGTTCATCGGGCTGACGTTCATGGTGCACAACGGCAAGCAGCACATGAAGGTGTTCGTGACCGAGGACATGGTCGGCCACAAACTCGGGGAGTTCGCCCCGACGCGGACGTTCCGCGGGCACGGCGGCAAGGTGAAGGAAGCGGCCCCCGCGGCGAAGTGACTCCAACGTGACGTCAGGGTGACTCATGGCCTACACAGCGACCCACAAATACGCCCGCATCAGCCCCCGCAAGGTCCGGGCCCTGGCCGATCTTGTCCGCGGCAAGTTTGCCGACGAGGCGCTCGACATCCTGCGCTTCCAGCCGCATCGCGGCGCCCGGATGCTGGAGAAGGTCATCAAGAGCGCCCTCGGCAATGCCGAGCACCGGCAGGCCCCCGGCGTGGACGACCTGGTGGTGGTCGATGCCCGGATCGACGGGGGCCCGATGTTCAAGCGGATCCGCCCCCGGGCCCGCGGCATGGCCTTCGGGATCAAGCGGCGGATGTCGCACATCAAGGTCTCGCTCGACACGGTCGCGGGCGAGCCCGGTCCGGTGGCGGGAGAGTGAGGGAGTAAGCCATGGGTCAGAAAGTCCATCCCACCGGATTTCGCACGGGCATCACGGAGCCCTGGAAGAGCCGCTGGTATGCCTCCAAGAAGGACTTCCGGGACCTCCTGATGGAGGACGTGAAGGTCCGCAAGTTCCTCAAGACGAAGTACCGCGCGGCCGCGATTCCCAAGGTCGAGATCGAGCGGACGCGCGACGAGGTCAAGGTGATCCTGCACTGCGCCCGGCCCGGCGTGATCATCGGCCGCAAGGGGCAGGAAGTGGATCGCCTCCAGGAGGAACTCCAGGAGCTGCTCGGCCGGCGGGTCAACCTCAAGGTGGAAGAGGTCGGCCGGCCGGAGATCCAGGCCCAGCTCATCGCCGAGGACATCGCCGATCAGCTCACCAAGCGGGCCGCCTTTCGGCGGACGCTCAAGCGGGCGCTCGACACCACCATGGACGCCGGCGCCAAGGGGGTGAAGATCCAGCTCGCCGGCCGGCTCGGCGGGGCCGAGATGTCGCGGTGCGAGAAGGCGATCGCCGGCTCGATGCCGCTCTCCACGCTCCGGGCAAAGATCGACTACGGGTTCTGCGAGGCTCCCACGGCGCAGGGCAACATCGGGATTCAGGTGTGGGTCAACCAAGGCATGTACGAGGAGACTGGCGATGGCGCTGATGCCCAAGAGGGTCAAGCACCGAAAAAGCCAAAGAGGTCGTATAAGAGGTGACGCCTCTCGCGGGAATCGCGTCGTCTTCGGCGACTTCGGCCTCCAGGCCGAGCAGCCGGGATGGCTGCCCGCGGCGACGATCGAGGCCGGCCGCATCGCGGCGCAGCAGTACCTCCGCAACGAGGGCCGGCTGTACGTGCGCGTGTTTCCCCACAAGTCGATCACCTCGATCCCGCTCGAGACCCGCATGGGCAAGGGCAAGGGTGAGCCGGAGTATTGGGCCGCGGTGATCAAGCCCGGCATGATCCTCTACGAGATCGGCGGGGTCGCCGAGGAGGCGGCGCGGATGTGCCTGTCTCGGTTGGCGCACAAGATGCCGGTGCGGGTGCGGTTCGTGAAGCGTCGGGTGATGTGAGGAACCACGAGATGAGCAAGACGAAGGAACTCCGGGACATGGCCGACGAGCAGATCAGGCTCGTCTGGAAGGACGCCGCGGAAACCCTGTTCCGCCTCCGGATCCAGGCGCAGACCGAGAAGCTCGCGGCCCCGACCGAGATCAAGAAGCACCGGCGCACCATCGCCCGCTGCCAGACGATCCTCGCCCAGCGGGGCACGCTGGCCCCCGCGCCGGCTGCCGGCGGCGAGGAGGCTGGTCGGGCCGACGGGACGCCGCGGCACGAGAAGCACGCCAAGAAGCATCGCCCCAGCGGTCGGGCGAAGCTCAAGCAGCCGGGCAAGGAGGGCGTCGCCAAGCGCCGGACCTTCCAGAAGCGGTCGCAGAGCGCCGGCTGAGAGCACGCACCAGAGCCACCGAGCCATCCAGGAACCAGGACATGCCGAAGCGAGTCGAGACGGGAACCGTGACGAGTGATGCCGCGAGCAAGACGCGGCGGGTGGAGATTCCCCGCATCGTCCGGCACCCGAAGTACGGTCGCATCCTCCACCGGCGGACGATCTGCCACGTGCATGACGAGAACGAGGAGTCGCACATCGGCGACCTCGTCGAGATCATCGAGTGCCCGCCGCGGAGCCGCCTCAAGCGCTGGGAACTGGTGCGGGTGGTGAAGAAGAGCACCGCGGTCGACGTGGCGTCGCTGCGGAGCGGGGCGCGGGCCACGCAGCTCAAGGAGACGGCGGCCCGGGCCGAGGAGGCCGCGGTGACCGCCCGCGCCGAGGCGGAAGGACGTGCGACATGATCCAGATGCAGACGCGGCTCAACGTGGCCGACAACACCGGCGCGAAGGAAGTGATGTGCTTCAAGGTGCTCGGGGGCAGCCGCAAGCGGACCGCCGGCCTCGGCGACATCATCGTCTGCAGCGTCAAGAGCGTGATCCCGGGCAGCGACGTCAAGAAGAAGGCCGTCGTGAAGGCGGTGATCGTCCGCTGCAAGAAGCCGACCCGCCGCGAGGACGGCAGCTACGTGCGGTTCGACTCGAATGCCTGCGTGATCATCGACAACGAGAAGAATCCCAAGGGCACCCGCATCTTCGGGGCGGTGGCCCGTGAACTGCGGGACCGCAACTTCATGAAGATCGTCAGCCTGGCGAGCGAGGTGGTGTGATGCTGATCCGATCGGGTGACACCGTCGAGGTCCGGACGGGCAACGCCAAGGGGACCCGTGCGAAGGTGCTCCAGGTGCTGCCGGAGAAGAACGGCCGGAGGCGGATCGTCGTCGAGGGCGTCAACCGCGTCTATCGGCACATTCGTCGCAGCCAGAAGAACCCCCAGGGGGGGCGGCTCAGCAAGGAGATGCCGATCGACGCGTCCAACGTGCTGGTGGTCTGCACCGCCTGCGGCAGGCCGAGCCGGCTCGGCGCCAAGGTGGCGGCCGACGGCGGCAAGAGCCGGGTCTGCAAGAAGTGCGGCGCCGATCTCGGTGCGGTCCGGAGGCCTCGGGCCACGAAGCGCGCCGGGGCCTGAGCCGGACGCTGGAAACGAACCCTTCCAGAGTTGAACGAGGATCACTGATCATGGCGAAGAAGACGAAGGCTGCAGCAGCTGCGACGGCGGAGCCTGCGGGCACGCCCCGGATGCTCGAGCACTACGTCTCCACCGTCCGGCCGAAACTGGCCGAGGCGCTGGGAACATCGAACCCGCATGCCATCCCGAAGCTCGAGAAGATCGTGGTGAACATGGGCGTGGGTGTGGCCGTCACGGAGAAGAAGTTTCTCGAGGAGGCGATCGGGGCCCTGGCACAGATCACCGGCCAGAAGCCGGTGGCGACGCTCTCGAAGGCGGCCGTGGCGGGCTTCAAGCTCCGCGAGAACCTTCCCATCGGCTGCAAGGTCACGCTCCGCGGCCGGCGGATGTACGAGTTCTTCGACCGCCTCGTGTCGGTGGCGCTGCCGCGAGTTCGCGACTTCCGCGGGCTCTCGAGCACGGCCTTCGACGGCCACGGCAACTACAGCCTCGGGCTCTCGGAGCAGATGGTGTTTCCGGAGATCAACCCCGACAAGTTCACCCGCCCCCAGGGCATGAACATCACCTTCGTGACCACGGCCCGGACCGACGACGCGTGTCGGCGGTTTCTCCTGGCCATGGGCCTGCCCCTCAAGAAGGAAGGGGACGCCGCGGCGTAGCGGCTCCCGGGACGTTCCGCCCCGAGCATCTTTCCCCGGACCGGATCAGCACCGAATCAAACCATGGCAAGCAAATCCAAGATCGCCGCGGCGAAGCGCAAGCCCAAGTACTCCACGCGGGTCGTCCGCCGTTGCATGCTCTGCGGCCGGCCGCGGGCCGTGTACCGGAAGTTCGGCACCTGCCGCATCTGCTTCCGGAAACTCGCCGACCAAGGGTGCATTCCGGGCGTGAAGAAGGCGAGTTGGTGAGGACCACGGATCGAGGACCGGACGGGCATTTCCGACCCACGCACGAGCGACACTCCAGTAGAGGGCCCTGTTGACATGATGACCGACCCCATCGCCGACATGCTGACCCGCATCCGGAACGCGGTGCGCGTGGAACGCGCCACCGTCGACGTGCCGAGTTCCAAGGTCAAGCGTGGGCTGGCGGAAGTGCTCAAGCGCGAGGGCTTCATCTGGGACTGGCGGGAGGTGGAGTCCGACCCGGTCCCGCGGCTCCAGCTCGAGTTGAAATACGGCCCCAACGGCGAGCGGCTGATCCGGCACATCCGCCGGGTCAGTTCTCCGGGGCGGCGGGTCTACAGCCGCTCGGCACGGTTGCGGCCGGTGCTCGGCGGGCTCGGAATCTCGATCCTCTCGACCTCGAGCGGCGTGGTCAGCGACCGTGAGGCCCGGCAGAGGAAGCTGGGTGGCGAAGTTCTCTGTGAACTCTGGTAGTCCGACTGGTAGTCCGAAAGGTCAGGCAGGCGATGTCCCGCATCGGTAAATCACCCGTGTCGATCCCCAAGGGCGTCAAGGCGGCCGTGGCCGGCCGCACGCTCACGGTGGAAGGTCCGCTCGGCAAGCTCGAGCATGCCCTGCATCCGTCCGTGTCCGTGGACGTCGACGCGGCCTCCGGCATGCTGAAGGTCGGCCGCGACGGCGACTCGCGGATCGCCCGTTCGGTGCACGGCCTCACCCGGGCGCTCGCGGCCAACATGGTGGAGGGGGTCTCGAAGGGCTTCGAGAAGAAGCTCGAGATCGTGGGCGTGGGCTATCTTGCGGCGATCCAGAAGAACGTGCTGCAGCTTCGCGTCGGGTTCGCCAACGAACTCCAGGTGCCGATCCCCGCGGGGCTGACCGTGACCTGCCCCGACCAGACGCACGTCACGATCAAGGGCATCGACAAGCAGCTTGTCGGGCAGTTCGCCGCCGAGGTGCGGTCGCTGCGCAAGCCCGAGCCGTACAAGGGCAAGGGCATCCGTTACGAGAACGAGCAGGTTCGCCGGAAGGCGGGCAAGGCGGTCACGAAGTAAGGACATCGGTCATGGATCATTCACGCACCATCCTCAGGCAGCGGCAGCGGCGACGGTTTCGCGTCCGCCGGGCGATCCACGGCACCGCGGAGCGTCCGCGGCTGACCGTGTTCCGCTCGCACAAGCACATCGCCGCCCAGGTGATCGACGACTCGACCGGGCGGACGCTCGCCGCGGCGAGCACCCACGAGAAATCCCTCCGCGGCGGACTGGGCTTCGGAGGCAACAAGCAGGCGGCCGAGGCGATCGGCCGGACCCTTGCCGAGCGGGCCAAGGCAGCGGGCGTGAGCAAGGTCTGCTTCGACCGCGGATCGTTCCGGTATCACGGCCGCGTGGCCGCCCTGGCCGACGCCGCCCGTGCGGCTGGGCTCGAGTTCTGACAGGCAAGATCCCCGGAGGCTGTTTCACGTGTCGACAGGCAAAGAATCCCGCACCGGCGAGTTCGCGGAGAAGGTCGTGAAGGTTCGGCGGTGCGCCACCGTCGTCAAGGGCGGCCGGCGGTTCAGCTTCGCCGGCCTCGTCGTGGTGGGCAACGGCCGGGGCAAGGTCGGCTGCGGCTACGCGAAGGCCAACGAGGTTCCACCCGCGGTCGAGAAGGCGATCAAGGACGGCATGAAGAACCTGATCGAGGTGCCGGTGGAGAACGGCACCATCCCGCATCGCGTCGAAGGACGCTACGAGACCGCCAAGGTGATCCTCCTGCCGGCGAGCCCGGGCACCGGCATCATCGCCGGCGCCGCAGTTCGCGCCGTGTGCGAGTCTGCCGGCATCCACGACGTCCTCAGCAAGGCCCATGGATCGACCAACCCGGTCAATCTCGTGAAGGCGGCCCTGGAGGCGCTCAAGCAGCTCCGCACCCGGGACGAGGTTGAGCGGCTTCGCGGCGTGTCGCTCTCCTGATCCACCCGCCCCCGGTTCGGCGGTTCCATCCCGACGCGGCTTTTCACAACGCACCCCACCAGGCTTCCAAGCGAGCGGTACCATGAAGGTCAACGACGTCAACAAGGGCATCCAGAAGAACACCCGGCGGCTGCGGGTCGGCCGTGGTCCCGGGTCGGGCAGGGGCCGCACCGCCGGTCGGGGCAACAAGGGCCAGGGGCAGCTTGCCGGCTGGTCGTCCCCCTCGATCTTCGAGGGGGGCTGCATGCCGCTGATCCGGCGCATCCCCAAGCGCGGGTTCCACAATGCCCACGGCCTGATCGTCAAGGCCGTGAACGTCGGTCGGCTGGCCGAAGCCTTCGCGGCGGGGGGCGAGGTGAATCCGCAGACGCTCCGCTCCGCGGGCGTGGCGAAGGGCATCTGGCAGCAGGTGAAGATTCTTGGTGACGGCGAAATCGGGAAGCCGTTGAAGGTTTCGGCCCACCACTTCAGTGAGCGGGCGAAGCAGAAGATCCTCGCGGCCGGGGGCACGGTCACCGAACTTCCGGGACCCGCCCCGGTGGTTCGCAAGCCCAAGACTGCATCGCGGAAGAAGCCGGCCGGCGGGTAGTCTCGGGGTTTCCGCCGCACCGTTTCCCGAAGGAGTTCGTCCCGTGCTCGAGAAGCTTCGCGTCATCTTCACGATTCCGGAGTTGCGGCAGAAGATCCTGCTGACGCTCGGCCTCCTGGCCATCTACCGCGTGGGCTGGCAGGTTCCCCTGCCGATCATCGACGCCAACGTGATGAACCAGTTCGCCAAGGAATCGGGCGGCTTGGGTGAACTGCTGCGGACCGTGGCGGTGTTCTCCGCGAGCCAGCTCTCGCAGGCGACCATCTTCGGCCTGGGCATCATGCCGTACATCTCGGCGTCGATCATCTTCCAGCTGCTGGCCACCGTCTGGCCGCCCCTGGAGCGACTTCAGAAGGAGGGAGAGGCGGGCCGCAAGAAGATCAATGAATACACCCGCTACGCGACGGTGCTGATCTGCGTGGTGCAGAGCTGGGCCTACGTCGCGTTCCTGGCATCGCAGCGGGTGGGCGAGCAGTCGCTGATCTCGCCGGCGTTCCTCGTCGATGGAAAGCTGCCGCTGTCGTGGCAGTTCGTGGCCGTGATGACGATGACCGCGGGCACGATCTTTCTGATGTGGCTCGGCGAGCAGATCGACGAGTTCGGGATCGGCAACGGCATCAGCCTGCTGATCATGGCCGGCATCCTGGCCGGCATGCCGAGCGCCCTGGTGGAACTCGGCAGCGACACCACCTGGGAGCTGGGCGGCGGCGGTGGCAAGATGGGCGTGGAAACGTTGCTCGTGCTGGCGGCGCTGTTCGTCGGCGTCGTGGCGGGCGTCGTGTTCATGACCCAGGGGCAGCGCCGGATTCCCACCCAGAGCGCGAAGCACGTCCGCGGTCGCCGCGTCTATGGCGGCACGCGGCAGTATCTCCCGCTGCGGGTCAATCAGGCGGGCGTGATGCCGATCATCTTCGCCAGTTCGCTGCTGCTGTTTCCCCAGCTGCTCTTTCAGTACCTGAGCAACGCGTTCCCGTCGAGCGACCTGCTCCGATCGCTCCACGACTCCTTCATGCGTGGGCAGTCGTATCTCTACACGATCTGCTACATCGCCCTGATCTACTTCTTCTGCTACTTCTGGACGGCGATCACCTTCAATCCGACCGAGATGGCGGACAACCTCAAGAACTTCGGGGCGTTCATCCCCGGCTACCGGCCCGGGAAGCGCACGGCCGACTACCTGGAGCGGGTCATGGAGCGGATCACCTACGTCGGGGCCGGCTTTCTGTCGCTGGTGGCCGTGATCCCGACGATCGTCGGGGGCGCGCTGGGCATTCCCGCCCAGATCGCGAGCTTCTACGGCGGCACCGGCCTGCTGATCGCCGTCAGCGTGGCGTTCGATCTCGTGCAGAAGATCGACAGCCACCTCGTGATGCGGAACTACAGCGGCCTTCTCGAGAAAGGGTGATGGGCGGTGTCGCTGCCGTCCGGCCGCCGGCCTCGGGCGGGGCGGCCGTGGCCGCGTTCGCCAGGTGACTCGCCATGCGGATCATCCTCATCGGGCCGCCAGGAGCGGGCAAAGGCACCCAGTGCCAGCGACTCGTGGAGCTCCTCCGGGTGCCCCACCTGTCGACCGGCGAGATGCTCCGGGCCGAGGTCAAGTCGCGGACGCCGGCCGGCTTGGAGGCGGCGGCCTTCATGGAGCAGGGGCAGCTCGTGCCCGACCCGATCATCGTGGGCATGGTCAGCCGTCGGCTGCAGGCCCCGGACTGCCGGCGCGGCTGCCTGCTGGACGGCTTCCCGCGGACGCTCCCCCAGGCGGAGACGCTCGACGACCTGTTGGAGCGGCGGGCCATGAGCGTGGACGGGGTGATCGAGCTGGCGGTTCCCCGTGACGAACTGGTGCGACGGATGCTTACGCGCGGGCGGGAGGACGACGATCCCGCGGTGTTTGCCCAGCGCATCGCGAGTTTCGAGCTGCAGACGGCCCCGCTGCTCGATTACTACGCCAACCAGGGCAAGCTCGCGTCGATCGACGGCCTGGGCACGGCCGAGCAGATCTTCGACCGGGTGAAGGTCGCCGTGAAGCGATTTGAGCACGCGGCGCGGATCCGCTGACAAGGGTCGGCCGGCCCGCTGGAGCGCCTGCCCGCGTGCTGACCCAGCGGTATACTGCTGATCGGGAAGTCGTCGATTCTGTTCCGTTCACCGAGGTTCATCGCGTCGTGGTCAATCTTCGTTCACCCCGCGAGATCGCCCTCTTGCGCCGCGCGGGGCTCGTGGTCTGGGGCGCCCACCAGGTCGCCGCGTCGATGATCAAGCCGGGGGTCACGACCGGCGAGATCGACGCCGCGGTCGAGGCCTTCTTCGCGCGGCACGGCGCGGTCGCGCTGTTCAAGGGCGTGCCGGGCAAGGTGCCCTTTCCGGCCGTGTGCTGCATTTCGGTCAACGACGAGGTGGTGCATGGCATTCCCGGGCCCCGGCCGCTGCGGCCGGGCGACGTGGTGAGCATCGACACCGGCTGCAGCCTGGGGGGCTGGTGCGGCGACGCGGCGGTGACGCATCCGGTCGGCGAGGTCGCGCCGGACGTGCAGCGGTTGCTCGACTGCACGGCGGGCGTGCTGGCCCTGGCGATCGAGTTGATGGCGAGCCGGAGCCGGTGGAGCGACGTGGCCACCGAGATGGCCAGGTACGTCCGCGACCACGGGTTTTCGGTGGTGGAGAACTTCGTGGGGCATGGGATCGGCAGGAGCATGCACGAGGATCCGCAGGTGCCGAACTTCTGTACGCCGGCATTTCGCAAGAACCACGATTTCGACCTCGAGCCCGGGCTGGTGATCGCCGTCGAACCGATGGTGAACATGGGCTCCAAGAAGGTCCGCGTGTTGCCGGATCACTGGACGCAATCCACGGTGGACGGCCGGCAGAGCGCCCACTTCGAACACACCGTGGCGATCACGGAAACCGGCCCCGTGGTGCTGACCGCACCCCCCGCGGCGGGTGAGTCGCTGAAGCCCCTGGCCCAGTCCTGAGGGTCGGGGTAGAAACCGGCTTCGCTGGCGGGAATCCACCACCCCCTTGTGACCGCTCCGGCCGCGTCCTATATTCTGGGACTCGATTCGTCGTCCCTCCCTGTTCGGTTCCAGGCCTCCCCGGCCGTCGCCACGGTTGTGTCCATGAAGGTTCGCGCCAGCGTTCGTCGCATGTGTGAGAAGTGCAAGATCGTCAGGCGTCGTGGCGTCGTCTTCGTGGTCTGTGCCGACCCCAGGCACAAACAGCGTCAGGGGTGACGGTCGGACGCAACCGACCTCACGCCGGCAAGCCGCGGGCCTTGGCTGCGTCCCTCCGACAGGCAAGAGTCAGGAGGGGCAAGTCAGGGAGGTACGAGTCGGGTGTCGCACCGCCGGGTGCGATGCGACCGGCGGGACGAGACCGAGAGATTGCCAGACCCTGATCGCATGATCCACCCATGAACAACGGAAAGTCCCAGCCATGCCGCGTCTGATGGGTGTCGACATCCCGTCCGAGAAGAAGACGATCTTCTCGCTGCAGTACCTGTACGGCGTCGGTCCGCGGGTCGCTCGCGAACTCTGCCACAAGGCCGGGGTCGATCCGCTGGGTCGCGCCCGCGACCTACATGAGGACGAGCTCGCGCGGCTGGCGGCCCTGCTCGACAAGGACTACACGGTCGAGGGACAGTTGCGGCGGCAGGTCGCCCAGAATGTCTCGCGGCTCAAGGACATCGGCAGTTATCGGGGGCTTCGTCATCGCCGCGGCCTGCCCGTGCGCGGCCAGCGGACCCGCACCAACGCCCGCACCCGGAAGGGTCCGAAGAAGACGGTCGCCGGCAAGAAGGGCGTGAAGGACCTCAAGTAACCGGCCCGTGTCGAGCACCGGACGAATCGAATCACCCAGAATCGCAAAGCGAGACCACGCAGCATGTCGAAGGTTGTCAAGGCCAAGAAGAAGAGTGTGACGGCGGGCATCGCCTACGTCGTCGCCAGTTTCAACAACACGACCGTCACGATCACCGACACCCGCGGCGACACCCTCTGCTGGGCGAGCGGCGGCACCTGCGGCTTCAAGGGGAGCCGGAAGGGCACGCCCTTCGCCGGTCAGTGCGCGGCCCAGCAGGCTGCCGAGAAGGCGGCGAAGTTCGGCGTGAAGGAACTCGAGGTTCGCGTCAAGGGTCCGGGCAGCGGCCGCGAGAGCGCGATCACCGCCCTCCAGGCCGCCGGCATGAACGTCAAGAGCATCGAGGACATCACGCCGCTGCCGCACAACGGCTGCCGGCCTCCGAAGAAGCGGCGGGTCTGACCGCCGCCCGTCGTTTTTCCCACCGTCTCCAACCCCGACCCGCTCCACAGACTCGAACACCATCATGGGACGCATCACCGGACCTGTCTGCCGCCTCTGCCGACGCGACGGCCTCAAGCTCTTTCTCAAGGGGAGCCGTTGCGACACGCCCAAGTGCGCCATCGAGCGTCGGCCCACGCCGCCGGGCATGGTGCAGAAGCGGCGGCCGAAGCCCACCGACTACGGGCTGCACCTCCGCGAGAAGCAGAAGGTGAAGCACTACTACGGTGTGCTGGAGCGGCAGTTCCGCACCTACTTCGCCCGGGCCGAGCGGGGCAAGGGGAACACCGGCGAGACGCTGATGTCGCTCCTGGAGCGGCGGCTCGACAACGTCGTGCATCGCCTCGGGTTCGCTCCGTCGCGGGCGGCCGCTCGGCAGCTGGTGCTCCACGGCCACATCACGATCAACGGACGTCGGGTCGACGTGCCGAGCTACCTCGTCAAGGCGGGCGACCTGGTCCGCGTCAAGAATCGTTCCAAGAGCCTGCAGCTCGTCCATGCATCGCTCGCCGAGTCGCGGCGCGATGTGCCCGACTTTCTGTCGCGTCTCGACGGGGCGATCCCCGAGGGCCGCGTCGATCGGCTGCCGGCCGCGGAGGACGTGTCGATCCCGGTGCAGGCGAACCTGATCATCGAGCTTTGTTCCAAGTAAGTTCCAAGGAGCTTCGCATGCATATCCGCTGGCGTGGTCTCGAGCTGCCCGGTGCGGTCACGGCCGACCCCAAGACCCTGTCGCCGACCTACGGCAAGTTCATCGCCGAGCCCTTCGAGCGCGGCTTCGGCACCACCGTGGGCAACAGCCTGCGGCGGGTGCTGCTGTCGAGCCTGGAAGGCAGCGCCGTGACCCAGATCAAGCTGTCCGGGGCGCTGCACGAGTTCACCACGATCAAGGGGGTGCTCGAGGACGTCACCGACATCGTGCTGGCCGTCAAGAGCCTCGTGGTCAAGAACCACAGCGAATCGACCCGCGTGCTCCGTGTGGAGAAGAGCACCAAGGGGCCGGTGACCGGCGCGGACATCCAGACCGACGACGCCGTCGAGGTGGTCAACAAGGATCTGGTGCTCGCCACGCTGACCGACGACGTGCCCTACGAGCTCGAGATGGTCGTGGAAAACGGCCGCGGGTACGTGCCGGCCAGCGAGCACAGCCAGGCCTCGCAGGAAATCGGCATCATTCCGGTCGACGCCGTGTTCAGCCCGGTCACGCGGGTGAAGTACGAGGTCGAGGAGACGCGCGTCGGCCAGAAGACGAACTACGACAAGCTGACGATGGAGATCTGGACCAACGGTACGGTGACGCCCGAGATGGCCCTGGTCGAGGCGGCCAAGATCCTGCGGAAGCACCTCAACCCGTTCGTCGGGTACACCAAGCCCGGGCCGGGCGTGCCGCTGCCCGGCGTGGCCAGCCTGTTCGCCGTCGAGGCGCCGCTGGAGAGCCGGTTGGGCATGCTGATCTCCGACCTGAGATTGTCGCTGCGGGCGAACAACTGCCTGCACGAGGAAGGCATCAAGACGCTGCGGGACCTCGTGACCCGATCGCGGGAGGAGTTGCTGGAGGTGAGGAACTTCGGCGACACGACGCTCCAGGAAATCGAGGACAAGCTGCAGGAACTCGGCCTGCGGCTCGGCATGGACGTGCCGGCGGGGGCCGAGGCCTGAGTCGGCGGGCGGGCGTCCGTGGGGCCCCCCTTTCGAATACAGCCTTTTCGAATCCAGACAGCGGGAGGATCGTGAGATGCGTCATCGTCGCAAGGGCCGTGTGCTCGGCCGCAGCCCCGCCCACCAGCGGGCCCTGCTCCGAAACCTGGCGTCGGCCCTGATGCTCACCGCCCGCAAGGCGGATGCGGACGAGGTCGGCGCGGCCAAGGTGCCCGGACGGATCGTGACCACGCTCGCGAAGGCCAAGGAAGTTCGGCCGCTCGTGGAACGCTGCGTGACGATCGCCAAGCACGGCCTCGCCGCCGCCTCCCGCGCCGCGGTCCACGGCACGACCGCCGCCCGCGATTCCGCCGCCTGGAAGCAGTGGCGGACCAGCGATGCCTGGAAGCAGTGGGCGGCCGCCATGGCGCCCGCCGTCAAGGCCCGTCGGCGGGTGGTGCAGTTGCTCGGCGACAAGAAGGCCGCCCGGGTGGTCTTCGAGGAGATTGCACCGCGGTTCGTCGACCGTCCCGGCGGCTACACGCGGATCCTGAAACTGGCCACTCCCCGGCTTGGCGACGCCGGGCCGCGGGCGCTCCTGGAGTTCGTTGGCCAGGACTCGGCCGCTGCTCGCCCGCAGCGGCCGAAGGTCGACTCGGCCCGGCCGGTCTCCACGTGATCTGAGCGGCCGTCGCGGGTCCTGGCCGTGGCCCAACGCTGCTGTGTCGGGCAGGGCCGGCCATGGGCTCCGCCGCCCCTGACGGCGTAGAATCGTCGAGAGAGCGGCTGAGGCGGTTCGTTCGGCGGTCGCTGGTGGAATGCTCGACATGGCGTCGCGTTGCCTGGTGATCCTGGCGCTGATCCTGTCCTGCGGCCGCGCGGCGCGCGCCGCGGGTCCCTCCCCGGGGGCGGACGTGCACCCCGGCCTTCCGCAGGTGGAGTTCATCAATCAGCAGCTGACGGCCGCCTGGGCGTCCGACGGCGTGCGGCCTGCGTCGGATGCGACCGACGGCGAATGGTGCCGCCGCGTCCATCTCGATCTGATCGGCCGCATTCCCAAGCTCGAGGAGCTGAAGGCGTTTCTCGCCGACAAGTCGCCCAGCAAGCGGGCCGACCTCGTCGCCAGGCTGCTCGGCGAGGAGTACGAGGACGAGTATTCACGGCATTGGACGGACGTCTGGACGACCATGCTGATCGGGCGGGACGCGACCAACGACCTGGTGAATCGCTCCGGCATGCGGCAGTATCTCCGCCGCGCGTTCTCGAAGAACATTCCGTATGACCGGCTGATGGAGGAGCTCGTCACCGCCACGGGGGTGAATGCCAACCGCAAGGACCTCGACGGCTTCAACGGCGCCACCAACTTCCTGAGCGGCAAGCTGGGGGAGATGGGGGACGACAAGGGTCTGGAGGCGACGGCGAAGACGGCTCGGATCTTTCTCGGGCTGCAGGTGCAGTGCACGCAGTGCCATGACCATCCCTTGCCTCCGAACCAGGGAAAGCAGAACCAGTTCTGGGAACTCAATGCGTTCTTCCGGCAGGCCCGGGCCCTGCGGAGACGGGGTGGCACCGACGACGTGCAGTGGATCGAGCTCGTCGACGAGGACTTCGTGGGCGACCAGAACGACCCCGAAGAAGCGGAGATCTACTACGAACTGCGGAACGGGCAGAAGCGGGTGGCGTACCCGGTGTTCGTGGACGGCACCGCGATCCCGCGGAGCGGCTTCCTGCCCGGCACCATGGAGGACGGCACCCGCTACGGCGTGAATCGGCGGCGCGAACTGGCAACGCTGATCAGGACGAGCCCGCTGTTTCCCAAGGCCGCCGTCAACCGGATGTGGGGGCACTTTCTCGGCCATGGATTCACCCGGCCGGTCGACGACCTCGGCGAGCACAACCCGCCGTCCCACCCGGAACTGCTCGACGGCCTCGCCGAGCGTTTTCGGGACGGAGGCTTCGACCTCAAGGAACTGGCGCGGTGGATCGTGCTCTCCAGGCCGTATGCCACGTCCAGCCGGCCGTCGGCTTCGGGCCCGGACGACGATCCCGCCTCGGGTGAGAAGCCGAAGTTCGCACGGTTCTACCTGCGGCAGATGCAGGCGGAGGAGCTCTACGAGTCGCTGCTGACCGCCACCGAGGCGGATCGGGCCGCCCGGGCCGAGGACGCGGCCAAGAAGAAGGACGAATGGCTGTCGCAGTTCGTGATCGCGTTCGGCACCGACGAGGGGGACGAGGCGACGACCTTCAACGGCTCGATCCCGCAGGTGCTGACGATGTTCAACGGCGACCTGATCGAAAACGCCGTCGCCATCGGCAAGGGAGGTTTCCTGCACCGCGTCGCGGCAGCGCCCCTGAACTCCACCGCCAGGATCGAAACGCTCTACCTGGCTGCCCTGGCCCGCAAGCCCTCGCGGACCGAACTGGATGTCGCCAAGCGGCTGGTCGCGGCCCGGAAGGGGGACGCGATCGGAGCCCTCCAGGACGTGTGGTGGGCCGTCCTCAACTCCAACGAGTTCATTTTCCAGCATTGAGCCTCGGCGCATCCACCTCCTTTTTTCGGGAACCGCGTGCCATGAACCACTCCTTCGACGTGCCGAACGGCATGAGCCGACGACACTTTCTGCACCACCTTGCCGGGGCCGCGGCGCTGGCGGCGCCGGCGACCGCGTTTGCCGGCACGATCCTCGCCAACGCCACGGAGATGCGAAAGCGGCACAAGGCGGCGATTCTGCTGTGGATGGGGGGCGGCCCGAGCAGCATCGACATCTGGGATCTCAAGCCGGGCACCCCCACGGGAGGACCCTTCGCGCCCATCGCCACCACCGCCGAGGGCGTGCAGATCTGCGAGCACATGCCGCTGATGGCCCAGCAGATGCACCACATGGCCGTCGTGCGATCGATGAGCACCCGCGAGGCCGACCACATGCGGGGCCGCTACTACATGCACACGGGCTATGTTCCCAGTCCGAGCGTCGAGCACCCCAGTTACGGCGCCGTGATCGCGCATGAGCTCGCGGATCAGGTTCCGCACCTCGAGATCCCGCCGTTCGTGTCGGTGGGCGGCGGCAGCGTCGGGCCCGGGTTTCTCGGGATGGCGTGGGCTCCGTTCGTCGTCGACTCCAACGGCGTGGTCCGCAACCTCGACATGGGGATCGATCCGACGCGGCTGGATCAGCGACTCCGGATGCTCGACACGATCGAGAAACGGTTCATCGGCGAACAGCGGGGCGGTTCCGCCGAGGATCACCGCAAGGTGGTCGAGAAGACGGTGAAGTTAATGACCAGCCGGCAGATGGAGGCCTTCAAGGTGGGCAGCGAGCCGAAGGAGGTGCAGGAGCGGTACGGCGCCAACGGATTCGGGCGGGGCTGCCTGATGGCCCGGCGGTTGGTCGAACTGGGAGTGCCGTTCGTCGAGGTCGACCTGGGGGGCTGGGACAACCACGCGAACATTTTCCCCACGCTGCAGAACCAGAGGCTTCCCGTGCTCGACCGGGCGATGAGCGCCCTGGTGGCCGACCTTGCCGACCGGGGCATGCTCGACGACACCGTCGTCATGTGGATGGGGGAGTTTGGCCGCACGCCGAACATCAACGGGGGTGCCGGCCGCGACCACTGGGCCCGCAGCTGGAGCGTGGTCGTCGGCGGGGGCGGCTTCCGGCGGGGCGTGGTGGTCGGCGCGACCAACGAGGACGGCCGGGAGGTGGTGTCCGATGCCTTCAGCCCCCAGGACCTGATGGCGAGCGTCCTGCAGGCGCTGGGGGTTCCGCTCGTCAAGAACTTCACGGCCAAGAACGGCAGGCCGATGAAGATCGCCAACGCGGGCCAGCCGATCAAGGAACTGTTCGCCTGAGGCCCGGGGCCGGATCGCGCGGCGCCGGCCATGGCCCGCCGGCCCGTTGACGCTACACTCTCAAGACCGCGTCGTGGCCGGGTCCATGCCCCGTCGCTCGCGCGATCCCCGAGGGCCATCGATGGCTGCTGCCGATCTTGAACTCGAGCACTGGAGCACGGCCGATGCCGTGGACCTCTACGAGGTGGCCCGGTGGGGAAACGGCTACTTTTCCGTCGGGCCGAATGGCCACCTGCTCGTCCATCCGGACAAGGATCCGACCAAGAGCATCGACCTGAAGCAGCTCGTCGACCGGCTCCAGGTCCGCGGCATCGACCTGCCGATCCTGTTGCGATTCGCGGAGATCCTCCAGCATCGCCTCGGCGAGCTCCACGGGGTGTTCACCACCGCCATGCGGGAGAATGGATACCGGGGAGACTACTGCTGCGTGTACCCCGTCAAGGTGAACCAGCAGCGGCAGGTGGTGGAGGAGGTGCTGCGGTTCGGCAAGCCGTACCGGTTCGGCCTCGAGGCTGGCAGCAAGCCCGAACTGCTCGCCGTCATCGCATTGGCCGACAACGACACGCCGATCATCTGCAACGGTTTCAAGGATGCCGAGTTCATCGAGACCGCGATGCTGGCCCAGAAGATCGGCCGTCGCATCATCCCGGTGGTCGAGCGGTTTTCGGAACTCCAGCTGATCCTCGACTACGCAGAGAAGCTCGGGGTCCGTCCGCGAATCGGCATGCGCGTCAAACTGGCTGCCCGGGGCAGCGGCCGATGGCAGTCGTCGGGAGGCTTCCGGAGCAAGTTCGGCCTGACGGCGAGCGAGATCGTCAAGGGGCTGGAGGTGCTGCAGGGGCGTGGCATGGAGGATTGCCTGCAGCTGCTGCACTTCCATCAGGGCAGCCAGATCACCAACATCCGGCACATCAAGGCGGCGCTCAACGAGGCATCGCGGATCTACACCGAACTGGCCAAGCGGGGCGCCGGCTTGGCGTACATCGACGTCGGCGGCGGGCTGGGCGTCGATTACGATGGATCGCAGACCAACTTCGAGTCGAGCGTCAACTACAGCCTCCAGGAGTATGCCAACGACGTCGTCGCCCACGTGCAGAACGCCTGCGACGAGGCCGGGGTGCCCCATCCGACGATCGTCTCCGAGAGCGGTCGGGCCGTCGTGGCCTACCACAGCATGCTGATCTTCGGCGTGCTCGGCGTGTCGGAGCAGGGGGGCATGGCCGACGTGAGCGAGCCGTCGACGGAGGCCGAGCAGCCGCTGCACGATCTCTGGGAGACCTATCAGGGCATCAACGTCCGCAACCTGCTGGAGAGCTACCACGACGCCCAGCAGTCGCTCGATACGGCGATGAGCCTGTTTTCCAGCGGCTACCTTCCCCTCGACCAGAGGTCGGCCGTCGAGAACCTCTACTGGGCGATCTGCCGGAAGATCTCGAAGCTCGCCCGCACGCTCGATTACCTGCCGGAGGAACTCGAGGGGCTGCAGGCGGCGCTCTCCGACACCTACTTCTGCAACTTCTCGCTGTTCCAGTCGATTCCGGACAGCTGGGCGATCAAGCAGCTGTTTCCGGTGATGCCCATCCACCGCCTCAACGAACGCCCCGGCAGGGCGGCCGTCCTGGGAGACGTGACCTGCGACTCCGACGGCAAGATCGACCAGTTCATCGATCGCCGCGACGTGAAGCGCACCCTCCCGCTGCACGCCTGGCAGAGCGAGCCGTATTACCTCGGGGCCTTCCTGATCGGAGCCTACCAGGAGATCCTCGGCGACCTGCACAACCTGTTCGGCGACACCAACGCCGTTCATGTCAGCACCGATGAGCGCGGCGAAGTGGTCGTCGACGCGGTCATCAAGGGTGACACCGTGCGCGAGGTGCTCGATTACGTGGAGTTCGACTCGAACCAACTCGTGCAGCGGCTCCGGGATTCGATCGAGCAGGCTGTCCGTGAGGGCCGGATCTGTGACAGCCGGGCGGGGAGGTTCCTCAAGTTCTACGAGGAAGGGCTCGGCGGCTACACGTACCTGGAAGAGCCGGGCTGAGGTCGTCGGGAAGGGGGCCCGGCGGAACGCCGGGTGAAATCCGCGTCCATGCAGCTGATCCGCGTCGCCGGCTGTGCCCTGAACCAGACGCCGCTCGATTGGGACGGCAATCGCGACCGCATCATCGCCGCGATCGCCGCGGCCCGCGACGCCGGCGCCTCGGTCCTCTGCCTGCCCGAGCTGTGCATCACCGGCTACGGCTGCGACGACGCCTTCCAGTCGCCCGGCGTGCAGCGGACGGCGCTGGAGATTCTCGGTGAGATCGCCCCGGCCACGCGCGGCATCATCGCCGCCATCGGCCTGCCGGTGCGGTTCGAGAGCGGACTGTACGACGCCGCGGCCGTCGTGGTGGACGGGAGCGTCGCCGGCATCGTCTGCAAGCAGAACCTGGCCGGCGACGGCATCCACTACGAGCCCCGCTGGTTCCGGCCCTGGATCCGCGGTCGCCGGGGCACGGTGGCAGTGGCGGGCCGGGAGACGCCGCTGGGCGACCTGCGGTTCCAGTGCGGTGACGTCCGCATCGGCTTCGAGATCTGCGAGGATGCGTGGGTGGCCGACCGGCCCGGGGCGGCGCTCACGGCCCGCGGCATCGACCTGATCCTGAATCCGTCGGCCAGCCACTTCGCGTTCGGCAAGGACGAGATCCGCCGCCGCTTCGTGCTGGAGGGATCGCGGGCGTTTGCCGCCGCCTACGTCTACGCCAACCTCGTCGGCAACGAGTCGGGCCGGGCGATCTACGACGGCGGAGTTCTCGTCGCGGCCTGCGGCCGGATGATCGCGTCTGGTCGGCGATTCTCCTTCGCCGACCGGACGCTCGTGACCGCGGACGTCGATCTCGACGAGATCAGGCTGGCCCAGAGCCGCCTGACCCTCGATCCGGTGGCCGACGCCGCTGAGGGCGATCGGGTGCTGGTGGGCTGGCAGCCCGCCACGGCATCGACTCAGCCGCCGGCAGGGGGTGATCACCGCGATCCGTGGGAGCACGGCGGCCACGTGAAGGAGGAGGAGTTCACCCGGGCCGTCGCGCTCGGCCTCGTCGACTACGCCCGGAAGAGCGGATCCCGGGGATTCGTCGTGTCCGCCAGCGGCGGGGCCGATTCGTCCGCCGTGGCGTGCCTGGTCGCCCTCGCGGTCCAGCTTGCGGCCCGCGAGTTGACCGCGGCTAACGCCGCCCGCAGGCTCGGCCTGTCCGCGCCACCGGCTCGGGGGGAGGATGCCGTGCGGCGGATCGTCACCTCCACGCTGACGTGCGTCTACCAGTCGACGGCGAACTCCGGCACGGTCACGCGGTCGGCGGCCCGCGGGCTCGCCGAGGCGCTGGGCGGCGTGTTCCACGAGTTCGACGTCGAGACGATCGTGCGGCGGTACGAGGAGCTCGTGTCGGGAGCCGTGGGCCGGCCGCTCTCCTGGGATCACGACGACGTGGCCTTGCAGAACATCCAGGCCCGCGCCCGATCGCCGGGCGTGTGGATGCTCGCCAACATCACCGGCGGCCTGCTGGTTTCGACGAGCAATCGCTCGGAGGCCGCCGTGGGATATGCGACCATGGACGGCGACACGTCCGGTGGCATCGCCCCGCTGGCGGGCATCGACAAGGCCTATCTGCGGCGTTGGCTGCGCTGGCTGGAGCGGCATGGGCCGGAGGGCATCGGGCCGGTGCCGGCGCTTGCCGCCGTCAACGTCCAGACCCCGACGGCCGAACTGCGTCCGGCGGCGGCGGGCCAGACGGACGAGGCGGACCTGATGCCCTACGACGTGCTTGACGCCATCGAACGGGCCGCGATCCGCGACAAGCAGACGCCCCTGGAGGCGTGGCACAGGCTGCGGCTCGAGTTTCCGCGACACGAGGCCCGCCAGCTCGCCGGGTGGACGGAGCGGTTTTTCGTGCTCTGGAGCCGCAACCAGTGGAAGCGGGAGCGGTATGCCCCGTCGTTCCATCTCGATGACGAGAACCTCGATCCGAAGACCTGGTGCCGGTTCCCCATCCTCTCCGGCGGCTTCGCCCGCGAACTCACCGAACTCCGGGCGGCGGTCGCCGGATCGGCCTGAAAACGGGGCGGGCTGCGGCGGTTCCGCCACGCCTCCGGTCGCGGAATCGGCCTCGCCGCGGGGCGGCGGAGGCTGGTAGAGTCCGCGGCGTCTCGTGGAGCCTCTCATGCCCTGCCATCCGCAGCCCGCGACGCGTCGCCTGCCGCGCCTCCTGCTCCTGCTCGCCGCCGCGGCGCTCGCGCGGCCCGTGCCCGCCCAGCAGGCCGCCTTGCCACAGGCCCCGCCGGCGCAGGGAGCGGCCCAGCCTCCGCAGGCACAGCCGCCGCACCTGACGGCCGAGCAGCAGGTCGCCCTGGATCAGCTGCTCGCTGCCTGGGAGACGCGGAACTCCGCGGTTCGAACCTGGTCGTGCACCTTCCACAAGTGGGAGTACAACGCCTGGAGCCCGTCCGATGCGGGGGGGGAGCGGCTGGCGTTCGCCGAGAGCAGCGGCGAGCTGAAGTATGCGGCGCCCGACAAGGGGCTGTTCCGTGTGAAGGAGACGAAGCAGTGGAGCCCCGAGGCACGGCGCTACGAGGTGCGCGGCGGCGATGCGGGAGAGCATTGGGTCTGCAATGGCGAGAGCATCTACGAATTCCGCCATGCCGAACGCCAGCTCCGCGAGACCAAGCTGCCTGCTGACATGCGGGGCACCGCGATCAGCGAAGGCCCGCTGCCCTTCGTGTTCGGCTCGAAGGCCACCGCGCTCAAGAAGCGATACTGGATGCGGATCATCACGCCGCCGGACGTCCGCGACCAGATCTGGCTCGAGGCGTTGCCCAAGGAACAGCGTGACGCCGCCAACTTCTCCAAGGTCGAACTGATCCTCCAACGGGACCTGATGCCCTTCGCGATCCAGATCTACAAGCCGGGTGGTCAGGATCGCGACGTCTACCAGTTCGATCCCCGCACGAACCTGATCGACAAGGGCTTGGACCTGATCCGCGATTTTGCCAAGCCGATGACCCCGTTCGGCTACAAGTACGTGCTGGAGGACCTGCAGGCGGCCGCGGCAGCCCCGCCCGGCTCGAGCGTCCGCTGAGCTGCGGGCACGCCGTGCGATATACTTTCGGGCTCGCGCACGTCCCGGAGGCGTTCCTGCATGCCGCTCGTCGATCCCGCACACCCGCTGTTCCAGCTGCTGCAGCGGGACGGCCGCTACTCGCTCGACGCGTACCTGTTCGTGCTGGAAGCCCTGACGTTCGCCCAGGAGTCGTTGGGCATGGGGCATGAACCCGAGAGCGGCGAGCTGGAGCCGACGCCGGTGGAGGAGCCGCAGGCGAAGCCGCGGCGCAGCCGCCGCCGTCCCCGTCAGCCCGAGCGGCACGTCTCGGGCCAGGAGCTCTGCGAGGCGGCCCGGCGGTACGGCCTCCAGCAGTACGGCTTTCTGGCACCGACCGTGCTGGCGACCTGGGGCATCCGCCGCACCGACGACATCGGGGAGATCGTCTTCAACATGATCGAGATCGGCCAGATGCGGAAGACGAAGGCCGACAAGCGGGAGGACTTCCGCGGTGTCTTCGAGTTCGACGAGGCGTTCTCGCGCGACCTGTCGTTCGTGGTGCCGGATACGGTCTGATGGCGGCGGGAGGGCCTGGGGGGCGGTGGACGTTTTTGACGGTGGCGGCCGCCGTCGCCGGCTGGCTCGCCTTCCTCGCCTGGCTGGCCTGGCGATCCTGAGGACCGCGTCCGGGGAACATCGATGAGGCTCGCATTCACCGCTATCCCGCTCTGGCTGGCACTCCTCCCGCTGGCGGCGTACCTCGTGGTCATCGGGTCGTTTCATCTCCGCCGTCGGCCCGTGCTGGTCGCGGGAGCGGTTGACGGCGCCCTGCTTGCGGCCGGCGTGTCGGGGCTGGTGATGGCCGGGCCGCTGGCGCTCCTGCAGCCGTTGGCGGGAACCTCGCCGTGGACCGCGGTGGCGTTCCTGGCGGCCTGCGTGATCATGCTGGCCTTCGCGATCCTGGCCACTCGGCCCCGGATCGTGATCTACAACATCGGCCTGGATCGGCTGCGGCCGGTGGTCGCCGAGCTGGTGGGATGCCTCGACCCGGCCGCCCGGTGGGCGGGAGAGACGGCGGCCCTGCCCTCGCGGGGCCTCCAGATCCACCTCGATGACCGCGGTCCTGCCCGTTGCGTGAGCGTGATCGCCGCCGGCTCCCGCCCGGCGACCGAGGCGTGGAGCGAGTTCAGCCGCCACCTGCGTCGCGGCATCGCGACGATCGAGGTCCGCCGCAGCCCGTGGGCCGGCTACGCCCTGTTCGCCCTGGCGGCCGCCGTCGTGGCGGCTTCGTGGGCCGTGTCCTAGCCCAAGTTACGCACTTCGGAACCATTTTTCGGATTTTTGGGCAGCCCATTGATCGTAAGTGCTGACGTGGCAACGCGCGGTTCCGCGAACGGCCGTGTAGTGAAGACCTTGCCCTTGAGTTTTTACTTTCAACTTTGCGATCTTCGAGGCATCCGATCCACGGAGCGCTTCGATGTTCCTGCGACGATGTGAGCGACGAAAGAGCGGCAAGCGTCACACCTACTGGGCGCTCGTCGAGTCGTATCGCACGGCACGAGGATCGCGGCAGCGTGTGGTCGCATATCTCGGTGACCTCACGCCGAGCGAGCAGCACGGCTGGGCGAAGCTCGGCGCACACCTGCAAGGTGCCGAAGCGGCGCGCCGGCCCGAGCGCACGCTCTTCGATCCGCCATGTGCACGGGATGCAGGCGAAGAAGAACAGGTGAAGGTCCGCCTCAAGGACATCCGTCTCGAGCGGCTGCGTGATTTCGGTGACGTCTGGCTGGCCTGGGGGCTGTGGCGGATGCTCGGCCTCGACCGGCTCTTGGCAAAGCTTCTGCCCGAGGGTCGCGAGGACGTGTCCTGGGGGATGGTGGCAGCGATTCTCGCCATCGCCCGGTTCTGCGAGCCGTCGAGCGAACTTCACATCGAGGAGAAGTGGTATCGCCGTACGGCGCTGGAAGATCTCCTGGGCGTGCCTCCGGAGAAGGTGCACACCGATCGACTCTACGCCACGCTCGACCGGCTCCTGCCCCACAAGGAGGCGATCGAATCGCACTTGAAGCAGCGGTTCGGCGAGCTCTTCGAGTTGAAGTGCGACCTCCTGCTCTACGACGTGACGAGCACCTACTTCGAAGGCGACGTGGAGAACTGCGAGATCGCCAAGCGGGGCTACTCCCGCGACTCCCGAGGCGACCGGCCGCAGGTCTGTATCGGCCTGGTCGTCACGGAAGAAGGCTTCCCGCTGGGCTACGAGGTCTTTGCCGGCAACATGCACGACTCGCTGACGGTGAAGAGTGTCGTTGAGTCGCTGGAACACAAGCACGGGGCGCTGAACCGTGTCTGACCCGTCTTCTACAGTTTGAAAAATGAAGTCCTTGCGCTGCAGGGGTTTACGTCAACACAAAACAGCCGTGGCACCATGCGCCACGGTTTCAGGCATCGCTCATAAGTGGGGCTTTAGCCTCTGAACGGTTGGGGGAATGGCGACGCCGGCGGCTTGGAAGGCCGTGGCGCAGTCGCCGCGAACATCCGTCCGCAGGAGGAAGTGCTGATCGTGATGGACGACCTCGGTCAGCCGCAGGGC
>VGYR01000017.1 GCA_016872925.1 Planctomycetota bacterium
CAGAACAACTGGCTTGGCAACACGCATGACGGAATCCTCCATGAGTTGAGGATTCAACGGCACTGACAGCAATAAGTTGCATTATTTCGGAGACACTACACTAGGATCATCTGCGGCCGGCGCGGCGCGCCCCCGCAGACCCCACACCGGAAGCCCCACTCGCGTGAGCGATGGGGACTGATACGGGTCCCACTTGAGACTCGCGCGCCTCTGCCCAGCTTTCCCATACAGCGCCCTCTGCCTGCCGGTGCGATGATGCGGCTCCCGGACAACGAGGCCGCATGGATATCGTTGAACGGAAGCGAGGCGATCGGCGCAGGCTCACTTGCCTGATCGCCAAGGAGTCGGATGCGAAGCAGCGGGATCGTTTACGCAGCGTGTTGCTGGTGCTGCAGGGGCGGCAAGCGCTGGAAGTTGCTGACGCTGGAGGCCGCAGTCGCCGATTCGTGCAGCCTTGGGCGTATGCCTGTCGTGACGGTGGCATCGAGGCGGTGCGTGGCCGCACGGCACCAGGGCGTCAGCGACGACTGTCCCCCGAGCAGGAGGCTCGCTTCGTGCAGAGAGTGAAGGCCGGCGCTACGCCACGAGACGGCGTCGCGTCGCTCCGGGGGCCGCAGATTCAGGGAATCCTGGATCGTGAGTTCGGCAAGACCTTTTCTCTCAACGGGATCTACGAGTTGCTGGATCGTCATGGCTTCGTCTGTCTCAAGCCCCGGCCCAGACATCCCCGGCAGGATCCGGTCGCGGCCAAGGCTTTCAAGCGGCCACGGTCGTGCGACAAAACGGGCGGAAGTCGATCTGGGTCTTCGGGATTGTCGATCCAGCGGCCGGGTGGTCGATGGTCAGTCCACATTGCGAAGCGAATACCGCAACCATGGAGCAGTTCCTCAATGCGGCGGCCAAGAAGCTTGGCACACGTCAGCACGCCGTTATGGTGCTGGACAGGGCGGGCTGGCACACGGCGAAGCATCTCAAGTGGCCACGACGAATTACACCGCTGTTCCTGCCGCCGTATTCCCCGGCACTGAGATTTCCCGGATGGCCGACGACGGCGTAGTCGATCGTCACGTCCTGGGTGGCGCGCTCACCATCCGCCTCGGGGAACTCACCAGGATCGTGATCCCCGCCGCAGGCCGGTCAGGGTGCCGCCGTGGTGGTTGCGATCCGGTAGAGCGCCGTGTCGGTGCGAAGGTAGAGCGAGTCGCCGACGCCCGCGGGGGTGGCGAAGATCCGGCCGTCGAGGTGATTGGTTGCGAGCAGCGTCGGCTCGACGTCGGTCGCGACGCCGGGATCGATCACGAACGTGTCGCCATCGTGGTTGCCGACGTAGATCCGGCCGTCGGCCAACAGCGGTGACGACGAGAAGTTGCCCCCGAGCCGGAGGGTCGCCACCGTTGCGCCGTCGCGGGCGTCGAGAACCGTGGCCACGCCCTTGTCGCCGACCATGAACAGGCGCGTGCCCACGACGAGTGGCGAGGGCATGCTCGGGGCTCCCTTCCGCTGTTCCCAGGCGATCTCGGCGCTCCGGCCGTCGTCGCCAAGCCTCACGGCGAGGA
The DNA here is from genome assembly GCA_016872925.1 of Planctomycetota bacterium. Classification (GTDB taxonomy): domain Bacteria; phylum Planctomycetota; class Planctomycetia; order Pirellulales; family UBA1268; genus QWPN01. The sequence continues at coordinate 1,557 of VGYR01000017.1, forward strand.
GCCGCGGCTGATTGAAGCTCGTGCTCATGAACACGAGGCCGTGACCGGCCACCGGCCGAGGCACCACCGAGTATCCGAGTTCGCCGTAGCTCATCCGCCAGAGTTCCGCGCCGGTTTCGGGGTCGTAGCCGTAGAGCCAGTCGGCGGCCGGCGAAACGAGCACGTCGCGACCCGCGTGGGGCACGATCAGCGGCGTGCTGTAGGCCTTCTTGAGATCAGGGTCGTCACGGAGCGGGCCCGAGCGCCGGGTCTTCCAGGCGACCGCTCCCGTGGCCGCGTCGAGGGCGGCGATTTCCTGCACGTCGCAGCCGTCGCAGTGCACGATCAGGAGCCCGTCGTGGAGGATCGGCGTGCTGCCTGGTCCGTTCACGTGATCCAGCCGCAGCGCGCGATTGCTCCAGACAACCCGGCCCGTGGCGGTGTCCACGCAGGCGGTGCCAAAGTCCCCGAAATGGCACCACAGCCGGCCCTCGCGGAGCACCGGCGACGGCGAGGCGTAGGAGTTGAGCGCGTGAATCGGCTGCGGGTCCTCGACGGCAAGCAGCTCGACGTCGTGCACGAGCCGTCCCGTGTCGCGATCCACGGCGAGCGCCCGCAGGCTCACGCGGGTCACCACGTTCCGGGGACTCGCCCCCGAAGGCTCGGCCGCCCGCCGCGCCTTCTCCTCGGCCGTCGCCTCCCGCTCGATGGCGGTGGTCATCCAGACGAGCCGCTCGTCGACCACGGGCGACGACCATCCCCGGCCGGGGAGCGGCGCCTTCCAGGCGACGTGCTCGGTCTCGCTCCAGGCCACCGGCAGCGCACCTGTGGCGGGAGCGTGCCCGTCGCCGGTCGGACCGCGCCACTGGGGCCACGGCGCGGCGGAGGCCGCACCGCCGGCGACCAGGCCGGCGACGGCGAGAACCGGCGTGGCGATGCGCCGCGACCCGAGGCTCGAATGGCGTTGCGTGTTCATGCCGCCAGCATACCGCCGCCGGTGATCCGTCCGGTCAGGGGGCCAGCAGCCCCCGCGCCGCCGCCTGCTGCTCCGGCGTGCCCACGAGCGTCACCTCATCGCCCGGCGCGAAGCGGAACTCCGGGCCGGGGCTCGGGATCGAAGCGCCGTCGCGGTGGACGCTGACCACCGTCGCACCCGTGGCCGTCCGCAGGTGCAGGTCACCGATCGACCGGCCGACGACCGGGCTTGCAGCGGGGATCCGACAGGCTTCCAACGGCGCGGCCGTGGGCTCGTGGCGCCGGACCCGCGGCACCGTCCGCAGCAAGCCGTAGTTCTCCAGCCGCAGGCGATCGGCCAGGTCCTCGATCGTGTCTCCGGGGACGTCGTAGATCGAGAGCACGCGGTCGAAGAGGGCCAGCGCCGTCTCGAACTCGGCGGGGATCACTTCGTCGGCGCCCAGCTGCCGCAACTCGTCCACTTCGGAGACGTACTCGCTGCGGACGATGACCCTCACGACCGGGGAGAGCTCGCGGGCCGCCCGCACGCTGCGGCGGGTGTTCGCGGCATCCGAGATCGCCAGCACCAACGCCCGGGCCCGGCCCAGGCCGGCATGCTCGAGCACGGCGGCCCGCGTGCAGTCGCCGTAGTGGATGTCGAGGCCGCGGGCCCGCTCGCGGCGGACCGTTTCAGGATTCAGTTCGAGCACGACGTGGGGCACGCCGAACTGGGCCAGCGCCGTCGCGAGCCGACGGCCATTGAGGCCGAAGCCGGCGATGATCACGTGGTCGGTGAGCGATGATTCCGCCGTCGCCGGCGGCCGCTCGGTGAGCCACCGGCCGCAGAGGCGGGTGCGCGACAGGCGATCGAGCCAGCCGGGCAGCCCGGCGGCCAGCAGCGGCGTCGCGGCCATGGTGATCACGGCGGCGGCGAGGAAGGTCTGGTAGTCGTCGCGCCCCAGCAGTCCGGCATCGGCTCCGCGGGAGCCGAGCACGAACGAGAACTCGCCCACCTGGGCGAGCGCGGCGCCGGCGAGCAGGCTCGTCCGCGGCGGGTAGCCGGCCAGGAGCGCCGGCAGGGCCGTCATGGCCATCTTGCCGGCCAGGATCCCCAGCACCGTGACGGCCACGAGCAGGGCATGCTCGGCGAGGAAGCGGATGTCGAGCAGCATGCCCACCGACACGAAGAACAGGCTGGCGAGCGTGTCACGGAAGGGGAGCACCTCGGTGAATGCCTGGTGGCCGTATTCGCTCTCCGAGAGCACGAGTCCCGCGAGGAACGCCCCGAGCGCGAGCGAGAGGCCGGCCTGGGCGGTGATCGCCGCGGTGCCGAGGCAGGCGAGGACGATCGTCATCAGGAACAGTTCGCGGTTGCGGAGCCGGACCACCTCGTGCAGCAACCGCGGCACCACGAGCCGGCCGACGACGAGGACCGCCACGACGACCGCCAGGCCGACGGCCACCGCCGCCACCGGGTTGGCGACGAGACCGGCGGCCTGGGCGACCGGGCGATCGCCCGACGCCGGGTCGATGCCCGCGGCCCGTGCCAGCAGGGGAACCGCCAGCATCGCCGCCACGACGACGAGATCCTGCAGCAGGAGCACGGCGACGGCGATCCGGCCGTGAGGCGTGGCGGTCTCGCCGCGGTCCGCCAGGAGCTTGAGCACGATCGCGGTGCTCGACATCGCCACGAGCATGCCGGCGAAGATGGCCTGGGGGAGGGTACCGAGATACCACCAGGTCGCCGCCGCGACGACGATGACCGTGCCCCCGATCTGGGGCGCCCCGATGCGGGCCATCGTGGGCAGCATGCCCAGCAGGCGGGAGAGCGAGAACTCGAGCCCCACGGTGAACAGGAGGACGACGACCCCGATTTCGGCGAGCACTTCGACGACGTGGAGGTCGGAGACGAGCGACAACCCGTAGGGCCCGACCAGCACGCCGGCGACGAGGAGGCCGACCACGCTCGGCAGGCGGAGCCGGCCGAAGGTGAACACGACCGCGGCCGCGACGGCGAACACGATGACAAGGTCGGTGAGGAACATGGATGCCCCGGGGCCGGCCCCGGTCGGTGGTGCTGCGAGGCGTCGCAAGCCTAGGCGGCGAGAGGGGCAAAAGCCACGCAAATCACCGCTCCGGAGCCGTCTTGGGGACGGGGCGGCCCTCTGCTAGCCTCCCCGCCCCGGAGGATTCCCGATGCGCGCCTGTCTTGCCCTGTCCGTGCCGCTGCTCGCCGCGGCCTCGGTGTGTGTTGCGAACGGTCCCGGGGACGCGTCCGCCACGGGGCCGACCGAGATGCGGATTGCCAGCGAACTTGTCGTGGCAGGGCACGACGAGCCGCTGGCGCGAAGCCTGACGCTGTTTCAGGACGGCGTCGCCTGGGACTTCCTCGAATCCGCTCCGGTGGGGTCCGCGGGAACCGTCGCGGAGATCGTGCTCCATGATCCGGCGCGGGAGCGGGTCGTCGTGATCGATCCGGTCCGGCACGTGAAGACGCAGGTCGACCTCATCCGGCTCGAGCGGCTCAGCGTCTCGCTGGCGAAGTGGGCCCGGTCGCACGACGATCGGCTCGTTCGCTGGGCGGGCGGCCCGGATTTCTCCAGCGGACTCAACGAGGGTGTCGGCCGGATGGAACTGAGCGGCCCCCGGGCGAAGTACGTCGTGGTCCACGAGCCGGCACCCACGAGTGAAGCCGCCGAGCAGTATCGCCGGTTCGCCGATGCAGCGATCCTCCTCAAGGCCCTGCTTCAGCCCGGCGGACTGCCCCCGTATCCCCGCCTGGCGATCAACGAACGGATCGCCGCAGCCGGTGGGATTCCGGTCGAGGTGGCCCTCGAGATCGACCCTCGGCTGGCCGTGCTCGGGGGCCCTGCGGAGCGACTGCGGTGCACGCATCGGCTCCATCCGCGGCTGCTCGACGGCGACATCGACCGCATCGAGGAGGCCAAGGGCCACGTCGCCGTGGCCGACGAAGTGCCGCTGGCTGCCTACGTGCACCGCGAGGCGCCCGATCCCCGGTCGACCGCCACGACGCCCTGAAGTCGCGCCGCGAGACGCCGGCGCCGCCCGCACGATCGTCCCCAGCGGCGGCATTGACCCCGGGGGCAAGAAAGCCGACGCGACCGGTCGATGTTTCCTGCGTCGCACAGTTTGCCTGACCCGTCGACTCGCACCGCCGGCGTCCCAGGGGCCGGCGGGGGCAGATGCGACACGGGGAGGGCGTACGGCCCGTTCGCGGACATGCCGCGGCAGAATGTTGACATCCGTACACCACGTGCGGTACAAGGAACCGGGAATACATTTTCCAACGGCCACACAGACAAGGGAGGTCTTGATGCTGGTGCTTTCACGCAAGCAGAACGAACGGATTCGCGTCGGCGAGGCGGTGGTGGTCACCGTGGTCCGCGTCAGCGGCGACAAGGTGCGGATCGGCATCGAGGCGCCGCCGCACGTGCGGGTGCTTCGCGACGAGATCGAGATCGACACGAGCAGATCCGTGGTGATCGGCGCCGACATGGAACTGCCGATCTCGCGACCCCTCGGGGTCGCTGGATGAACTTGGGCATGCCCGTCCGCCGGGGCCGTTGTGACCACGGCCCCGGCGGCGGCAGCAGCCGGTTTCCTCGCGGCGGCCGGCAGGCGAGAATCGGATGATGTCCGGTTTTTCCGAACCCCCGGCTGCCTCGGTCAGCGGATCGCCGCCGCCCCGCCGCCGCGTGCGGCCGCTGCGAGTGGTGCTCGCCGCCGCCGCCATCACGCTGGTCGCCGCGGTCGCGGTGACCGTCGTGGCCGCAAGCCGCCTCCCCGAGTCGTATGCGCGGCATGAAGCCCTCGGCGGCCCGGCCGCCGAGCAGGCGGCGCGGCGCTTCCTCGGCGGTGTCTCCCGCCTGCATGCCGATTTCATCCGGGAGGGCGCATGGGAGGCTGCCTTCAGCGAGGATGAACTCAACGCCTGGCTTGCCGTCGACCTGCCGAGGAATCATCCGCACGCGCTTCCCGGCCGCGTGCGTGAGCCGCGTGTCAGCCTGCAGCCCCGACGGGTCGATGTTTCGGCACGGCTGGTCGTGGCCGGGCTGCGGCCGGTGGTCTCGGTCGGGCTGCGGGTGCGGCTCCGGGAACCGAACCAACTCGGCGTGACCGTCGAGGAGGCCAGCCTCGGTGCCATTCCCTTGCCCCGCGGTCCTGTGCTGAGCGAGATTCGTCGGCGATTCGACCGTCTCGGGATGGTAACGTCGGTGCAGCGACTGGACGATCGGAGCGTGCTTGTGGTCTACATTCCCTCGACCCACGAGTCGGGCGGGATGAGTCACTGGCTCGAGTCCCTGTCGCTCGCCGAGGGCAGCGTGACGGTCGCCGGGCGGACGCTCGCGGCGCGCACTGCCGCCGCTCGGTGAGCCGCCGGCCCGGCAGGTCGTCTCTGGAGCAAACATGGCACGACTGACGTTTCTCGGTGCGGCGGGCGTGGTCTCGGGGTCGCGGCATCTCGTCGAGGCCGGCGGCCACCGCGTGCTCGTCGATTGCGGACTCTTTCAGGGGGAGAAGGAGCTCAGGGAACGGAACTGGGATCGCTTTCCCGTCCGGCCCGACTCCCTCGACGCGATCGTGCTCACGCACGGTCACATCGACCACTCGGGCTACCTGCCGCGGCTGGCCCGGGAGGGGTTCGACGCCCCGATCCTCACCTCCCCCGCGACCGCCGACCTGCTGGGCCTGCTGCTCTACGACTCGGCGAAATGCCAGGCGGAGGATGCGCTGTACGCCAACCGCAAGGGCTACTCCAAGCACAAGCCGGCACTGCCGCTCTACGAGGAGCGGGACGTCGACCGCGTGCTGCGGATGGTGCGGCCCGTCCCCCGCGCGGAGTGGTTTTCCGCGGCCGCCGGCATCCGCTGCCGGTTTCACGAGGCGGGCCACATGCTCGGCAGTTCGTTCATCGAGATGGAGGCGGCGGGCGACGCCCCCCGAGACCCGCTGCGAATCGTGTTTTCGGGAGACGTCGGCCGGTTCGATGCCCCGCTCTACAAGGACCCGGTCTCACCCCCGAACTGCGACTACCTGGTCTGCGAGAGCACCTACGGCGACCGCGACCACACGCCGTCACGGCCGCTCGACGAGCTCGAGGAAGCGACCAAGGAGGCGCTGGCGCGGGGGGGCATGATGCTGGTCGCCTCGTTCGCGATCGGCCGCAGCCAGCAGCTCGTCTACCTCCTCCGCACGCTGATGGCCGCCGGCCGGCTGCCCGACACGCCGATCTGGGTCGACTCCCCGATGGCCGTCGACGCCATGCAGGTGTTCCGCAATCACCGCGACGAGCACGATTTCACCGAGGCCAAGATGCAGGGGGTCGCCGAGTCGCTCGCCAGCCCGTTCGTGCGGATGGCGAAGACCGCCGACGAGTCGAAGGCGATCAACTCGCATCGTGGACCTGGAATCGTGATCGCCTCTAGCGGGATGATGAATGGCGGCCGGATCCTCCACCACCTCGCGCGGCGGCTGCCCGACCCCAAGACGACGGTGCTCGTGGCCGGATACCAGGCCAAGGGCACGCGGGGCCGCTCCCTGCTCGACGGGGCGGACTTCCTCCGCATCCACGGCCGCGACGTGCCGGTGCGGGCGGCCGTGCGGAAGGTCGACGCCCTGTCCGGGCACGCCGACCGCCACGAGATCGACCGCTGGTTGGGGGCCATGGCGCCGCCGCGGCGAACCTTCCTGGTGCACGGGGAGCCCCCCGCAGCGGCCGGGATGGCCGAGTTTCTCCGCGCCCGCCGCGGCTGGGACGTGCACGTGCCGGCGCTCGGTGAGGACGTCGAGTTGGACTGATCGAGCGAGGAGAGGAGACGACGCCATGACGGCCAAGAAGCCGAAGCCCGACACCGCCGCGAAGCGCACCGCCGACAAGGCCTGCAGCATCCTGCCCGACACCGTGCTCGGGGACGACGTGACGCTGGTGGCCGAGAACATGGAGCGGATTCTCGGCTCCCCGAGTTACTCGCTGGCGCAGGACGATCGCCTGCTGCTCACCCGCGAGGAGATGCGGGGCGTGCGGATGCTCCTGGAGCTCGGCAAGCCTGAGATCGCCCTTCAGGAGGACAACATCAAGTCGACGGTGATCGTGTTCGGGGGCACGCAGATCGTCGACCGCTCGGCGGCGGAGCGGCGGCTCTCCGAGGCGCGGCGCGCGGCGCAGGCGGCTCCCGCCGACCGGTCGGTCGCCCGGGAGGTGGAGCGGGCCGAGAAGCTGCTCTCCATGTGCCACTTCTACGACGACGCCCGGAAGTTCGCCCGCATCGTCTCGATCGACAACCAGTGCGAGGACGAGCGCGACTACGTGGTCGTCACCGGCGGCGGGCCCGGCATCATGGAGGCCGCCAACCGAGGTGCGTTCGACGTGGGGTGCAAGTCGATCGGTCTCAACATCAAGCTTCCGGCGGAGCAGCAGCCCAACCCGTTCATCACGCCGGAGCTCTGCTTCCAGTTCAAGTACTTCGCCCTCCGGAAGTTCCACTTCATCCTGCGGGCGGCAGCCGTGGTCCTCTTTCCGGGGGGCTTCGGCACGCTCGACGAGATGTTCGAGACCCTCACGCTCCGCCAGACGCACCGCATGCAGCCCGTGCCGATCATCCTCTACGGCCGCGACTACTGGTCGCATGTGATCGATTTCCAGTATCTCGCCGATGCCGGGGTGATCGCCGAGCACCACCTCCAGCTGTTCACGTATGCCGAGACGCCCGAGGATGCCTGGCAGCAGATCCTCGACTTTCACGCCAAGAAGCCGCCGGCGTGAGGGCCGTCCGCGCGGGTCACGCCGCGGCGGACGGGAGGTGGATCGTGAACGTGGTGCCGACGCCGGGAGCGCTCTCGACCGCGATCGTGCCGGAGTGCGCCTGCACGATGTGCTTGACGATGGAGAGGCCCAGCCCCGTGCCCCCGAGGTTGCGGCTGCGGGCCTTGTCGACGCGATAGAAGCGTTCGAAGAGCCGCGGCAGGTGCTCTGCCGCGATCCCGCAGCCCTCGTCCCGCACGCGGAGGAGCACGCCCGCCGCCGTCGGCGACGGTGCGGCCACGATCTGCACGATCTTGCCCGGCTCGCTGTACTTGATCGCGTTGTCGACGAGGTTGATGACGGCCTGCTCCAGCAGGGGGCCGTTGACCGTGGCCAGGAGGTCGCGCGGGCAGTCGATCCGCAGGTCGATGCCCCGCTCCGCCGCCCGGGGACGGCAGTCGTCGGCGGCGGTGTCGAGGATCCCCGCCAGCGGCAGGTGCTCGACCGGAAGCGTGCCCGAGGTCTCGCTCTGCTCGATCCTCGACAACGCGAGCAGGTCCTCGATGATCGCGGCCAGCCGGTCCGATTGCCGGCCGATGATCCCGAGAAACCGCCGTGCGTCGTCGGGGTCGTCGACCGCACCGTCGAGCAGCGTCTCCACGAAGCCCTTGATCGATGAGACCGGGGTCTTGAGCTCGTGCGACACGTTGGCCACGAAGTCGCGCCGGATGGTCTCGAGCCGCTGCATCTCGGTGACGTCGTCGAGCACGATCACCGCCCCTCCCGCCCCCGAAGCGTCGCGGAGCGCCGTGCCCCGCAGCCGGATCGTGCGGTCACGAACCCCGTGGAGCACCAACTCGTCTTCCACGGGCTCGCGGCAGTCGATCGCGGTCAGGGCGAACCGCCGCAACTCGGGATTGCGGATCACGTCCTGGAGTGGCCGGCCCGCCGCCCGGTCGGACTCCACGCCGAGCAGGTCGGCCGCCGCGCGGTTGATCCCGATGATCCGCCGCCGGTCGTCGATCGCCAACACCCCCTCCACCATGCTGCCGAGCACCGCCTCCTGCTGCGTTCCCTGGCGGCCGATCGTCAGGCCGCGTTCCACGAGCTGCTCCCGGAGGCGGCCCAGCGCCTCCCCCAGGCCGGCGAGTTCGGCGACGTCCGTGGCGGGCAGGTCGGCCGCGATGTCGCCGGCCGCCAGCCGCCGCGCCGCCGCGGCGAGTTCGCCGACCGGGCGGGTGATGCGGCGGGCCACCGCGTAACCGAGCGCCGCCGCTCCGCCGGCGACCAGGACGCAACCGCCGAGTAGGCGGCGCTGCCAGACGGCCAGGGCCCGATCCGACTCCACGGCGTCGCCCACCGCGAGCACCACCCGGCGGGTCGGCGGGTTGCCCACGGGCACCGCGACCTCCAGAGTCCTGCGCCCCGCCGCGCCGTCGTACCGGATCCGGCTGACGGTGTCGCCGCGGCGCGCCGCCGCGAAGAGTTCCTCGTCGCCTGCGGATGAGTCGGGCTCGAGCGTGCAGCCGATCCGCGTGGTGGTGCGGAGGGCCTCTGCCGCCGCCGCGAAGCCGGCGGGGTCGGCGGCCGGATCACGACCGGGGAAGGTCGCCACCAGTCCCCGGGCCGCATCGGCGAGCCGCGCTGCGAGAGCCTCGTCGGCCAACCCCGCGAGTTGCACGCTGGCGACCCAGAAGCCGGCGGCGAGGACGGCACCCACGAGGGCACACCATCCCGCGAAGAGACGCCAGAAGAGGCTCGACCTGGGCATGATGCGCTGCGGGCGGAGAAGCGGGGCCGTCGCGGAAGAGTGTCGCAGCCCCGCGACCGCCGGAAAAGCCGCGGCGAAATCTCAGGCGCGAAACCGGTAGCCGACCCCGCGGACGGTCTCGATGTAGAAGCCGTGTTCCCCGAGTTTCCGCCGCAGGCCGGCCACCTGCACGTCGACGGAGCGCTCGGTGACGGGGTAGTCTTCCCCCTTCACGGCATCGACGATCTGGCCCCGGGTGTAGGCCCAGCCTGGCCGTCGCGCCAGGAAGGCGAGCAGGGCGAACTCGGTGTAGGTCAGTTCCAGGGGTCTGCCCGCCAGGCTCGCCTCGTGCCGGCCGGGGTGGATCGAGAGTTCGTGGACGTCGATCGTCGTCTCCTGCTCCTCACGGCGCCGGGATTCCTCACGGCGGAGCAGCGCCTTGATCCGGGCGGCGAGCACCTTGGGGCTGAACGGCTTGGTCACGTAGTCGTCGGCGCCACGATCGAGGCCGACGATCACGTCTCCCTCCTCGCCGCGTGCGGTGAGCATCACGATCAAGGCGTCGCGGGTCTTGGAGTCCGCCTTGAGCCGTCGGCAGACCTCGAGTCCGTCGACGGCCGGAAGCATGATGTCGAGCACGACGAGATCCGGTGGCGATCGCCGTGCCGCCTGCAGTGCCTGCTCGCCGCTGCCCACGCACTCGACTGAGTATCCCTCCTTCACGAGGTTGTAGCGGACGAGTTCGAGCAGGTCCTCCTCGTCGTCGACGACGAGCACCCGCGGCTTCGCCGCCTGCTCCGCACCGCGGTTCTTCGTGGGCATGCTGCCTGCCTTCGCGACCGGCGTGGTCCTGTCCGGCGCCGAGAGCATAGTCGGTGGATCCATGACCGCGGGATCTTCGGCGAGGATCATGAGGATTTCATGAGGCCCGTGCCCCCCGTCCGGGCCGGAGGCGATTCCGGTCAGGAGAGCAGCAGTTCCACGTCCTCCGGGGTGAGGCCCGCGATCACGCTCTCGTCGGCACGCACGATCGACTCCGCCAGTTCCCGCTTCCGGTCCTGGAGGGCAAGAATCTTCTCCTCGACCGTGTCGCGGGCGATCAGCCGGTAGGCGAACACCCGCCGGGTCTGGCCGATGCGGTGCGCGCGGTCGACCGCCTGCGCCTCGACGGCGGGATTCCACCAGGGATCGAGGATGTAGATGTAGTCGGCGGCGGTGAGGTTGAGGCCCTGGCCCCCGGCCTTGAGGCTCACCAGGAACAGCCGGCAGTCGGGATCTTCCTGGAACCGCGCCACCCGCGCCTGGCGGTCGGTGGTGCGGCCGTCGAGGTATTCATAGACGGTGCCGCGCTCGTCGAGCCGGCGGCGGAGGATCGAGAGGAAGCTGGTGAACTGGCTGAACACCAGCGCCTTGTGCCCCTCGTCGAGCACCTCCGCCAACTGCTCGAGCAGCGTGTCGAGCTTGGCGCACGACTCGTCGACCCGCGCGTGGTCGACGAGTCCGGCATGGCAGGCGGTCTGCCGGAGCCGCAGCAACGCCTCCAGGACGGCGATCCGCGAGCGGCCGATCCCCATGCGGCCGATCCTGCCGCCGAGTTCGGCACGGTAGTGCTCGCGGAGTTCGTCGTAGGCCTTCCGCTGCGTCTCGCCGAGCTCGACGAACAGCGTCTGCTCGGTCTTCTCGGGCAGGTCGGAGAGCACCTGCGCCTTCGTCCGGCGCAGCAGATACGGCCGAACCGCTCGGGCCACGATTTCGGTGCTTCCCCGGCCGTCGGCGAGGAACTTCCGCAGCCGACCGGCGCTGCCGAGCTGGCCGGGATTGAGAAACTCGAAGATGCTCCAGAGCTCGCCGATGTGGTTCTCGACCGGCGTGCCGGTGAGCGCCAGGCGGTGCCGGGCCTTGAGCAGCCGGCAGGCCTTGGCCGCCTGGCTGGCGGCATTCTTGATCGACTGGGCTTCGTCGAGGATCACGTAGTCGAACTCGGTCTCGCGATGGGTCACGATGTCGCGCCGGAGCGTGCCGTACGTCGTGATCACGATGTCCCAGTCGGTGAGCGTGCCGGTGACGTCGGTCCGTCCCGTGCCGGTGTGGTTGGCGATGCGCAGCCCCGGCGTGAACCGCCGCGCCTCGTCGATCCAGTTGAACACCAGGCTCCGCGGCACGATCACCAGCGCGGGGCGGTGCGGGATGCCGGCGGCCTCGGCCTCGGCCCGCCGGCGGGCGAGCAGGGCGAGGACCTGGATCGTCTTGCCCAGGCCCATGTCGTCGGCAAGGCAGCCGCCGAGGCCGAGTTTCTCGAGGAACACCAGCCAGCCGAGCCCCTCCCGCTGGTAGTGCCGCAGCGTCCCCTGGAAGCCGGCCGGCTCCGGCTCCGCCTCCGGCTGTTCGCCCGCCGCGAGCTGCTCACGAAGCCGCTCGAAGGCCTCGTCGACGCGTGACTGCGGCTGGCTGGCGAGCAGGGCGTCGAGCAGGGCCATCTGGATGCGGCCGTAGCGGAGCTTGCCGTCGTGCTTCTGGGAGAGCGCCGCCAGCGGCTCGAGCTGCTGGGTGAACGTGTCGGGCAGGATGCCGATCGAGCCGTCGGGGAGCTGCACGGCCCGATCGCCCCGGGCGAGCGCCTCGAGGAGCGCAGGCAGCTCGGCGGTGATGCCGCCGAAGTCGATCTCGGCGGACAGCTCGAACCAGTCGATCCCGCTGGTGACGTTCCAGGCCACGCTCCCGGCGGGTCGGTACCGCCTGCCGGCGACCTCCACCGCCCAGCCGGCCGCGGCGAGTTGCGACACCGACGCGTCGAGCCGATTGCGCGGCACCTCGACGTGGTGGGCCGCCGCAACTCCGTCGAGTGACTGGCCGCGGGCTGCGGTCACTCCGTGCCGCGGCAACAGCGCGAGAGCCGCCCGCTCCGCGGCGCGGTCGCGGCGGACGAACACCCGGCGGTCGGCGTCGGCGGCGCCGCCGGAGGGATCGTCGGCCGCGATCGGGATGCCCTGATAGTCGAACCAGACGCGACCGGCGAGCTGGACCCGCGGCGACTGCCGCTTCCGGCCACCGCCGGCCGGCTCGTCGAGGGCGACCGCCGGCGAATCGTCGAGCACGAGCTTGGGGCGGGGCGGGGCCGACTCGATCCGCCAGCCCGTCCACGCGGGGAGCACCAGCCGCGGCACGTCGGCCAGGTGCGCCATCCGCTCGATGAGCCCGTCGACCTGCGTGGCCGCCACCTCGATCGGGCCGCGGCGCTCGAACTGCTCCATCCAGCCGCACGAGGTCGCGACCGCATCGAGCTGGGGAACCAGCCGGGCGATGCGATCCGCGAACACGACCAGGCCGGCCCGCAGCACCGCCCGCGGCTCGTCGACCCGCTTCCGCTGGCTGCCGCGGACGAGCATCCCCCGCAGCGTGGCCTTGGCCGGCCGCGGCGGCAGGGCGTCGCCGTCGAGCCCGCGGCCGCCCGCCGGCTTGAGCCGATCGTCGTCGGGCTCCAGCACGAAGGCGAACTCCCAGGGTTGGCCGCCGTCCCACGTCAGCGGCACGACCTTCTCCGGATCCCGCCGCGGCTCGGGCTGGATCACGAGCCGGCCCCGCTCGCAGAGCATGGCGAGGTGCGATTCCGCCGACCGGGGGCCGACCGCGATGCGGGCGATCGACCGCCGCTCGATCGGCTCGGGCAGCCCCGCCGAACCCGCCGCGGCTGCCCCCACGAGCCGTTCCACGAGGGATCGCTCCTCGGGATCGAGGTGCTCGAGCTCCACTTCCCCGGGACCGATCACGATCGGTCGCGGCCGGCCCGTCGCGTTGCCGGCAACGTCGAGTTGCATGCGGGAGGGCACGAGGACCGCCGCGCGGGCGTCGGCGGACGCGGCGAGATCGAGCACGAAGACGACCGCGCCGCCGGCCTTGCGCTGGTCGGGGATCTCGAGGGCGTGCGACCGCACCGCCGGCTCGACCAGCCGCCGTCGCTCCTCGAGCTCGACCGCCCAGGCCGGCTGTCGTTCGCCCGACCGGCGGGTGCTCGCCGGTGGCTGCCAGGCCGGCTGCCGTGGCCGGCCGGTGGCCCGCGGTTCGTCGTCTCCTGCGGCCGGATCGGCGTCGGGATCGACGACCGCCTCGTCGTCGGCGTGCGGACCGTCGGCGGCGGGCTCCTCGCCGACGATGTCGAGCGTGACGGGCGTCTGATCGTTGATGCCCGAGAGGAGTCGCCGGCGATCGACTTCCAGGAGCACGGCGGCCAACACGGCGCAGGGGCGTCCGGCGCGGCCGGCCGGGGTCGAGCACCGCGTTTCGAGCGTCATTCCCCCGCGGCGATGGGCCGAGAGCTCCAGCGACACCTCATGCTCGTCGCCGTCTTCGGCCATCACGGTGGCACGAACCTGCCCGACTCTCGGGCAGGCGACCGACGCGGGCGTGATCGTGCGGGCCTGGGCGACGACGGCCGCGGGAAAGAGGTGGAAGAGGCGCTGCTCGAGGGTCTTCATGCTGCCGGTTCGGAGACGATGACGCTGCGACGAACCGGGCCCGCGGCGGGCCGCGCGGGCGCAGCACGGTGTTGTACCCCGCCGGAGCCGCGGTTGGCGAGGCCGAAGGTCGCATCGACCGCGAGCCGCCACCGTTCGGTCAGCGTCCCTGCACCGTCGCCACGAGTTCGAGGACGTTGTCCACGGGCGTCTGGGGCAGGATTCCGTGGCCCAGATTGAAGATGTGCCCCGGGCGATTTCCGGCCCGCGCGAGAACCTCGAGCGTCCGCCGCCGGACGGTGTCGCGATCCGCCAGCAGCACGGCCGGCTCGAGGTTGCCCTGGACGGCGCGGTCGTGCCCCACGGCGGCCCAGCCGGCGTCGAGGTCGATCCGCCAGTCGATGCCGATCACCGTGCCGCCGGCCTCGCGGAGCAGAGGGAGCAGCGCGGGATTACCGGTCGCGAAGTGGATCGTGGGCACCCGGGCCGCCGCCGCCGCCAGGGCCAGGCGGCTGTGGGGCAGGACATAGCGGCGGTAGTCGTCGGGCCCCAGGCAGCCCACCCAGCTGTCGAACAACTGCACGACCTCGGCCCCGGCTTCGATCTGTGCCACCAGGTAGCGGCTCACCGCCCTGGCGAGTCGGGCCATCAGGTCGTGCCAGGCCGCCTCGTGGTGGTACATGAAGGTCTTGGTGAGCAGCCACGCCTTGCTCGTGCCCCCTTCGATGCAGTAGCCGGCGAGCGTGAACGGGGCTCCCGCGAAGCCGATCACCGGAATCGAAGCGTCGAGCCCGGCCCGGGTGGCCCGCACGGTGTCCATCACGAAACCGACCCGATCCACGTCATCGAGCTCGCGGACGCGGCCGACGTCGGCGGGCGTCCGCACGGGGTTGTGGATCACCGGCCCTTCACCGAGCGCGAACTCGAGGTCGAGGCCCATCGGTTCGAGCAGCGGCAGCAGGTCGCTGAAGATGATCGCCGCGTCGACGCCGAGGCGGGCGACCGTCTGGAGCATCACCTCCGCGGCGAGCCGGGGGGTCTTGCAGAGTTCGAGGAATCCGACCTTGTCGCGGATGGCGCGGTACTCGGGCAGGTAGCGTCCGGCCTGCCGCATCAGCCAGACGGGAGTCCGTTCCACGGGCTCCATCCGGCAGGCTCTCAGCAGCAGCGGCGCGACCGCGGCGGGGGGCGGCTGGATGGCGATCACGGCGGACATCGCACGAGAGTATAGCGCCCGCCAACGCCATCGGCAGGATCGGCCCCGCAACTACACTACAGGGTGTTTCCGGCAGTCGTGGCCCGCCCCGTGCCACGCGTTCGCTCCCCCAGCCTCGGCGTTGCATGGCCGCGTTCCTCTCCGGCATCTCGATCGTCTGCTTCGCCGCGAGCTACACCGTGGCGCTCGCCTGCGAGGCGTCGCGACTCGCCTTCCGCTCCGGGGTCCGCGGCGCCCTGATGATCGCGTTCGCGGCGGCGGGCCTGGTCGCCCACACCCTGTTCCTCGTCTGGCGGGCGGTGGACGGCGGCGCGGCCCCGCTGTCGAGCCCGTTCGACTGGTACCTGCTCGCCGCATGGCTGCTGGCGGCCGGGTATCTCTGGCTTGCCATCTCCAACCCGCGAACCCCGGTGGGCCTGTTCTTGCTGCCGATCGTGCTGGCGCTGGTCGGGGCCGCGACGCTCACCAGCCGGGAGCCCTTCCTGCACGACTCCGCCTCGCTCTTCTGGGGGCGGATCCACGGGTGCCTGCACCTCCTGTGGAGCGTGAGCGTGGTGCTCGGCGCGATCGCCGGGGGCATGTGGCTGATCCAGGCCGGACGGCTGGCCCGCAAGCAGGCTCCGGCGCGCGGCCTGCGGATGCCGAGCCTGGAGCGGCTCGCGCATGTCACCGCGCGCACGCCCGCGATCGCGGCCTGGGCGGCGGCCGCGGGGTTCGCCTCGGGACTCGTCCTCAACGCGGTCAACCACCGCCGCGGACTCGTCGAGACGGTGCCCTGGAACGATCCGGTGGTCCTGCGGATGGCGGCCGTGGTCGCCTGGCTCGTGGCCGCCGCCTGGGTGGCGGCGGCGGTCCGCAGGCGGCCCGACGCCGGCCGGACGACCGCGTGGGTATCGCTCGTGAGCCTTGCGGTGCTGGCGGCAAGCGTCGCCTGGGGCGTGCTCGGCCAGACGCGGCACGGCAAGCCCGTCCCGGCGGCGATCCGGGCCGAAGAGGCAGCGCCATGATGCTCGCGCTCGTCGGCGGCACGCATCGCACCGTGCCCTTGGCCCTGCGGGAGCGGCTCGCCTTTTCGGCCGAGCAGGCTGCCGAGGCGCTGGCGCGATTCCGTGACCGCTTTCCCGGTCGCGAGGGCGTGCTGCTTTCGACCTGCAACCGCGTCGAGTTCTATGCAGCCGGCGAGGGGGACGTCGAGGCACCGCCCGCGGAGCAGCTCGCCTCATTTCTGGCGGAATGCCGCGGCATCGAGGCCGACGCGCTGGTGCCGCTGCTCGCCGGCGAGCGGGACGCAGCCGTGGTCCATCACCTGTTCTGCGTGGCCGCGGGCCTCGACAGCATGGTGCTCGGCGAGCCGCAGATTCTCGCCCAGGTCAAGCAGGCGTGGGCCATCGCCCAGGACAGCCGGACCGCGGGTCCGCTGACGGCAGGGATGTTTCAGGCCGCCCTGCGGACGGCCAAGCGGGTCGCCACCGAGACGGCGCTTTGCCGCGAGCGGGTTTCGATCCCGAGCGTGGCGGTCGCGGACTTCGCCCGGGGTGTCTTCGAGAGGTTCGACGACAAGCGGGTGCTGCTGGTCGGCGCCGGCAAGATGGCCGCCGAGACGCTGCGGTACCTTCGCGAGGCCGGGGCGCGGGACGTGGTGATCGTCAACCGCACCGCCGCCCGGGCCGACCAGCTCGCCGCTCGGCTCGGCGCCCGGCCGGCGGACTTCGCGACTCTCGAACGGGAGCTCGCCAGCGCGGATCTCGTCGTAAGCACGACGGGGGCCAGCGCGCCCGTGGTGCCGCTCGATCTGTTCGTGCGCGCCGAAGCGCTCCGCGCGGGCAGGCCGCTGGTGGTGCTCGACCTCGCGGTCCCGCGGGACTTCGACCCGCGGATCGGCGCGCGGCCAGGGGTCTGGCTGTACTGCGTCGACGACCTCGCCGCCGCGTGCGCCGCCAACCGGAGCAGCCGCGAGCGGGAACTGCCCCGGGCCCTGGTGATCGTCGAGGAAGAGGCCGGCCGCTTCATGGGGGACATGCACCATCGCACGACGGCGCCGGTGATCGAGCAGCTCCGCGCCGGCTGGAGCGAGACGGGCGATGCGGAACTCCAGCGGCTCTTCCGCCGGCTGCCCCACCTCGCCGAGGGTGATCGCGACGAGATCCGCCAGGCCTTCGACCGCTATGCCGCGAAGATGCTCCACCCGCCGCTGGCCTCCCTCCGCAGCGAGAGCCATTCGGGGCCTCCGCACGGCCTCCTCGACGCGCTCAAGCGGCTGTTCAATCTCCAGGATTGAACCGCCGATCGAGCTGCGGGAGTGAACGTCGGGCTGGAGCATCGCCCGACGCCGCCTGCCGTCCGTCGCGGTGTTGTCGCACGTCTCGGACGGGTGGTTGCAGACGGGGATGTTCGATGTTATAAACTACGGTCTCGTTCTTACAGTGTCGCTGGTGTAACAGCGAACGAGGAATTTCCTCTGTATTCCACCGGAGCCGACATGGCCGACAAGCCCGCCGAGAAGAAAGCCGACAAGAAGCCCGCCGACGTCAACAAGTCCGAGGAGATCCGCAGGGTCGCCTCCGCCATGAAGGCCAAGGGGGAGAAGCCCCGTCCGGTGACGATCATCGCGACCCTCAAGGCGAAGGGTGTCGAGGTGTCCTCTCCGCAGGTGAGCATGGTTCTCAAGCGGATGGGCTTCCGGCCGCGGAAGCGCCGGAAGTCGGGCAACCTCGCGGCCGCCGCCGCCGCGGCCAACAAGGCGGCGGGCAAGTCGAAGTCAAAGTCACGGATTTCAGTCGAGGATCTGGTGGCCGCCCAGAAGGCGATCGGCCGGCTGGGAGGTCTCGACCGGGCATTGGCCGCGATCGAGGCCCTGCGGCAGTTCGACCACTGAGATTCGGGTCGGGTGAGGGCAGGGTTCGGTGGGTGCCAGGGGTCGTCTGGCCGCGTCGCGGCCGGACGACTAGAGTTTCGACGTTCCGTTCTCCTCGGGAGCCCTCCCGCCGTGATTCGTGCCACCACGTCCGCCGCCGTTCGGCCTGAAGTGGTCGTGATCGGCGGTGGTCCGTCGGGGTCCACCGCCGCCACGCTCCTGGCCCAGCGGGGCCGGTCGGTCCGTCTCTTCGAGCGGGAGCGGTTCCCCCGCTACCACGTGGGCGAATCGTTGATCCCCGAGACCTTCTGGGTGCTCGAGCGGCTCGGCATCCTGCCGAAGCTGCGCGGTGGCCCGTTCGTCGAGAAGCACAGCGTGCAGTTCGTGTCGGAGCAGGGCAGGCTTTCCGAGCCCTTTTACTTCGCCGATTACAAGTCGCACGAGAGTTCGCGAACCTGGCAGGTGACCAGGCAGGACTTCGATCAACTCATGCTCGACAATGCCCGGGCCCACGGCGTGGACGTCCGGGAGGGCGTGCGGGTGCTCGAGGTGCTCTTCGAGGGCGACCGCGCGGTCGGCGTGCGGACGATCGACGATGCTGGATTCGAGGAGGAAGTGCGGTGCCCGGTGGTGGTCGATGCCGCGGGTCAGAGCGGCCTGATTCTCGATCGCCTCGGACTGCGGCAGTGGGATCCCGTGCTCAAGAAGGCGGCGGTCTGGACGTACTTCAAAGGCGCCGCCCGCGAGCAGGGGCGCGACGCCGGCGCCACGCTGGTCATGCAGACGGCGGGCAAGATCGGCTGGTTCTGGTACATCCCGCTGCAGGGCGACATCACGAGCGTCGGGGTCGTCGCGCCCTTCGATCACCTCTTCAAGGGGCGCGATTCGAAGGACCTCGAGGCGATCTTCGCGGCGGAGGTCGCCCGCTGCCCCGGCGTGCAGCCGCGGATCGCGGGTGCCGAGCGGGTGGCCCCCTTCCGGGCCGCGAAGGAGTACTCGTACCGCTCGTCGAAGGTCGCGGGGAATGGCTGGGTGCTGGTGGGTGATGCCTTCGGTTTTCTCGACCCGCTCTATTCATCGGGCATCCTCCTGGCCCTCAAGAGCGGAGCCCTTGCCGCCGACGCGATCGCGGAAGGGCTGGAGCGGGACGACACCTCCGCGGCCGTGCTCGGCTCGTGGGGCCCCGGCTACGTGGCCGGCCTGGAGCGGATGCGGAAGCTCGTCTGCGGCTTCTACGACGGCCTCAACTTCGGCCAACTGGTTCGCAATCACGGCCACGCCAAGCCGCTGATCACCGACATCCTGATCGGCGACATCTTCAAGGGCGACATCGACGCCCTCTGGCCGCTCGTCGAAGAGGCCAAGGAACCAACACCGGCCTGAGGATCGCGGCCTGCCGGCCAGCGCGTGCCCGTCACCGGACGCTCGTTCCGGGCCTCCTGCCAATCCTGTTCGGCACGGGATGTGCGCCCTGATGACCGGGCAGCCGGAGCAGTTTGAGCCGAGTTGTGCCGCGGGTGACCTAGTCCCCATCGCTCACGCGATTGGGGCTTCCGGTGTGGGGTCTGCTGCAGCCTCGTTCCTGAGGATCATGGAACCCGGCGGCGGTGCTGAAGCGACCCGCGAGGATCACGTGCGACCCCTATGAGGATCGAGCGCCATTTCCCGGAGCCGAATCTTCTCGCCGACTCCTCTCCAGACAGTCCGACCGATTGGGTGACTGGTGCGGGTTATGCCGGTGCGTGCCGCGCGATGGTGCTCAATCGGGGTGTATGCTTGACGGGTTCGGTGCGCCGGCAGAGTTTCGCCAGGCCCCCGCCCCCTCCCCGTCCGCAAGGTCGTTCCGGCACCGCTGGCACCGATGTCCGACAACCGCGAGTTCATCGAAGAGTTTCTCGTCGAGTCGAGTGAGAACCTCGACCAGCTCGACAAGGACCTGCTCGCGCTGGAGGCCGACCCTGCCGATCCGCAGCGGCTCGCGAGCGTGTTTCGCACGGTGCACACCATCAAGGGCAACAGCGGCTTCTTCGGGTTCTCGAAGCTCGGCGCCCTGGCCCACAGCGGCGAGCACCTCCTCGGCAAGCTCCGCGACGGCAAGCTCCGGCTCGACGACCGGGTCGCCGGGAGCCTGTACTCGATGGTCGACGCAGTCCGCTCGATCCTGCAGTCGATCGAGTCGACCGGCAACGAGGGGGATCAGGACTACCGCGACCTCTCGCGAACGCTCGCCGCGGTCGCCGAGCCGCCGCCGGCCGCCGCCCAGGCGGCTTCGGCCCCAGTGCCGGAGAGGGTGCCGGAGCCGGCACCCCCCGTCGAGCCGGCGGCGACTTCGCCCACGGTCGCCGAGCCGGTGGCTCAGCCCGTGCCTCCACCGGCGACGCACGAGGCCGCTGCTCCACCGTCGCCGGCTCCGCCGCCCGCAGCCGCGGCTCCTCAGCCAGCCACGGCCGCGGTCGCCGCGGTGGCCGCCACGGAGACGAGCGTCCGTGTCGACGTCGACCTGCTCGCCTCGATCCTCGACCTCGTGGGCGAACTCGTCCTCGCCCGCAACCAGCTTCGGGCGGTCGACAGCGACGATCCCGCCGTGCAGGCCTGCGCGCAGCGGATCAACGCCGTCACCAACGCGCTCCAGGAGACCGCCGTCAAGACGCGGCTCCAGCCGGTGGAGCACGTCTTCAGCCGCTTTCCCCGGACGGTTCGCGACCTCGCCGTGTCGTGCGGCAAGGAGGTGCAGCTCGTCGTCGACGGCGCCGACACCGAACTCGACCGCTCGCTGATCGAGAGCATCCGCGACCCGCTCACGCACCTGATCCGCAATGCGGTCGACCACGGCATCGAATCCCCCGACGCCCGGGCTGCGGCCGGCAAGCCGCGGGCGGGACGGCTCTCGCTGCGGGCCTTCAACGAGAGCGGCCGGGTGACGATCGAGGTCTCCGACGACGGCGGCGGCATCGCTTTCGAGAAGGTCCGTGAAAAGGCGGTGGCCCGCGGGCTCGTCTCGGCGGCCGAGGCGGCGGCGATGTCGCCCGACCGGGTGCTGCAGTTCATCTTCGAGCCGGGATTCTCCACGGCCGCCCAGGTGACGAGCGTCTCGGGGCGCGGCGTCGGCATGGACGTCGTCCGCACCAACATCGAGGCGATCGGGGGGACGGTCGACATCCAGAGCGAGCCCGGCACCGGCACGACCGTCCGCGTCCACGTGCCACTGACGCTGGCGATCATGCCGGCGCTGATCGTCCGCTGCGGCACCGAGCGGTTCGCGATCCCGCAGTCGGCCGTCGGCGAACTCGTGCCCGTGTCCCGGGACCGCAACGGCCCGCGGATCGAGGGCCTGGCCGACGCGCCGGTGATGCGGGTTCGCGGGAGGCTCGTGCCGATCGTGTTTCTCGACCAGTTCCTCGGCATCCGCGAGATCACCGCCTGCCGCGACGAGGGCACGGTGGTGCTCGTCCGCGTCGACGATCGGGAGTTCGGCCTGGTCGTCGATGGCATGCGATTGGCCACCGATCACTTCCGCTGCCGCGACCTGCTCGACGCCGCCAGCCTGTCGACGATCGTGGTCAAGCCGATCGGCGGCCTGCTGGCGGGCCTGGGACTGTATTCCGGTGCCACCGTGCTCGGTGACGGCGGCGTGGTGCTGATCCTCGACCTGCGCGGACTGCAGCGGATCGCGAGGCTGCCGCCGGTCGACCGGGAGCCAGAGGCAGCGGCCGTGCCGACCGCGGAGATCGCCGACCGGTATCTCGTCTGCGGCACGCCTGCGGGGCGGCGGGTCGCCGTGCCGCTGACGGAGGTCGTGCGACTCGAGCAGCACCCGCGCGAGGCCGTCCAGGTGGTCGGCGAGCGGGCGGTCGTGCGCCGGGGCGACGCCTTCACGCCGCTGGCCGACCTCGACGCGGTGCTGGGCCGGGTGTCCCGGCCGTCGGCCGACCCCGTGAGCGTCGTGATCATCGACGGCGGCACCGGCGGGGTGGGCCTGGCGGTGGCAGCCATCCTCGACGTGCTCGCGGCGGAGTCGCCCCTGCAGCCGGCCGGCGGTGCCGGGATCGCCGGCATCCTCTCGCTCGGCGGCGTCGCCACCGAGGTGGTCGACCTGAGCGTGGCGCGGCGGCAGGCCGCGCTGGAGGCCTGAGATGGGTGACCTCGTAACCGGCGTCGTGCACCGTTCCTGCGCCTTCCGAGTCGGTGACGCCTGCTTCGCCGTGCCTGCCGACGCGGTCGTGGAGGTGCTCCGCGGGGGCCTGCTGACGCGCGTGCCGCTGGCGCCGGGCGGTGTGCTGGGCCTCGTGCACCTCCGGGGCCGGATCGTGCCGGTGGTCGATCCGGCGGGACCGCTCGGCATCGACCGGGTCGTGCCCGAGCGGGCGACGCACCTGGTGATCGCCCTGGAGGACGACTGGTACGGACTCGTGATCGACGAGATGCTCGACGTCGTCGAGATCCCGGCCGACGAGGTGCAGCAGACGTCCGCGGCGGGGTCCGACCAGGCCGGCGGCCCGCTGGCCGGCGTGTTCGCCGCCCCTGGGCGGCTCGTGCATCTGCTCGATCCCGAGCGCATGATTCATTCACTCGTGCGGCCGCGGCCGCAGGCATCCGAGAGGCAGGGAGTTTTCCATGGCAGACCGTGATTCCGCCTGCGTGTCCGGCGGCTGGCGCTCGTTCCTCACCAATCCCCTGCTGCTGGCGCTGCTGGGCGTGTCGCTGGTCCCGATGGCCTTCATGGGGATGACGAGCTACCGCTCCTCGTCGGCAGCCCTGCGGGAGCAGGCCTTCAAGCAACTCGACACCGTCAACGCGGTGACGGCGAAAGCGGTGGAGCGGTACTTCGACACGCTGCGCCAGCAGCTGTCGGTGCTCGCCGAAGGAAGGATCTGCCCGGAGTCGCTCAAGGATTTCTCCACGGGCCTGGCCTCCATGCGGGCCGACGTCAAGCTGGACGACAAGGGGCTCTCCGGCTTCCGGCGGGAACTGGAGTCGTTCTACACGGGCGACTTTGCCGCCGAGTTCCGCCGCCGGTCCGACGACGTTGTCGACGTCCGGCCGCTGTGCGAGGCCTTGGACGACGACTCGGTCTGCGCCCAGTTCATCTACATCCGCAACAACGCCAATCCGCTCGGCTCGAAGTTCCTGCTCGACGCCGCCGACGACGGCTCGGCGTATTCGAAGGCCCACGCCACGAACCACCCGTTCTTTCGCGGCCTGCTGGAGAAGTACGGGGTCGCGGACGTGTTTCTGATCGACGCGGCGTCGGGCAAGGTGGTCTACAACGTTTCGAAGGAGGTCGACCTCGGCCAGTCGCTCCGCGAGGGCCCGCTCGCCTCGTCGAGCCTGGCGGTCGCCTTCCAGCAGGCGATCTCCGCCGGCCGCCGCGACGCCGTCGGCTTCGGTCCCTTCCAGCGGTACCTCCCCTCGTGCAACGAGCCGGCAAGCTTCATGGCGGCGCCCATCTACGAGGGCCGCACGCTCGTCGGCGTCGTCGCCTTCCAGGTGCCGATCGACAAGTCCAACGCGATCATCGGCGAGACGACCGGGATGGGCCGCACGGGCGAGACCTACGCCGTCGGCTCCGACCGGCTGTTCCGCAGCGACTCCCGGTTCACGAAGGAGCTCGGCGCGAAGACCACGATCATCAATCCCGAGTTCAAGGTCGATACCGCGGCCGTCCGCTCGGCGCTCGACGAGGGCAAGGCGGGCACGGCGGAGGCGGCCGATTACCGCGGCGTGCCCTCGCTGGTGTCGTGGCGTCCCGTCACGATCCACCGCGATGCCACCGGGGGCCGCGGCGACGTGCGCTGGGCGCTCGTCTCGGAGATCGACACGGCGGAGGTGTTCCAGCCCGTGTCGCGGCTGTTGAAGCTCGGCCTCGCGGTATTCGGCCTGACGTCGGCCGCCGTGCTCGGGGTTTCGACGCTGATCGCCCGCCGGCTGACCCGCGAGGCCCAGCGGCAGGCGGCGCTTGTCGGCGGGATCGTCGACAACACCCACGCCCTGGCCAGTTCGTCGGAGGAGCTCACGAGCGTCAGCCAGCAGATGAGCGCCGCGGCCGAGCAGACGACCGCCCAGGCCAACCTCGTGTCGGCCGCCGCCGAGCAGGTCAGCGGCAACACCCGGACCGTGGCCGGCTCGATCGACAACCTCGTGGCGAGCATCCACGAGATCGCCAAGAACGCCCAGGATGCGGCCAGCACCGCCCGCCGGGCGGTGGACATGGCCTCGGCCACGTCGGGCACGATGGCGGCGCTGGGCCGCTCGAGCCAGGAGATCGGCGCGGTCGTCAAGGTGATCACCTCGATCGCCGAGCAGACGAACCTGCTGGCCCTCAACGCCACGATCGAGGCGGCCCGGGCCGGCGAGGCGGGCAAGGGCTTCGCCGTGGTGGCCAGCGAGGTCAAGGAACTCGCCCGCGACACCGCCAAGGCCACCGAGGAGATCGGCGGCCGGATCGAGTCGATGCAGGGCGACACGCAGCGGGCGGTCGAGGCGATCGCCGAGATCGGCAAGGTGATCGAACAGATCGACAGCCTGCAGACGCGGATCGCGGCGGCCGTCGAGGAGCAGTCGGTGACGACCGGCGAGATCGGCCGCAACATCTCGGAGGCCACGACCGGAACGTCGGAGATCGCCGAGAACATCGTGCAGGTGGCCCAGGCGGCCCAGGGCACGGCCGAAGGGGCTTCCAACACGCAGGTCTCGTCGCAGGACCTCGCGCGGATGGCCCAGGCCCTGCAGCGGCTGGTCGAGGAATACAAGCGGCAGTGACCAAGAGAGCGTGACCGGCCGTCCGGCCGGTCGGGACAGGGAGGATCCCGTCGTGCGGGCGTTGGTGGTCGACGATTCCAAGCCGAGCCGGAGCATCGTCGCGCGGACGCTCGCGGAGCTGAGGTTCGACTGCGCCGAGGCGGCCAACGGCCAGGAGGCCCTGGCGGCACTCGCCGCCTCCGGCCGCCCCGACGTGATCACGGTCAACTGGCACATGCCGGTGATGGACGGCATCGAGCTGGTGCGTCAGCTCCGCCGCGAGCCCGCCTACCGCGGCCTGCCGATCCTGATGATCTCGACGGAGCACGAGCAGGAGCGGATCGCGCTGGCGCGGCAGGCGGGGATCGACGACTACCTCGCCAAGCCCTTCACGGCCGCGGCCCTGACCCGCAAGCTCGTCGACCTCGGCGTGGTGGCGGAGCCGGCCGTGGCCGGCGACCGGGGACCGATCGGCGTGCTGATCTGCGACGACTCGGCCACGATCCGCGGCATCCTCACGGCCACGCTCGGTGCCGATCCCGAGCTCAAGGTCGTGGGGGCCGCGGTCAACGGCGAGGCGTGCCTCGCGATGATCCCCGCGGCCCGGCCCGATCTGGTGCTGCTCGACGTCGAGATGCCGGTGATGGACGGCATCACGACCCTCCGAGAGATCCGCCGCCGCTTCGGCAAGCTGCCCGTGGTGATGTTTTCGAGCCTGACCGAGCGGGGCGCGAAGGCCACGGTCGACGCGCTGCTCGCCGGGGCGAACGACTACGTGGCCAAGCCGGCGGGGCTCGCCGCCGGCGAGGTCGCCGAGCGGATTCGCACCGACGTGGTGGGCCGGATCAAGTCGCTCGTGCCGCGCGGAAGCGCGCCGGGCGGCGGCACGACGCCGCGGCAGACCGGCCCGGCGGCCGCGAGCCGTCTCGTCCGCCCGGAGCGGATCCAGGGCGTCGTGATCGCGGTTTCCACCGGCGGGCCCCCGGCGCTCGCGGAGGTGCTCCCGGCGTTCGTGCCGGAGGCCCGCGTGCCGATCCTGATCGTCCAGCACATGCCCGCCTTCTTCACGGCGCATCTCGCGGAGCGGCTCGCGAAGTCGGCCGGGCTGCCGGTCCGCGAGGCGACCGACGGCGAGCTCGTGAGACCGGGCGAGGTGGTCCTCGCCCGAGGCGGCCGGCACATGGAGATCGAGGGCGAGGCGGCCCAGCCCCGGGTGCGGCTCACCGACGATCCCCCGGAGAACTCCTGCCGGCCCGCGGCCGACGTGCTGTTTCGCTCGGCGGTGCGGCTCTGGGGGGGCGGCACGCTCGGGGTGGTGCTCACGGGGATGGGCCGCGACGGCCTCGCCGGATCGCGGGAGATCGTGGCCGCGGGGGGCAGTGTGATCGTGCAGGACGAGTTTTCGAGCGTGGTCTGGGGGATGCCCGGCGAGGTGGCCCGGGCCGGACTGGCCGACGCGGTGCTCCCCCTGGCCCAGGTCGGCGTCGAGGTGGCGTTGCGGCTCAAGCGGCGCGGCGGCTAGTGTAGTGTCTCCGAAATAACGCAACTTATTGCTGTCAGTGCCGTTGAATCCTCAACTCATGGAGGATTCCGTCATGCGTGTTGCCAAGCCAGTTGTTCTGACGGTTGAGCAGCGAGCGACGCTGATGAAGTGGTCGCGGGGCCGGAGCACTCCGGCGCGGTT
>VGYR01000018.1 GCA_016872925.1 Planctomycetota bacterium
GAAAACTCAAGGGCAAGGTCTTCACTACACGGCCGTTCGCGGAACCGCGCGTTGCCACGTCAGCACTTACGAACGACGGACCGCCCAAAAATCTGCAAAACGGTTCCGACGTGCGTAACTTGGGCTAAGGCCAAGCTCGACGAGGCAACGGCGGCAATCAACGCCGCAGTGGAGGCCGACAAGCCGGCCGCGGAGGCTCGCGTGGTCGATCTCAAGAACGAGGTGGCCCGGGCGGCGGCGGCCCATGCCCGCTGGCTCGGCGACGTGGCCTTTCAGGCCGGCTACGAGCGGCTTGCCAAGGCGCTCGCCGATCGCCAGGCGGCCGTGACGGCGGCCGAGTCGGCGTGGGGCGAGGTCGAGGCCAAGCGCCGCGCCGACGACCAGGCGCTGCAGGCGGCCGCGGCCAAGCGGGACGGCCTCCAGAAACAGGCCGAGGGCCTCGCGGCGGCCATCGCCCAGGCGGAGCAGCGGGTCAAGGACCTGACCGCCCAGCTCGACAAGCACAAAACAGAGATGGCGGGCATCCAGAGCGGCCTGCCTGCAGCGCAGACGGAGGCCGACGCGGCCGCAAACGCCCTGACCGCCGCGGCCAAGGCCGCCGACGAGAAGAAGGCCGCGATCGCAGCCCACCAGGCCGAGGCCGACGCGACGGCGAAGGAACTCGACGCCCTGCAGGGTGCCGCGAACTGAAGTCGACATGCCGCTCAGACCGGTGGAAGGCCGTCCGGCAAGCGGAACCGCGTCAGCGGTACGGCTGAATCCAGCGTGGGGCTGCCCGCATCGCTCACGCGATTGCGGCTTCCTCGCCCGTGCCCGGCAAGCGGAACCGCGTCAGCGGTACGGCTGAATCCAGCGTGGGGCTGCCCGCATCGCTCACGCGATTGCGGCTTCCTCGCCCGTGCCCGAAGCGGAACCGCGTGAGCGGTACGGCCGCACCACGGGGTGATCAGGCCTCACATCGACGCCTGCCCGAGCACGCGTCGCAGGGCCGTCATCGCGATCTCGCCGAACTGCCGCGGCGGCACCCGCCAGAGGGCCGGGTTGAGCAACTCCACCGCCACGGCGCCGGCATAGCCGATCTCCCGCAGCCGCGACACGAGGTCGTCCGGCGGCGAGGCGCCCTCGCCGGGCAGGATGCGGTCGGCATCCGCCGCCATCTCGCGGGGCACGTCGGCGATGTCCGAGAGCTGCACGTGGGCGAGGTTGTCCTTCGTGAGCAGCCAGAGGTCGAGCGACTTGCTTGGCCCCACGGTGAAGTGAAACCAGTCGAGGCAGAGGCCGAGCGCCGGCGAAGCCACCTGCTCCACCACGGCCACCGCCGACTGGAGGTTGTTCGGAAAGCTCGCCCGCGCGTCGAACTCCAGCGCCAGCCGCACTCCCGCGTCGCCGGCCTGCTTCGCCGCCTCGACGAGGCTCGCGGCGAGCCGGCTCAGGTCCTGCTCGCCGAGCGGGCCGAAGGCGTCGCCCGCGACCACGAGCACCGGCGCGCCCAGATCGCGGCAGAGGGCCAGCCGTTCGCCGAACTGCCGCCAGTGCTCGCGGCGGGCCTCGCCCTGGCTGGTGAGCAGGCCGCCCTGAAAGCTCGCGGCCACGGCCGCGATGCCCTGGGCCTCCAGCCGGTCCCGCACGGCCGTGATGCCCTGGGCCTTCACCATGGCATCGACGTGGCCCAGCCAGAGGTCGACGGCGTTCACCTGGCCGGCCGCGTAGTCCTCGAGCACCGCCTCGAGCGGCGCCTCGAGCGAGCAGACGGTGGCGATGGCGGGGCGCATCACAGCCGGTCGCGGAGCAGGTCCACGACCTCGGCGATCGTGACCCGCTCCTGCACGAGCGAATCACGATCGCGGAGGGTCACGGTCCGGTCCGCGAGCGTCTGGCCGTCGATCGTCAGGCACCAGGGGGTGCCGGCCTCGTCCTGCCGGGCGTAGCGGCGACCGACGGAGCCCTTCTCGTCGTACTGGCAGGCCATGTGGGGCTTCAGGGCGCGGTACAGGTCGATCGCCACCTCCGGCATGCCGTCCTTCTTGACGAGCGGCAAGATCGCCGCCTTCACCGGGGCGAGCCGGGGATGGAACTTCATCACCGTGCGGCTCCGCGGCTTGCCATCCTCGTCGGGCACCTCGTCCTCGTGGTAGGCGTCGCAGAGGAAGGCCAGCGTGGCCCGGTCGGCGCCCGCCGAGGGCTCGATCACGTGGGGCACGTACCGCTCACGGGAAACGTCGTCGAAGTAGGAGAGATCCTTGCCGCTGCCGCGGTGCCGCGGCTTGCCGTCGGCGCCCGTCTCCACCACGAGTTCGCCGTCCCGGCGGACGAGCTTGCCCTCCATGTGGCTGCGGAGATCAAAGTCGCCGCGGTGGGCGATGCCCTCCAGTTCGCCGAACTCACCCTCGGCGAGGAACGGGAAGGCATACTCGATGTCGGCCGTGCCGACGGAGTAGTGCGAGAGCTCTTCGGCGTGGTGCTCGCGGAGCTGGAGCCGGCCCTCGGTGAGGCCGAGGCCGAGATACCACTTCCAGCGGCGGTCGCGCCAGAAGCGATACCAGTCCGCCGAGTCGGCCGGCCGGCAGAAGAACTCGATCTCCATCTGCTCGAACTCACGGGAGCGGAAGGTGAAGTTTCGCGGGGTGATCTCGTTGCGAAAGCTCTTGCCCACCTGGGCGATCCCGAAGGGCACCCGCACCCGCGAGGTGTCGAGCACGTTCTTGAAGTTCACGAAGATGCCCTGGGCCGTCTCCGGCCGGAGGAAGGCCCGGTCGTCGTCGTCGCCGGCAAGGGCGCCGATCCGGGTCTCGAACATCAGGTTGAACTCGCGGGGCTCGGTGAGCGAGCCCGGGGCGGCCGCGTCGGGGCCAAGGGTGTCGGCGAGCGTGGCCGAGCCGGCGGCGATCGCCTGCTGGAGCGACTCCAGCCCGCCGCCCCACTCGATCTCGTCGACCTGCTTGGCCCGCAGGCCGAAGAACTTCTGGGCCCGGGCGACCGTCTCGGGACCGGCCTCGTCGCCGGAGGCCTCGGTCGTGACGAACACCTTCTTGCCGCGGTGGGCCGCCCAGCGGCCGTGGAGGTGGTCGTAGCGATACCGGCGCTTCGACTCCCGGCAGTCGATCATCCAGTCGTGAAACAGGTCGAAGTGGCCGGAGCACTTCCAGACCTGCGGGTGCATGATGATCGTGCAGTCGAGGCCGGTCATTTCGTAGGGCGCGGGAGCCCCGGTGAGCGTGGCGAGTTCGTCGTGGCCGGCGACCATGTCGTGCCACCAGGCCTCCTTGAGGTTGCGCTTGAGCGACACGCCCAGCGGCCCGTAGTCCCAGAACCCGTTCAAGCCGCCGTAGATCTCGCTCGACTGGAAGATGAAGCCGCGCCGCTTGGCGAGCGACACGATCCGGTCCATCCGCGACTGGTCGTTCTGCTTCTGCTTGTCCATCAATTCCTGGCTCCGAAAGCCCGATCGCGTGACCGCCGAGACCGCACGACGCTGTGATCGCGGCGGTTAAGGTTAGCCGGAATCGCCCGCCGGCACCAAGGCTCGTCGCAGGCTGCCAGACGTGAGGTCGAGCCGCGGAACGACCTGCGACGAATCGATCGCGGCCGCCACCTCCAGGTCGGCCTCCATTCCGAGCGCGATCAGATTCGAGCCGCCCGGCGAACGGCGAAACTCGGCGATCATCCGCGCGGACGTGTCGTCGCTCGTCGCCACGCGCCGATACCAGTCGAGCGCCCTCCGGGCCGCGTCGTCGAGCTCCTCGTCCGGGCCGTCCACCACCGCCGCGTCGAGGATCGCCCCGGCGGCCAGCACGTCCTCCGCCGACACGCGGCCATCGGTGCCCGCGCACACCAGGTGCACGCGGTCGGCGCCGCCGGCGAGCCGCCGCGCCAGGTCGGCCGCGGCGGTGCGGTTGACCATGGCTCCCACCAGGATCTCGCGGGCTCCGCGGGAGGCGTGCAGGGCCGCAGTCCCATTGGTGGTGGTGATCACGAGCGTCCGACCGGCCATGCGGTCGGCGGAGTATTCCCGCGGCGAGTTCCCCAGATCGAAACCCGGGATGCGGACCCCGCCCCGCTCCCCGCCGAGCACGACGGGCCCCGGGGTCGTCGCGGCGATCCGACGTGCCTCGCCGACGTCCGCCACGGGGATCACGCGGCTCGCCCCGCGGGCCAGGGCGGTGATCATGGTCGTCGATGCCCGGAGGACGTCGATCACGACGGCGATCCCGCCGTCCGTCACCCCCGGCGGCATTCGCGCGAAGAGTTCATGGCAGTGCCAGCGAATGGTCGTGGCTCCTGGGAGGTACCGGCCGCCGCCCTCGTCGGCCCGACACCGGTGAGGCGGTGAGTCAGTTCCCCGCCGCGCCGCGACGACGAACGATGCGGGTGAATGCGATGAACGCGAGCCCCCCAATCGAGACCACCAGCGGGGCCGGCTCGGGGACGGCAACGGCGGTCAACTCCATGCCGTTGACCGGCAGCGCCGTGATGCTGCCACCGACGCGAGTGAAGCCGATCTGCGGGTTTGCCACGGTAGGGATGAAGGTCAGCGAGGCGATCCCGAAATTGCTGTCGCTCTGCGAGCCCCTGAGGTTCGTCACCGTTCCGTTCGCGGTGGTCACAATCGTGGCACCGGTGGCGGAAAGCTGGACGGTCCCGCCACCGGCGGCGAATCCCTGGTTGATGTTGTAGGAATCGTTGTGCCAGGTGCGGATCCGGTGGGTCTGGCCCGTCGCGAGCCCCGACAGCATCGCGGTGAACGACATCGTCCTCGTCACCCAGAGGTCGGAGACGACATCGTTGAAAGACGTCCCGGCGACGAGGTCGCGACCTTCGGCACTGCCGCCCCGCGACTCCCAGTTCCCGCCGGCCACCAAGGCGGCGGTGATGCCAGCCGCCGATCCGCTCGCCGTCGGATTGAGTGCCAGCGTCGTCGTACCGCTGAGCTTGATGACGTTCTGACCGAACCAGCCCGGCTGCGTCAATTGGCCCGCGGGCGACCCGGCAAGTTGCAGGTCGGAGATCACCAGGATGGTCTCGGCGGCCGCTGGAACCGCGGTGAGCGCTGCGGCGACCACGGCCAGGCGATAGCCGATCGTTCCAGTGTTCGGCTTCATGATCACCTTTCTCGGAAGCGAAACTACGACCGACCGCCGTTGGGGGCGGCCCGGTCGTCGACGGCAGCATAGGAGAAGACCTTCCCCTGATCGGCGGCCCGGACTGAAAAGGGACGAATCGGGCACGGCGCGGGACGAATCGGGCAAGCAGCCGCGGCCGGCCTGCCTCCGGCGGCTTTGGCTCCCGTCATCATGGGGGGCGACAGCCCGGCGAGTCGCACGCGATGGCTCCCTCCCTTGGCGGCCCGGACCTGCCTACGATGATTCCATGGCGGGCCACGTTCCGTTCGTCTCCAAACTGCCGCTTCGTTGCACTCGCCGCATTCACCCTCCTCCTTTTTTCGACCCTCCTGTTTTCGTCCCTTCAGGCACCACGATGGCCGACGTTGCAGCCCCGGTCGACAAGAGCGGCGACCGCGTTCAGAGGATGTTCGCCGAGATCGCCCCGCGCTACGACCTCGTCAACCGGATGCTCTCCGGGGGCATCGACGTCTGGTGGCGGCACGTGACGCTCGAGCGCGTGCCGCCCCCCGCCTCGGGAGCGGTCCTCGACGTGTGCACCGGTACCGGTGACCTCGCGCTCGCCTACGCCCGGAAGTCCGGCCCCGGCGTGCGGGTGGTCGGGAGCGACTTCTGCCGGCCGATGCTCGACCACGGCGTGGAGAAGTCGCGACGAGCCGGCCTCCCGGTCGAGTGGGTCGAAGCCGACGCGATGGCGCTGCCCTTCGCCGCCGCATCCTTCGACGTGGTGACGGTCGCCTTCGGCCTGCGGAACATCGCCGACACGTCGCGCGGCCTCGCCGAGATGGCCCGCGTCTGCAGGCCCGGCGGCAGGCTCGCGATCCTGGAGTTCTCGCTGCCGCGAAATGCCCTGATCC
The DNA here is from genome assembly GCA_016872925.1 of Planctomycetota bacterium. Taxonomy (GTDB): domain Bacteria; phylum Planctomycetota; class Planctomycetia; order Pirellulales; family UBA1268; genus QWPN01. The sequence goes on from VGYR01000018.1 coordinate 5,978, forward strand.
GTCGGCCGTACCTCTGGTACTTCCGCAACGTGCTGCCCCGGCTCGGGAACGCCGTCGCCAGCAACTCCTCCGACGCCTACCGCTACCTGAATGCCAGCGTCGAGCAGTTCCCGTCCGGCAAGGCCCTCGCCGCGCTCGTGAGACGGGCGGGGTTCGCCACCGTCGACGTGCTGCCGCTCAGCTTCGGCATCGCCACGCTGTACGTCGCCACGAAGGAGGCGTGAGGTCATGGCAACGGCCCCGCTGGTGCTCGGGATCACGGGAGCCTCGGGCGCTCCGTACGCCGTGCGGCTCCTGGAGGTGCTTCTCGAAGCCGGCCGGGAGGTGCACCTCTCGATCAGCCCGTCGGGGCAGGCCGTGATCGCAACGGAACTCGGTCGCGGGGTGGATCTCGAGCGATTCGACGCCTCCCTGCTGCTCGGCCGGCCCGTGCCCGCCGCGGGCTGCCTGCACTACCACCACCACAAGAACCTGATGGCCCCGATCGCCAGCGGCTCATTTCTCACGTCGGCGATGGTGATTTGCCCCTGTTCAGGCAGCACACTTTCGGCGGTTGCCCATTCGATGGGCGAGAACCTGATTCATCGGGCGGCCGAAGTGCACCTCAAGGAGCGGCGGAAGCTCGTCGTCGTGCCCCGTGAAACGCCCCTCTCGCTGCCACAACTGAAGAACATGCAGGCCATCCACGAGGCAGGGGCCGTGGTGCTGCCGGCGGCGCCCGGCTTCTACCACGGCGCCGCGAGCGTGGCCGACCTCGTCGACTTCGTGGTGGCCAGGATCTGCGATCAGCTCGACGTGCCCAACACGCTCATCCGGCGCTGGGGCGAGGCCACCTGATGGCGACCGCCGTGACCTGCTCCCCGGCCTCCGAAGCCCCCGCCGTGCAGCGGCCGTCACGGCTCCGCACCTACCTGGAACTCGTCCGCTTCAGCCACACGATCTTCGCCCTGCCCTTCGCGGTCATGGCCGCTCTGATCGCGATCCGCTGGGGAGGCGATGCGACGCTCGACTGGACGAAGCCGCGCGACGTCCTCCGGGGCACCGTCGGCATCCTGCTCTGCATGGTGACGGCCCGCACCGCCGCGATGGCGTTCAACCGGCTCGTCGACCGCACGATCGATGCGGCCAATCCCCGGACCGCGACGCGGCACCTGCCGCGGGGCGACGTGGGCGTCGGGGAGGTGCTGCTGCTGGTCGTGCTCTCGTCCGCCGCCTTCATCGCCGCCACGCTGCTTTTCCTGCCCAACTGGCTGCCGCTGGTGCTCGCGGTACCGGTGCTCGCCTGGCTGCTCGGGTACAGCTATGCGAAGCGGTTCACCTCACTGGCCCATCTCTGGCTCGGAGCCGCGCTGGGGTTCACCCCGGTCGCCACCTGGATCGCGCTTCGCGGCGGGACCCTCGCCCACGACCCGGCCGACATCCTGCCGGCGGCGCTGTTGGGAATCGCAGTGACGGCGTGGGTCGCCGGGTTCGACATCATCTACGCCTGCCAGGATGCCGCCTTCGACGCCGCCCACGACCTGCGGAGCGTGCCGGCCCGAGCGGGCGTGCCTCGGGCGCTCAAGCTGGCGAAGTGCCTGCACGCGGTCACGATGCTCGTGCTCGCCCTCCTGCCGCTGGCCGTGACCGAACTCGGCTGGATCTACTGGGCCGCTTTTGCCGTGATCCTCGTCCTCCTGGTCTGGGAGCATTCGCTCGTCCGCCCGGACGACCTGTCGCGGGTCAATCAGGCGTTTTTCTCGGCCAACGCGGTGATCGGGGTCGTGCTGCTGGCCGCGATCTCCGCCGATCTCTGGCTCTGAAAGCCCGCTGTTGCCGGTCGCCCGCCGCTGCGGTTCTAACTGCAGAGTCGTCCGCCCCTCACCCCCGCAGACCCGCCATGATCCGTGCCTTTACCCCATCCCTGGAAGTCATCCGCGACAAGGTGGAAGCCGGCGAGCGGCTCGACGCCGCGGAGGCCGAATCGCTCTGGGATCCGGCGCTCGACGTCCACGAACTCGGCGAACTGGCGAACCTGGTCCGGGAGCGGAAGAATGGGAACTTCGCCTACTACAACATCAACACCCATCTCAACCCCACGAACGTCTGCATCTACCGCTGCACCTTTTGTGCGTTTCGGGCCGACCTCCGCGATCCCCGCGGCTACGTGATGAGCGACGAGCAGATCCTCGACCGTGGACGCGAGGCGGTCGAGGCCGGCTCGACGGAGATGCACATCGTCGGCGGCCTGCATCATCAGAAGGGGTACGACTGGTACCTCAACGTGATCCGGCTGCTGCACGACGCTTACCCGGCGCTGCATCTCAAGGCCTGGACGCCGGTGGAGATCAACTGGTTCGCGCATCTGACCAAGCGATCCAACCGGGAGATCCTCCTGGAGATGAGGGATGCCGGCCTCGGCAGCCTGCCGGGCGGCGGTGCGGAGATCTTCCACCCCGAGATCCGCGACAAGATCTGCGAGCACAAGGCCGACACCCAGGAGTGGTTCGATATCCACCGCACTGCCCACGAACTCGGCCTGCGGAGCAACGCCACGATGCTCTACGGCCACATCGAAAACGCCTTCCATCGCACCGACCACCTGCTCCGCCTGCGTGACCTGCAGGATGAGACGGGCGGCTTCCAGACGTTCATCCCGCTCGCGTTTCATCCCGACAACACGCGGCTCGCCCATCTCTCGAAGCCGTCGCCGGCGTTGAGCCTGCGGACGATGGCCGTCAGCCGGCTCGTGCTCGACAACTTCGATCACATCAAGGCCTACTGGATCATGCTCGGCATCGGCACGGCCCAGGCGTCGCTCGCCTACGGCGCCGACGACATCGACGGCACCGTCCGCCACGAACTGATCTACCACGACGCCGGTGCGACGACGCCCGAGGTGCTCTCCGTGGACGAGATCACGCGATTGATCCGCGAGGCGGGTCGGGAACCGGTCGAGCGCGACACGCTCTACCACAGCGTCGTCCGCGACGGAACGGCCTGGCGATCCAGCGAGCCGATTTTGGTCGGCTGATCGGGGCCGGTAGCAGGCGAGTCTGCAGGGGCCGAGTCGACGTTTGGGCCCGCAGCGGTGCGCTGAGCCCGGTGGGCTGCACCGCGGGTTGAAAACCCGCGCTACTCGGCTCGCGGGTCGAAAGCCTTCATCCGAGCCGAGACGCAGCGTGGGGTCGCCCGTGCCCTCGAGCGGGCTGGGGGAGCAAGCGAAGGCAGGATGCCGAAGCGGTGCGGACACGCAGTGAGCCGAGGGCATGATGCCCGAGGCGAGCGTCCAGCGAGAGGGCACGGGCGGCCCCGAGCCGACGCCGAGCGTGGGGCGGCCCCCATCGCTCACGCGATTGGGGCTTCCGATGAGCCGTCGCGCCAGCTACCCCAGCGGCACGGGTTGGAAACCCGTGCTACTCCCAGGCCCGGGGCTTCCGATGAGCCGTCGCGCCAGCCACCCGAGCGGCACGAGTTGGAAACCCGCGCTCCTCGGGTCGCAGGGACGTCAGGCCACTTCGCCGAGGCCGAGCGTCGCTCCCCAGCGGTCGAGGATCAGCTTCCGCAGCCGCTCCAGGGAAGGATCGGCGAGCGCGGGATCCTTCTCGAACAGCTCGAGGGCGTCGCGACGGGCCTCCGCCACGACCGAGCCGTCCCGCAGCAGGTCGGCGAGATACAGCGGCGGCATGCCGCTCTGCCGCGTGCCCACGAGGTCGCCGGGACCGCGGAGGCGCAGGTCGGTTTCGGCCAGCGTGAAGCCGTCCGTGGTGGCGACGAAGGCGTCGACGCGGGGATGCGGCTCTCCCTGCGACGACATCACCGCTCCACAGATGCCCTGGGTCGCGCCCCGGGCCACGCGGCCACGCAGCTGGTGCAGCTGGGCGAGCCCGAACGACTCCGCGTCGAGGATCGTCATGATCGTCGCCTCGGGCACGTCGATGCCCACCTCGATCACGCTGGTCGCGACGAGCACGTCGAGACGCCCGCCGCGAAACTCCTCCATCACGGCCGCCTTCTCCGTGGGCTGGAGCCGCCCGTGCACCAATCCGAGCCGAAACGCCTCCAGCGGCCCGTTGGCGAGCGCCTCGTAGGCCGAGGCGATCGTGGCGAGATCCCGCTTCGACTCCTCGACGGCCGGCACCACCACGTAGCCGCGCCGGCCGCCGGCGAGCTTCTTCCGCACGAACTCCCACCACCGGTCGAGGTCGTCGGGGCCGACGCGGTAGGTGGCCACCGGCTGGCGGCCCGGCGGCGGCTCGTCGAGCGTCGACACATCGAGGTCGCCGTACACCGCGTGGGCGATGGTGCGGGGGATCGGCGTGGCCGTCATCACCAGCGTGTGGGGATCGGCCTGCCCCTGCTGGAGCACGGCCCGCTGGAGCACGCCAAAGCGGTGCTGCTCGTCGATGACCACCAGCGCGAGGTGCCGAAACCTGGCCGCCCCCGCGACGAGGGCCTGGGTGCCGACCACGATTCCGGCGGTGCCGGCGGCGATCCGCTCCAGGGCCGCCTCGCGCCGCTTCGCGGTCTGGCCGCCCACGAGCAGCTCGACCTCGACGCCGCTCCCGGCGAGCAGGCGGGAGAGCGTCTGGTGGTGCTGCCGGGCGAGCAGCCCGGTGGGCGCCATGATGGCCGCCTGAAAGCGCTCGTTCGAGTCCGCTGCGACCCGCGTGCCCACGGCGGCGAGCATCGCGTAGACCGCGACGGCCGTCTTGCCGCTGCCCACGTCCCCCTGGAGGAGCCGGTTCATCGGCTCGGTGCGGGCCATGTCGGCGGCGAGCTCCGCGCAGACCCGCTTCTGGGCCGGGGTGAACTCGAAGGGAAAGCGGGCCCTGATCCGGGCATCGAGCCGAAGGTCGACCGGAATGGCCGGCGCCGCCTTGGCCCGCTGCTGCCGGCTGCGGTGCATCCGCAGGGCCAGCTGCAGCATCAGCAGCTCCTGGTAGACGAACCGGCGCCGCGCCCGGCCGATCATCTCGCGGGACGAGGGGCAGTGGATCTCGCGGAAGGCCTGCTCGATGGCCAGCAGGTCCTTGGCGGCGAGCATCTCCTCCGGCAGCGCCTCCGGGCAGGCGCCGGCCGCATGGTCGAGGGCCGCCTGCACGGCCAGCCGCACGTGCGACTGCTGCACGCCCTCGGCGAGTGGATAGACGGCCAGCCAGTCGGACGCGTGGGCTTCCTCCCCTCCGGCCAGCCAGCGGACGTCGGGATGGGCGAACTCCCACGTGCCGCTCGAGAGGCGTGGCTGACCGGCGACCACCACCCGCATGCCCTTGGCGAACCGCTTGGCCATGAACGGCATGCTGAACCACACGGCCCGCGCGCGGCCCCCACCGCAGTCGAGGATCACCGTGAGCATGGTGCGGCCCGAGTGGAGCGTCCGCGAGCCGACGTCGGTCACGTCGCCGACGATCGACGCATGCTCCCCCTCGCGGAGATCCGCGAGGGCGTGGGCTCCCGAGAAGTCGCGGTACTCGCGAGGGAAGTGCATCAGGGCGTCGCGGACCGTCGTCAGCCCGAGCTTCGCCAGCTTCTCCCCGCGCGCGGTCCCCACCCCCGGCAGCCGTTCAAGGCGGGTCGCGAGGCCGGCGTCAGCCACCATTCCGCTGCAGCTCCCGATAGGCCTCGACCGCGAGCCGGTCGCACTCCTCGTTCTCGGCGTGACCGGAGTGGCCGGCCACGTAGGAGAAGCGGATCGTGTGCGCGGCCGCGAGCCGGTCGAGTTCCCGCCAGAGGTCTTCGTTCTTCACGGGCACGAGCCTGCCCTTCTCCTTTCTCCGCCAGCCCTGCTGCTTCCAGCGCGGCAGCCATTCCGAGAGTCCGGTGCCGACGTACTTGCTGTCCGTCACCAGTTCGACGACCGACGGCCGCTTGAGCTGCTCGAGCCCGCGGACCACGGCCGTGAGTTCCATCCGGTTGTTGGTGGTGGCCGGCTCCGCGCCGAAATCCTGCGTCTCGCGGCCGCTGCCCGGATGGCGGAGGATGTAGGCCCAGCCGCCCGGGCCCGGATTGCCGCTGCAGGCGCCGTCGGTGAACAGCACCACCTCCGCCTCGTCGACCTCGCGATTGCCCGGCATCTCACGCTCCTCCCTGGTCCATGCGCCCCTGCCCGCCCGTCAGGCGACCTCCCGGACGGCCGCCGTCGGGTCCGCCGCCGACTCCTGGTCGGGGGGCACGAGCCGGAGCGGGAGCCGCACGGTGAACGTGCTGCCGCGCCCGAGCTGGCTCTCGAACGCCACGTCACCGCCGAGCAGCCGGCAGAGTTCGCGCACGATCGACAGGCCAAGGCCCGTTCCCGAAAACTCCCGCGTCATCGCGTCGTCGCTCTGGAAGACCCGCCCCTGGCGAAACTTCTCGAAGATCGCCTGCCGCTCCTCCTCCGCGATGCCCACGCCGGTATCCGCGACCTCGATCAGGAAGCTGCGGGAGGGCCCCTCCTCCGCCTCCTCGACCCGTGCGTCGACCGACACCCGGCCGCCGTCGGGGGTGAACTTCACCGCGTTGGAGAGCAGGTTGGCGAGGATCTGCTGCACCTTGGCCTGATCCTGCTCCACGGCGTCGAGGCCGGCGCCGACCCGATGCCCCAGGTCGATCCGCTTGCGATCCGCGAGCGGCCGGACCATGTCGCACTGGGCCGAAACGACCGGCTCCAGGTCGAAGGGGGCCGGCCGGACATCCATCTTGCCGGCCTCGATCTTCGCGAGGTCGAGGATGTCGTTGATCATCTCCAGGAGCATCCGGCCGGAGGAGCGGATGTTCTCGACATACCGCTTCTGCTTCAGGTCGAGCGACTCGATGGAGCCGAGCACGTCGGAGAAGCCGATGATGCTGTTGAGCGGCGTCCGCAGTTCGTGGCTCATGGTGGCGAGAAAGTCTCCCTTGAGCCGGTTCATCTCGTAGAGGTTGAGGTTCGCCTGGGCGAGTTCGTCGACCTTGCCGTCGAGGGCCGCATTGGCTTTTCGCAGGTCCTCCTGCGACTCGATCAGGCCGCGGAGCATGCGGTTGAAGGCCAGGCCGACCTCCTCGAACTCGTCGGCGGTGTGGATGTCCGCCCGCGCGTCGACGTTGCCGCGGCGGACCTCGTCGGTCACGTCGCGGAGATGCTGCAGGGGCTTCACGATCACGTACCGGACGATCGCGTAGGCGGCGAGCATCGCCAGGAAGACCGTCATGATGGCCGTCGCCAGAAGGATGGCCCGGTTCCAGTTGATCGCCTTGCGCGTCGCCGCGTCGGGCATCACGACCTTCACGACGGCCATCAGGTCGTTCTCGGCGAGCCGCAGGTTGACGGCTTCATCCAGACCCGCCGGGAGTTCGCCGATCAGCCCGCGATACTGGTGGCAGACGAGGCAGTTCTTCTTCGCTCGCACCGGCTGGTAGTAGTGGTATTCGGACGCGTCCTCGGTGCGGAACTCGCGATACTCCGCCGGGAACCCGCCCGGGGCCGGCGGCCGGTCGCGGAAGTAGTCGAGCACCGCGGCGTCCAGTCGCTTGTACCCGGCCCGCTCCTCGGGAGATGCGTCGGGATCGAGCAGCCGCCAGCTGTAGGGTTGATTCTGGAGCGTCCGGCCGAGCGTCTCGATGAGGCTCGACCGCAGCTGCTCCTGCTCGAGCGTCTTCCAGTGGTGCTGGAGCATGATCGCATCGACCAGGTGTCGGCCGGTCGTCCGGGTGGTCGCGAACACCAGCTGCTCGGTGCGGCTGCCGTACCACCAGAAGCTGCCGGCGATCAGCAGGAACATGCACAGGCCGAAGAGGAAGCGAACCTTCCGCTCGAGGCTCGTCTCGCCGAGGATGTCGGTGACCGACCGGTAAGCCATGCGCTGCGCCGTGTCCGTGGGCACCCGCCTCGTGGCGTGCGGGTGTGAACCATCCTCACATCATATCGACGGGGTCGACGTCGATGATCCACGCCACGCCGTCGGGTGTCTTGAGGCCCTCCGTGCCCCGGGCCACGAGCGCCCGCAGGGCCGACCCGTCGGAGCCGTGCACCTGGAGATGCCAGCGGAAACGGTCGCGGAGGCGGGCGATCGGCGCGGGCGCCGGACCCAGCACGCGAACGCCAGGTGCTCCGTCCGCCTCGCGCCGCAGCCGGTCGGCGATCGTGCCGGCCCACGCCGCCGCCGCCTGCTCGTCGAGGCTCCGGACCACGATCCGCACGATGCTGCCGAAGGGCGGATAGAGGAGCGCCTCGCGGGCCGGCAGTTCGCTGCGGACGAAGGCCTCGTAGTCGTGGCTCGCCGCGGACCGGATCGCGGGGTGGTCGGGGGTGCTGGTCTGCACCACCACCCGTCCGCCGAGCGGGCCGCGGCCGCTGCGGCCCGCCACCTGCGTGACGAGCTGGCAGGTCCGTTCCGCGGCCCGGAAGTCGGCCAGGTGCAGGGCGGCGTCGGCGTTCACCACCCCCACGAGCATCACGGCCGGGAAGTCGAGCCCCTTGGCGATCATCTGGGTGCCCACGAGGATGTCGAGTTCCCGGTTGCGAAAGGCGTCGAGCGTCCGCTCGTGGCTGCCCCGCGTCCGCATGGTGTCGGTGTCCATCCGCGCCACCGCAGCATCGGGGAAGGCCCTTCGCACCTGCTCCTCGAGCCGCTGGGTGCCGGTGCCGGAGTGCACGAGCCCGGGCGTGCGGCAGTCCGGGCAGTCGGCCGGCAGCCTGGCCACGAGCCCGCAGCCGTGGCAGATGCCCCGGCTGCCCGGTTGATGGAGCGTGAGCGCGAGATCGCACTGCCCGCAGCGGGCGACGTGCCCGCAGGCCTGACACTGCACGTGCGTGGCGAACCCCCGCCGGTTGAGCAGCAGCATCACCTGACCGCCGGCGTCGAGGGCCCAGCAAATGCCCGCGGCGAGCCGCGGGCTCACCGCCCCGCGGGACCGGCTGCCCCGCTCTCGGAGGTCGACGGTCATCACCGCCGGCAGCTGCCCCCCTCCGACCCGCTCCGCCAGCCGACACATCGTCCACTCGCCCGACAGGCAGCGGGCGAAGGTCTCGAGCGAGGGGGTCGCCGACCCGAGCACGAGCGGCACGCCCTCGGCCCGTGCGATCCACTCGGCCACGTCGCGGGCGTGGTAGCGGGGCGCCGTGCCCTGCTTGAACGACGACTCGTGCTCCTCGTCGATCACCACGAGCCCCAGCCGCGGGGTCGGTGCGAAGATCGCCGACCGGGCTCCGACCACGACGTTCACACGGCCGGAGGCGATCTCCCGCCACTGGGCGTGCCGCTCGGCGGGCGTGAGGTGGCTGTGGAGCACGGCGACCGTGCCGAAGCGGGAGCGGAAGCGGTCACAGGTCTGCGGGGTGAGGCTGATTTCCGGGACCAGCACGATCGCCTGCCGGCCGTACGAAACCGTCTCCTCCACCGCCTGCAGGTAGACCTCCGTCTTGCCACTTCCCGTGACGCCGAACAGGACGATCGTCTCGTGCCGGCCGGCGGCCATCGCCCCGCCGATCGCAGCCAGCGCCTGCGACTGGGGCGTCGAGAGTTCCGCCGGCTTGTCGTGGGCGATCCGCGGTCGCGCGGCCGTGGTCGGCCGCGGCCGCTCCACGGCCCCCGCCTCGGCGAGGAGGCCGAGCTTCACCAGCCGCTGCACCACCGCACGGCTCGCGCCGCTCGCCGCGGCGAGCTGGTCGGCCGTCCGGGGCGCGCCGGCGGCGGCCAACACCTTCGCCTGCGCCGGAGAGGGCTTCCGCGGCGGAGCGGCCCCCGTGGCCACGAGCAGCGGCGCGAGCCGGACACGATTCCGCAGCCGGACGCCCGCCGGGAGCACCGCCTCGAGCACCTCGCCCCAGCGGGCCATCCAGCGCTCGGCCATCCACTTCGTGAGGTCCAGCATCCTGGACGAGAGCAGCGGCCTCTCGTCTTCGACCCCGATGACGCTCTTCAGCGGCGCCTGGGGAAGCTCCCCGTGCCGCACCGCCACGCAGTAGGCGAGCGTCTCGCGATTGGCGCGGCCGAGCGGCACGCGAACCCGCCGGCCCGGCTCGACCTGGGCGGCGAGCGACTCGGGCACCAGGTAGTCCAGCGGCTTCTCCACCCCCTCCGGGAGCACGACGGTGGCCACGGTGCCCCTTCGGGCGTCGTCTTCGTCCCACCGGTCGCGGCTCTCGAAGAGTTCCCGCTGCGTCGTATGCTGCTTGGGCATGAGCCCGAGTAGACCCGCCCGGCGGCCGACCGGTCCATCGGCTGCGGCGGGGGCAGTCTTCGGCGGAGGTGACGATGCGGATCGGCGTGTACGGCGGCAGCTTCGACCCGGTTCACGTCGGTCACCTGATCGCCGCGGAGTGCTGCCGCGAGCAGGCCGGACTCGACCGCGTGCTGTTCGTGCCGGCCGCCATTCCGCCGCACAAGCAGGATCGCCGGCTCGCCGAGACGGATCACCGCGTGGCGATGCTCACGCTGGCGGTCGGGGGCCACCCCGCGTTCGCCGTCTCGACGGTCGAGCTCGACCGGGGGGGCCTGAGCTACACGATCGACACGCTTGCCGACCTGGCCGCCCGGCATCCGCACGACGCCCTCGTGCTGCTGCTCGGGCCCGACAGCCTCGCGCAGCTGCCGACCTGGCGGGAACCACGGCGCATCCTCGACCGCTGGGAGACGCTCGTGGTGGAGCGTGCCGGGCTCGACGACGTGTCGGCCATCGTCCGCGAGCCCGCCGTGGCCGCGATGCTCGGCGCCGACCACGCCACGCGGCTCGTCGCGGCGCGAGTGCGGATGCCCGCCATCGGCGTCCGCTCGAGCGACCTCCGGGAGGCCGTCGCCGCCGGGCGCAGCATCCGCTTCCGCACCCCGCGGGCCGTAGAGGCCTACATCGCCAGCCACGGGCTCTATCGGGAACCGGCCGGCGGCCGTGGGGCATCGGGCTGAGATCCGGGCGCGCCGCGGGCGAGGGGCTGCCGCTGACCCTCAGTCCTCCGGGCATCACCCGGCCGCACTCGTCACGCTGCCCCCATCGCTCACGCGATCAGGACTTCCGGTGCAGCCGCTTGCGGCATCACGGCTTCACGGAAGCGTCACGGCGTGAGCCGTACGGCCGAAGCACGCGCGGCCCCGGACTTCACCTCACGGGCTTTTGAGCGCGTGCAGCCGGGCAGCGAGCAGGCGGCTGGTCGGTTCGGCGGCGAGTCGCGGGTCGTCGACGAGCGCCCTGAGCAGCCCGTCGAGGCGGTCCGAGGCGGAGTGCTCGAGATTCAGGATGACCCGCCGCACACCGCCGACCGTGCAGGGTCCTCCGGGCAGGTCGCCGAGCGGCTCCTCGCGGACCTCGTAGCCGAGATCCGTGGCGATCTGCCGAGCCTCTTCGAGCAGCCCGAGCGTGTCGGACACGGCCTCACCTGCCCCAGCCCGACGTCATCCCGCGCTGCTCACGGCGTTCTTCCATCGCGCGGCGATACTCGACGTACCGCGCCCGCTGCTCGGGCGTCGTGCTGTCGATGATCGACTTCCGCCAGCGATTCCTGTCCTCTTCGGATCCGCCCTGCGGTGAGCCGCCGCCCCGCTGGCTTCCCTGGCCCGCCTGCTGCTGGCTTCCCTGCTGCCCGCCGCCGACCATGTTCGCGACGGCCTGACCAGCCTCGAAGGCCTTTCGCATCATCTCTTCCTGATCGATCTGCCGGTCGAGTTCGGCCTGCCGACTCGCCACCGGAGCCGCAAAGTAGGCGTCGATCCGGGCCCGCATCGCCGAGCGGAAGACGTTCCGCCCCTGCTGCTCGACCTGCGGCTTGAGATGCGGCGGCAACGCCTCGACCTTCGCTCGGATCGTGTTCATCGCGGTGACCGCGGCCGTCGCCTCGGCGATTGTCCGCGGCCCTCCCACATCGGCGAACTGCCTGCGAGCCTCCTCCTGCATCTGCTGGATTTCGGCCACGCGGGGATCGGTCCCGAAGCTGATCCAGCCGAGCAGCCAGGCACCGACCAGCGCCAGGGAGAGGACGGCAGCAAGGGCCGCCGCCCACCATCCCCAAGGCCGCCCGCCGCTGTCGGTGCGGATCGAGCGCGGGCCGCTTCCGGCACGGATCGTGGCAGTCGTCATGAATCGGGTCTCCTCTCGGCGCGGCGGACGTGGGTTCAGAGATTGTCGACGTGGCCGTCGAAGTAGAGAAAGTTCCGCGACCCTTCCGGCGGCTGCCAGTTCGGGTCGTCGGGACGGTTCATGTCGGATTCGTCGGCGGGAAACAGGCCCGCGAAGCCGGTCATGTGGAACGGCCCGAACTCGTAGAGCACCCAGAGCTTCGAGGAGGAGAGGTTGCTGCCGAGCCGACTCGACGTCAGAGCCTCCTCACGGGTGCGTCCCTGCATGCCGCTCCGCGTCCCGCTGGAGACGAGCAGCCGCCGGATGGGGTACTCGTAGCTCGTCCCCTCGTAGGGAACATTCTGGTACTCGGCAGGCCGCTGCGCCGGCGGGATTTCGGCCAGCCGCGCCTGGATCTTCTGGCCCTCCGCCGAACCCGAATCGCGGGCGAAGTAGATCGTGTCGGAGGGGCAGCGGAACGACTCCCTGTTGTTCTCCATGTAGGAGCCGAGCGCCGCTGCGATGCTCGGGCGGATCGGCTCAGTCGGCCAGCGGAGCAGGATCTCCGAGCTCGGCAGGCCGGCGGCGACGGGAAATCGTCCCTTGGTCTTGCGATCGAGATACATGGTCATCGCCAGACCGATCTGCTTCAGGTTGTTCTTGCACTGCGTGCGGCGGGCCGCCTCACGGGCCGACTGCACGGCCGGCAGGAGCATGCCGATGATCAGCCCGATGATCGAGATCACGACCAGCAGTTCGACGATCGTGAACGCGGGCCGCGGACGAGCGGGGCGGGCAGGGCGGTCGATCAGCATGGGGCCACAGTCCTCCCGCAGTCAGCACGATCGGGCTGTCCGGCGAACTCGCCGCCGAACCGGGCATGCCGAAATGGGATGCCGGAATGCGGAACCTTGAACGGTCGAGACACCGGAACGGAGCGATCGACCCATTCTACAGGCCCGCGAAGATCCGCGACGATACCCCCGGAGTCGACACAACTCCTGCGGCGGCAGCGGTTTCGGGGCGCGCGACGGCGTCGACCGTCACGGTCGGCCCGAGGTTGCGGCCCGGGCGAACCTTGCGTCCGGGAACCGACGGGCCAGATCGATCACATGCTCCAACTCCCGGACAGCGGCGGACGGAACGCGGGGGATCCCTCCTGTCGCAGCCTGATCGTCGTCCCGGACACAGCCCTCCCCAAGGCCTTCGCCGGTGAGGCGGTGCGGCTCCGTGGGGAACTCGCCGAGGCGGCCTCCCGGCATGCGGCCGAAATCGGTGACCTCCGCAGGCAGTTGCTCGAAGCCCGCAAGCAGGCCAGCCTCGGCGAACTGGTGGGCACGACCACCCACGAGTTCAACAATGCCCTGACCACGATCCTCAACTACGCCCGAATGGGGCTGCGGCACCGCGACCAGGCCACCCGCGACAAGGCCCTCGAGCGAATTCTGTCAGCCGGCACGCGGGCGGCGAAGATCACGGCGAGCGTGCTGTCGATGTCGCGGAGCCGCTCGAACCGGTTCGAGCCGGTGGACCTGGGGCTCCTGGTCGACGACGTGCTCGTGCTCCTGGAACGGGAGATGATGAAGTTCCGCATCCAGGTGGAGCGGGAGTTCGCGCCCGTCCCGAGGGTCTCGGCCAGTCCGGGCCAACTCCAGCAGGTGCTCATCAACCTGATGGTCAACGCCCGGCAGGCCATGCCCACTGGCGGCCGCCTGATCATCCGGCTGACGCACGACGAGCCTTCCGGGTTCGTCGACGCGATGGTCCGCGACACCGGCTGCGGCATGCCGCCGGACGTGATGCGGCGGATCTTCGAGCCGCACTTCACCACCAAGGCCGGGCCGGACGAGACCGGCAAGGGGGGCAGCGGCATGGGGCTCGCCTCCTGCCGCGAGATCGTCGAGGCCCACCGGGGCAGAATCCGGGTCGAGAGCGCACCGGGCCGCGGCACCGCGATGACGATCCGCCTTCCAGCCCTCGATGCGGCCGCCGACCGACAGCGGAAATCGGCCTGAGCGAGCCGTCGCGGTCGAGCATCGGCCGTCGGGCCAGGTCGTCTCTCTTCGCCGAGCCGCGCTCATACGGGTCACACATGAGCCTCGCGCGTTCGCAAGGCTCGGGGCCGCCCGTGCCCGTCGCCGGACGTTCGCGACGGGCATTCTGCCAGTCCTGTTCGGCACGGCAGATGCAGGACTGGTCATTCCTTGCCGGGCGCGACTCGGGGCGTCAGGAAGCCGCAATCGCGTAAGCGATGCGGGCATGCGGGCCAACGCATGGCTCGGAGATCGGGGACTCCGGTGCGGGGTCTGCGGAGGTGCGCCGCGGGTTGAAAACCCGCGCCCCTCTCAGGCACGGGTGGCCCCGAGCCCGCGACACGCGGGGATCACGTGCGACCCGTATCAGGCGCTCTTGGTGCGGGCCTCGCGGATCGGCACGACCGGCTCGGTACCCTCGACGTTCCGCTCGTTGATCACGTAGGTCGCCCCCTGGTTGTCCGGGAGATCGAACATGATGTCGAGCATCACGTCCTCCATGATCGACCGCAGGCCGCGGGCCCCGGTCTCCTTCCGCATCGCCTTGCGGGCGATCGCCACGAGCGCCTCGTCGGTGAACTCCAGCGTGCAGTTCTCGAGGCCGAACATCTTCTGATACTGCTTCACCAGCGCGTTCTTCGGCTCCTTGAGCACGTTGACCAGCGCCGGTTCGTCGAGGGGCTGCAGCGACGAGATCACCGGGAGTCGGCCGACGAGCTCGGGGATCAGGCCGAACTCGAGGATGTCGTCGGAGTCGACCTGGGGCAGGAGTTCGGCGAGGTCGGCATCATGGCGGTGGCCCGTGGGCTGCCCGAAGCCGATCGTCTTCTTGCCGAGCCGCTTGCCGATGATCTTCTCGATCCCCACGAAGGTCCCGCCGCAGATGAACAGGATGTTCGAGGTGTCGATCTGGATGTACTGCTGCTCGGGGTGCTTGCGTCCGCCCTGCGGCGGCACGTTGGCGACCGTGCCCTCGAGCATCTTCAGCAGCGCCTGCTGCACACCCTCGCCCGACACGTCGCGGGTGATCGAGACGTTCTGGCTCGTCTTGCCGATCTTGTCGATCTCGTCGATGTAGAGCACACCCCGTTGGGCGGCCTCGATGTCGAAGTCGGCCGCATTGAGCAGCTTGAGGAGCAGGTTCTCGACGTCCTCGCCGACGTAGCCCGCCTCGGTGAGCGTGGTGGCGTCGCCGATCGCGAAGGGCACATCGAGGATCCGGGCGAGGGTGCGGGCGAGCAGCGTCTTGCCGCAGCCGGTCGGGCCGAGCAGGAGGATGTTCGACTTGTCGACCTCGACGTCCCCCGCCTCGCGGCCGAGGTTGAGCCGCTTGTAGTGGCTGTGCACCGCGACGGCCAGCACCCGCTTCGCGTGGTGCTGCCCGATCACGTACTGGTCGAGGTGGGCGACGATCTCCCGCGGCGAGGGGATCACCGTGAACAGCTGCTTGCCGGTGCCGCGCCGCTTCCGCTCCTGGTCGAGGATCGACTGGCAGAGCTCGATGCACTCGCCGCAGATGTAGACGTCTCCGGGACCCTCGACGAGCGGGCCGACGTCGCGGTAACTCTTCCGGCAGAACGAGCAGAAGGCGTTCTTCTTCGTCGTCCCGCCGGCGCCACGGCGCCCGATCCCGCCGACGTCTTTTCCGGATGGCATCAGCTCATTTCCTCTCGTTCAGCGGCCCATGGGACTCGACGGCAGGACGGGGCCGGCCGGCGGACGCGGGCGTGCCGAGCCGCGTCCGCGGTTCGACGAGTGTTCTTATGTTTCGGTATTCCTCTTCGCTCAGCACACCCTGCTCGCGGAGATTTTTGTAGTCGCCAAGCGCCCTTTCCCAGTCGTCACGACCGTCATCGGTCCGCAGCCACGTCCGTCGGATGAACAGGATCGCGGCCACGGCCCCCGCGACGAGCAGGGCGAGCAGGATCAGGGTTGTCAGAAACGCTGGCACGGGCTCGAGTCCACCGGCAAAGGCAGGGCCGGTCGGCAGCTCCTCGGGGCCCAGCGGAACCCTGCGCTTCCGCCCCTGGCCCAGTGTCACCCTGGCCGGACACCGATTATGAGGACATCACGGCGGACCGGTCCAGGGAAATTCCCCCTGCTTGCCCGGTCGGCCCAAATCCCGCGACCGCGCCCCTGCCGCCCGTCGAGAGCCGCCGATTCTGACGATTCCGGCGACCTTGGCGAGAAACAGTGACTTTTCCGGTTGTGAATTACCGACATACGACGACATGGCATGCACGGCACCAATCAGCCTTTGCTCGACCCGCGTGCGGCGGGCGCTCCTGCTCGCCGTCGGGGCGATCGCGGGATTGGCCGCCGCCCGCGGACTCGCGGAGCCGCCCGCGAGCGGCCTGCCGGAACTGGTCCGCACCAAGCACCGCACGTTCTCGATCCCGTTCCGCCTGCCGAAGACCTCCGATCCCGACACCGACGCGACACCCCGGAAAGTCGTGCTCAACGTGTCGAGCGATCTCGGGGTGAGCTGGCGGACCGTCGGTGAAGCGGCCCCGACGGCCACGTCGTTCACCTTTCGCGCCGAGACGGACGGCGAGTACTGGTTCCGGCTGCGATCCATCGACGGCAAGGGACGATCCCGGGGGGGCGAGGGCCCCGACATCCGTGTGCTCGTCGATGCCGCCGGGCCACGGCTGGCCGGCCGGGTCTGGAAGGGCGCCGACGGCGAGATCATCTGCCGCTACGCCGCCGCCGACGACTCGCTCAACCTCGAGTCGTTGAAGGTCGAGTACCGCGGGCCGGGCGACAATGGCTGGAAGTCGGTCGCGGCGCAGGCCATCCTCGCCCGCGAGTCGCCCGCCCATCTCGTCGGCGAAGAGATCTGGTGGGTGGGAGAGAAGGTGCCCGCGCTGACGGTGCGGATCGCGATCGCCGACTCGGCCGGCAATCAGAGCGTCAAGCAACTCACGCTCGAGAACGCCGATCCCGCCGTCGATCAGACGGCCCTCGCCCAGGAGATCGGGGTGCCGCCCCTGCCCTTCGAGGAGCACCCGGCCACCGCGGCCGGCGACACGGCGGTCGGTGATCCAGCACCTCCCGCCGCGACCGCCCCCTCGGGTTCGGGCTGGCCTGCCGAGCGGGCGGGAAGCTGGTCCGACGGACAGCCCGCGCCGCCACCGTCGGCCGCCGTCACCGCGGGAAAGAGCGTGCTGGTGAGGCCTACGGCCACGTCGGCAGGCTCGCTGCCCAAGGCGGATCCCGGATCCGCGCCGCCGCGTCAGGCCAGCGATGACACAGGAATCGCCGCGGCCGGCGCCGGCATGGAATACCGCGGTCGTCCGCTGCAGCTCTCCAAGTCGAGGCGCTTCGCCTGGGACTACGAGGTGCCCGATGTCCGCGGTCCCGCCGGCCGCATGCGGGCGGAACTCTGGACCACGCAGGATGCCGGCGTCACCTGGCAGCGCACGGCGATCGACAACGACGGCCGCAGCCCGATCGACGTCACCCTTCCGGCAGCCGGCCTGTACGGCGTCCGCCTCGAACTCGTAGCGGACGCCGCGGACGACTCGGGGGGGCCGCGGTCCGGTGCGGCTCCCGACGCGTGGATCGGCGTCGACCAGGAGCCGCCCCAGGCGGAACTCACCGCGATCAGCCGCGACGAGTCGACACCGGACGGCGCCCTGGTGATCCGCTACGTCGTCCACGAGCCGCTGATCGCCCCGCGGTCCGTGCGCCTGCTCTACTCGCCGAATCCCGACGGTCCGTGGGCCACGATCGCCACCGGTCTGGAGAACCAGGGGGAGCACCGCTGGGTCCCCGACAAGGCGGTGCCCGCGAAGGTGTCGATCCGGATCGAGGCCGCGGATCTGGCGGGCAACGTGGGCTCCGCGACATCGGCCGACCAGGTCTCGATCGCCCCGCCCCGGCTCGGGGGCAAGCTCGGCGGCCTCCGCCCGCTTCCCACCGCACCGTGAACCGCGACGGCTGACGCTCCCCCGCGCCGCCCACTACACTCGCCCCGTCTCGCGACGGGTTTCGCGGGGCAACCGCTCCCGCCCCGCGAGCTGCCCGTGGCCGGCACCCCTTCCGCGCTCGAGATCCTCGCCACTCCCGAAGACTGGAACCTCGGCGAACCGTCGCTGGTGGTGCTGCACGGCGACGAACCGTTCCTCGTGCTCCACCTGCTCGAGCTCATGCGAACGCGGCTCTGTCCCGAAGAGGCTGATCGCTCGTGGGCGTGGCGCGAGTTCGACGGCGCGGCCGAACTCGATCCGCGAGACGTGTTCGACGAAGCGGCCACGATCCCCTTGTTCGCCACGGCGACCCGGGCCGCGGTCGTGCGGAACGCGGATACCTTCGTGACCGCGGCCCGTGAGCGTCTCGAGACGATCGCGGGATCCCCCCGCGGCCGCCGGGGCCTCGTGGTGCTCGAGGTCCGCAGCCTGCCCTCCACCACGAGGCTGGCAAAGGCCGTCGCCAAGCAGGGGCTCGCGATCGACACCTCGATCCCGCCCCGAGCCAACCTTGGCGGATGGATTCGCACCTGGGCCGCGTCGCGGCACGGCATCACGCTCGCCGCCGCCACCGCAGAGCGGCTGCTCGAGCGTCTCGGCGGCAGCCTCGGCCAGATCGACCAGGCCCTGGCGCGGCTCGCGGCGGCCACCGACCCGCAGGCCCGCCAGCAGGCGATCCCGCCGGAGGCCGTCGACGACTTCGCCGGCTCGCCGCAGGAGCGGACGGCGTGGGGCATGGTCGACGCGGCGGCCGGCGGCGACACGAAGCGGGCACTTCGCGAACTCGCCGACCTGCTCGATTCCGGCGAGAACCCGATCGGCATCGCGGCGCAGATGGCCAGCGTGCTGCGGCGGCTCTCGACGGCGGCGCGGCTGCTGGCCCTTCCCGCCGGCGCCGGCCGGCCGGCCGGCGTGGAGCAGGCGCTTCGCGAGGCGGGCGTGGCCGCCTGGCCCAAGGCGCTCGCCCAGGCCAAGGAGTCGCTCCAGCAGCTGGGGCCGCGGCGGGCACGGCGGCTGCCGGTCTGGCTGCTCGACCTGGATCTCGCGCTCAAGGGGGAGGCCTCCCGCGGGCTGCGGGCCCGGCTGGCACTCGAGCGTTTGTTCTGCAAGATGGCTCGCGGTGGCGAGGCCGCCGGACGTGGCCCCGCGGCCTCGTCCCGCCCCCCCGGAGTCCGCTCGTGAACACCGACCTGCCGTCCGATCCGCGCGACCACTGGGACAATCCGCTCGCTTCCCGCTATGCGTCGGCCGAAATGACACGGCTCTGGAGCGACAACCACCGCTACACGCTCTGGCGAAAGGCGTGGCTGGCGCTCGCCGAGGCTGAAGCGGAGTTGGGCCTGCCGATCTCGTCGGGACAGCTCGCCGAGATGCGGGCGAACCTCGCGCCGGTCGACTTCGCCAAGGCGGCCGACTACGAGCGGCGGATGCGGCACGATGTCTTCGCGCACCTCCACGCGTTCGCCGACGCCGCGCCGTCGGCCCGGCCGATCATCCACCTCGGGGCCACCAGCGCCTTCGTCACCGACAACGTCGACCTGATCATGATGCGGGAGTCGCTCGACCTGGTCGCGGCCCGGCTGGCCACGGTGATCGAGCGGCTCGCGGCCCGGGCGTTGGAGACGAAGGGCCTGGTCTGCCTGGGGCGGACCCACTTGCAGCCCGCTCAGCCCACCACGATCGGCAAGCGGATCTGCCTGTGGATCCACGATCTGATCCTCGACCTCGAGGAGGTCACCCACCGCCGCAAGCTGCTCCGGGCCCGGGGCGTGAAGGGCACCACCGGCACCCAGGCGAGCTTCCTCGAGCTGTTCGGGGGCGACCACGCCAAGGTTCGCCGGCTCGACGAGCTCGTGGCGCAGAAGCTCGGCTTCCACTCGTCGTACGAGGTCACCGGCCAGACCTACACGCGGAAGGTCGATTCGCAGGTCTGCGCGGCCCTCGCCGGCGTGTCGGAGTCGACGCACAAGGCGGGCAACGACCTCCGCCTGGCAGCCGCGTGGGGCGAGCTCGAGGAGCCGTTCGAGAAGGAGCAGGTGGGCTCCTCGGCGATGCCCTACAAGCGCAATCCGATGCGGGCCGAGCGGATGTGCGGCCTGGGGCGGTTCGTGATGGGCCTGGCGGCGACGGCGGGCCAGACGGCCGCCACGCAGTGGCTGGAGCGGACGCTCGACGACTCGGCCCCACGGCGGCTCGTGCTCCCGCAGGCGTTCCTCGCCACCGACGCCCAGCTCGTGATCTACGCCAACATCGCCGGCGGCCTGGTGGTGCTCCCGGGGGGCATCCGGCGGAATCTCGAGGCCCACCTTCCCTTTCTGGCCAGCGAGAAGATCCTGATGGCGGCCACGACGGCCGGCGGCGACCGCCAGACCCTGCACGAGGCGCTCCGCACGCACAGCCACGCGGCCACGGCGCGGATCCGCGAGGGGCATCCCAACGACCTCGCCGCCCGGCTGGCGGCCGACCCGCTGTTCGACGGCGTCGACATCGCGGCCGCGATGAATCCCGACGACCTGGCCGGCCGGTCCGCCGCGCAGGTCGAAGAGTTCATCGCCGGCGCCGTGGCCGTGGCCCTCGCAAGCTGCCCCGCCCGGGGCCCGGAATCGGCCCTCAAGGTGTGACCGTCGTCCCCTTCACGCACGCGGCACCCGCCCCGAGATCGGCGTGACGACCCCCGAATCATCATCCGATCCAGGCGGCGGACAAAGCTCCGATCCGGCAGAGCCTTGCGAAGATCCCACCGGAGCCGAGCTGACCGGCAGATGCTCGACCTTCGGCTTCGGACGGACCGTCGGCCCGACAGCCCCTCCCCTGGCCCCGGGCGCGATCATCGGCGCATGCCGCATCGAGCGGCTGATCGGGCGTGGTGGCATGGGCTGGGTCTATGAGGCACGGCAGCAAAAACCCGACCGGCTCGTCGCGGTCAAGGTGCTTCCGGGGGCGGGAATGGATCCGGACGCGACGTCGCAGTTCGAGAGCGAGACGACGGCGCTCGCCAGCCTGCGGCATCCAGGGATCGCGCACGTCTACACCGCCGGTGTCGACGACGGCGGCCTGCCCTATCTCGTGATGGAGCTGATCCCGGAGGGACTCTCGATCACGGCTCACGCCGACGCGGCAGGGCTGCCCGTGCGGCAAAGAGTCGACCTCTTCGTTGGGGTCTGCGAGGCGGCCGCCCACGCCCATCAGCGCGGCGTCGTCCACCGCGACATCAAGCCGGGCAACATCCTCGTCGAACGCGGCGGGGCCGTGAAACTCATCGACTTCGGCATCGCCATCGGTCCCTCCACCGCCCCGGATGCCGCCGCCACGCCCCGCCGCGACCGTTATGCGGGCACGCCGCAGTACATGAGCCCCGAGCAGTTTCAGGCGGCTTGGCACGAGCTCGACCCGCGCTCGGACGTGTATTCGCTCGGCTTGGTGCTCTACGAACTCGTCTCCGGTGGCCGGCCCTACGCGGTCGACAGCACCCGCATCACCGAGGCGGAACGGGTGGTTTCGACCTCGCCTCCCCGGCCGCTCCCCGCGACGATCGACCGTCCACTGGCGCGGGTGATCCTCAAGTGCCTGGAGAAAGCGGCCGGTCGGCGCTATCCGGATGCCGCGGCGCTTGCGGCCGACCTGCGGCGCTACCTCAACGGCGACGAGGTGCTCGCGGCGCCGGAGCCGCTCTGGGAGGCAGTCGGCCGCCTGGCCCGTCGCCACCGCGCGGTGGCGACGGCGGCCATCATCGCGTTGCTCTCCCTAGCCCTGAAACAAGCGAATACGAAGCGGCCGTTC